>DATIKK010000211.1:0-3987 GCA_035477635.1 Bacteroidales bacterium | reverse complement strand
TGCATTCAGAAAAAATTTTCGCCACACAGAATAAATTCAAAAATTTTAAGTTGATTTTATTGTGGTTATTAAACCTTCGCAAACTTACCTCTCTACGTCGAAAAAAACTAACTATCTGCTAAGTTGAATTTCCTTTGATTTTTTGTCAGTTCATCTTGGCTTAATCTGGCATTTTTTTTTGCAGGAAAATATTTTTTATCGTTATGCGGCTTACTAAATTGCTTAATGGATTTTTTAACAGCGACAAATCTGGTGGAATGCTTTTGATTACTGCCACCGTTTTATCGTTGGTATTAGCAAATTCAGATTTTCGGAACGGATATATTCAGCTTTGGCATTACAAGATATACGAACATAGCCTGGTGCATTGGGTTAACGAAGGACTTATGGCTGTTTTTTTTCTGTTAGTAGGCTTGGAGCTGAAACGGGAAATACTGGCCGGGAAACTTTCCAGTCTGAAAAGCGCATCTTTTCCTGTTATTGGAGCTATCGGTGGTATGCTGGTACCGGCCATCCTCTTCACCATTTTAAATTTTGGAACCCCAGGTCAAAACGGTGTTGGCATTCCTATGGCTACCGATATTGCTTTTGCAGTTGGTATCTTATCTATTTTAGGAAAGAAAGTTCCTCTTTCACTTAAGGTATTTTTAACCGCCCTTGCCGTGGTCGACGATATGGGAGCCCTTTTGGTTATAGCAATTTTTTATTCAAATTCTCTTGATATACAAAGTCTTGTAACAGCATTTTCCATTCTTGGCGTTTTATTTATATTTAACAGGCTTAAAATACAAAGCCTTTTCCCATATCTGGCAGGTGGTTTAGGAATGTGGTATATCATGCTTCACTCGGGCGTTCATGCTACCTTTACAGGAATCATGCTGGCTGCAGTTATTCCATTCGATAAAAAACCCGATTCTTCGTCATCAGCCCGTTTGGAGCATTTATTGCATAAACCTGTATCCTTTTTGATTTTGCCTTTTTTTGCAATTGCAAATACTTGTATTGCTATAGGGGGAAACTGGGTAAATGGCCTTGGCGAGTCCTACTGCCTTGGAATTTTTGCAGGGTTGGTGTTTGGCAAACCCCTGGGAATTTTTCTGTTCACCTACCTGGGGTCGGTGTTAGGAATCTGTAGGCTGCCAGCGGATCTACGATGGAGAAATATTATTGGCGTAGGATTTCTTGGCGGTATTGGGTTTACTATGTCTATTTTTATAACCATTCTTGCATTCGACAATGTGCAAATCATAGACAATGCAAAAATGGCTATTCTGGGTTCCTCCCTTCTTTCGGCAATAATTGGCCTGGTATTTTTGAGTTCAACCCTTAAAAAGCAAAACACTCCCTCATAAGTAAGGAGTGCCGCACGCAAAAGAGTAATTATCAAAGAATTATTAATGGCTGTTTTTCGGCCAGTTCATAGGAGAAATGTACTTCATCCACAAAATGATTTTATCAAAGAGATAAAATTAAAATAAGGCAATGTTAAACTCGTTTATCGTTGTGCTTCTTCCGGAAATTTTCCGAAAAGCGCTTTGTATTTTATTCTGTAGATCATGGTATTGTCAACAGTGCCAAACAGAAGGTTTGCCTGGATTCCAAAAGCCCTGGCTACCACGTTCCCTGAATGATCGCCACCGGTTGACCACGAAACTGCAAATGGCCATCTGACATTGTTCGCATCGGGAGCCGAAAGGAATGGGGGAGTGGCGGTTCCATTTTTTCCGTCGAGGTATTCTGTAAAATAAACACTGCCATCAAGCCGCTTAAATTCCCTTGTTGGAATTACATTTCCTTCCTTGTCAACCCTGGGGTTTCCTATTACGCTCAGTCCGCTCGCTTCACTGTCGGATGCAGTAATGATAAGGGTAGCCGGTTGTGATTGAGCAAATCTCAGGGCTACTCCAATGGCATCATCGGCCCTTTTGGTTGCTTCGATAGCCCCTCGTGCATTCAAAGCATTGTTCGAAAAATTGTCTGTTCCTTCCTCCTCAGCTACCAGATAAAATCCCTTTGGGCTGTTTTTCGACAAAATAATTATAGCTGCATTTACCATATTGGCCAGGGTTGGCGTACCCGGAATGTAATCAGTTAAACCTTCGGCCAATAATTGTTCTTCAGTATAAGTATGCCGTACAGCCGATTCATCGCGGTTGTCGA
This sequence comes from Bacteroidales bacterium, assembly GCA_035477635.1. Classification (GTDB taxonomy): domain Bacteria; phylum Bacteroidota; class Bacteroidia; order Bacteroidales; family UBA7960; genus UBA7960. The sequence continues at coordinate 1,827 of DATIKK010000211.1, read as the reverse complement.
TATAAGTGTCGAATGCAGCAAACAAGCCAAGCACCTGTGAGGCCGATTCAGGCAGGTTTTGTAATTCTTCCAGGGTAAAAACCACGGTATAACCTCTTTTTTTGGCTTCTTCGATCAGGTTAATTCCATCGGTTCTTTTTCCAGGTTTTCCGTGAAAACCCATCTCATTTTCCGGCAAAAACCATACTTCTCCACCTCCCATAATTACATCAATCTCGTTTCCGGTTTCCCTTATAATCAGGCTTTTGGCAATGCCGAGGTGATCGTCGCGGTTTTTCACACGGGCAACAAACACGCCGGTTCCCGGTTCAGTAATAGTTCCTGAATTAATCACCCCCACAGCAAATCCGGCAGCCTTTGCTTCTTCAAGTATCGTTATGGGTTTGCCAGAAAGCGAAATTACAGGTTGATTATTTTCATCCAGCCCAAACGATTCCTCGTGAACCTTCACTCCATAGGCATGGGCTACTGCTCCGGCATTGGAAGAGGCTGTAAGGTTATTCTTTACATGTCCTTTGTAAACCGCGGTCTGCGGGAGCTTATCCCAGTTGAGGACGCCGTCAGGACCAAAATGAACAAGCCGGGCCGCGGCAAAAAACGAAGGAGAAGTCCCGTCGGGATGTATGAAAATGACATTCCTGGGCTGGTTACCCATGTGCAGATACGATTTCGACACACATGAGGATACAATTGGGGTAATAAATAGGGGCATCAATAGCCATGCAGGCAAACTGATACTTTTTGCCAACTTATTTCTTTTGATTTTGAAGGAATGCAAAAACATGGTTCAGGATTTTAAAAAAACAAATGTATGCGAATAACTACATAACAACTTAATGCCCGAAGAGTTTAACTGATTGGTGCTTTAATCCATGGAGAAACTATAATCACAAACCGAAAACAATCTGAAATATAAGGATTGATTTAAGATGTTACCTGTTCGAATTTGAAAAGTTTTTACACATTAAACCTCACATGGAAAATATCCCCGTCCTTAACCACATAATTTTTTCCTTCGATATGGAATTTCCCGGCCTGTTTGCATGCGTGTTCAGAGCCGAGTTGCACAAAATCTTCCCAGCGCTTTACCTCTGCCCTGATAAAACCACGTTCCAGATCAGAATGAATTACCCCTGCGGCCTTTTGGGCAATGGTGCCCTGACGTATCGTCCAGGCTCTTACTTCTTTGGGCCCTTCGGTAAAGAAAGTTTGCAGGTTTAACGCCCGGTAAGCCGAGCGAATGAGTTTTTCCACTCCAGGTTCGTTAAGCCAAAGTTCTTTAAGAAAGGCCACGCGGTCTTCTTCTTCGGTTAATTGAGCTATTTCTGCTTCGGCCAAAGCGGCTATTAATATCATTTCTGCACCTTCCTTTTCAATGGCAGGCTTTACTTTGTCTGTGTGTACATTTCCCGAAACTGCCGAAGCTTCGTCAACATTGCAAACGTAAATAACGGGCTTGATAGTCAGAAAGAAACAGTCATCGAGATAGGGTTTCGATTCCTCATCAACTGCAAAATTTCTGGCAGGTTCGCCATTCTCGAAATGTTCCAACAGGGCTTTAAGTATCGAAAGGCTTTTAACTGCATCCTTTTCGCCCACCCGTGCCATTTTATCAAGTCGCTGAATCTTTTTTTCCAGTGTTCCTATGTCTTTGGCAATAAGTTCCAGGTCAACGGTTTCTTTGTCGCGCAGCGGGTCAACCGAACCCTCGGGATGAGGCACCATCGAATTGTCGAAGCACCTTAGCACATGAATTATTGCGTCGGTTTGACGTATTTCGGATAAAAACAGGCCGGCGCCCTTTTGTGTTGCACTTCCTTTTAAAAG
>DATIKK010000210.1:0-11619 GCA_035477635.1 Bacteroidales bacterium | reverse complement strand
TGTCTAATTGCAGCATAAGGCCTTCGAAACTGTCTCTTTGTCCGGCCGGAAAGGAGGAAATGTAAAGTTCTTTTATTTGGTACAGTTCCTCCAGCGTTTGAATTTGTTGGAGTACCAGTGTCATAATTTCGTTTTTTTAATTGAATCATTTCGTGTGAAAAGTTTAAATATTTAATACAGGCATATGTAGTTTAGTTTGCCTACATTGTAAGCCCTCCGAATACTTTTGATTGGGATTGTACAGCAGCACGAGCAACGGGGAAAACTCACCGGGAAGCATTTGCAGCGATCCACTGCACCCGGTGGATTTGTATTACAAATCCTTTTATCAGGTTCAGCGTCCGAGCCATTAGGCCGGATAGGCTAAGCCAATTTGACGGAGTTGAGGCAAGTGCGGCACAAATTTCCAGCACACAGCAATTTCGCATTTATGCAAAAGGACAAAATTCCAGCGGACTGGTTGCATTATTTGGTGCCAATATGAAATTGAGGGGGCTTAGTTGGAGCAGTGTGCGGGCTTCACATCGGGGTCGTCCCGCTGGCCATACACTGCATAATGAATTTGCGAAATAAATTGGCTTAACTGACTTTCGGAAAGTGCATTATTATTGGTCATAAGGCGCATCTCCGTGCCAGGGTGAACACCATCATACGATGGTTGAACATAAGGAATGTCGAGCAACTGAAAACCGTTCCTAATATAAAAACTGATTCTGCGGCGGCTATCCTCGTCTATGGGTGGTTCCACTTCCAGAATGATGGGCTTATTGCATCCTTTTGCAATATTGTGCAATACTTTCTGGCCAAGTTTTTGCCCCCGATACCGGGCCTCAATAGCCATGTGCTCAATAAAGCCAAAGTTTTCGAAATCCCATAAAATAAAAAAACCAACCACAGTCTCGGGTGTAGCAATTACATTCACAGCGCAACCCTCCATGCCTTCAACCTGTTGCCGGAAGCCTTCAAAGGTGCGTCGTTCGTGGGCAGGGAAAGCAGAAAGGTATAAATCTTTGATGGGCTCCAGCCCATCGGCGGAGCCGATTTTGCGAAAAGTTAACTCCATTTTATCGAATGTGTTTGTTATACCTCGATAGCGTCAGGCTCTATCCTTAGGTTTTCCATGATGAAGATTTGCCGTTCGGGGGTGTTTTTGCCCATATAAAAGGCAAGCATTTCGGCAATGCCCAAATCTTTTTTAAAAATCACAGGATCCAGCCTGATGTTTTTGCCAATGAAATGGCCGAACTCATCAGGCGAAATTTCGCCCAATCCTTTAAACCGGGTTATTTCGGGCTTGCTGCCTAGCTCTGAAATTGCATCCTGCTTTTCTTTCTGCGAATAACAGTAAATGGTTTTTTGTTTGTTTCTCACCCTGAATAGTGGAGTTTGCAAAATAAACAAATGACCGTTGCGCACCAGATCCGGGAAAAATTGAAGGAAAAAAGTAAGCAACAGCAACCGGATGTGCATTCCATCCACATCGGCATCGGTAGCTATAACCACGTTGTTATATCGAAGGTCTTCGATGCTTTCCTCAATGTTGAGGGCTGCCTGCAGCAAATTGAACTCTTCGTTTTCGTAAACAATTTTCTTGGTCAGTCCATAGCAATTCAGGGGTTTTCCTTTCAGGCTGAATACTGCCTGGGTATTCACATCGCGGGCCTTGGTGATAGAACCGCTTGCCGAATCGCCCTCGGTGATAAACAGTGTGCTGTTTAGTCTCAGGGGGTTGTTGTCGTTGTAGTGAACCCTGCAATCGCGCAACTTTTTATTGTGGAGGCTGGCTTTTTTTACCCGCTCACGGGCAAGTTTTTTGATGCTCGCCATATCCTTCCGCTCGCGCTCCGACTGCATGATCTTTCTAAGCAGCGCCTCGGCCGTTTCGGGGTTCATGTGCAGGAAATTGTCGAGTCTGCGTTTCACGACCTCCGTTACATAGTTGCGTATCGAAGGGCCGTTGGGCTCCATGTTTAGCGACCCCAGTTTGGTCTTGGTCTGTGATTCGAAAACCGGCTCCTGTACCTTGATGCTAAGGGCAACTATCAGAGAGGTTTTAATGTCATTTGCATCAAAATCCTTCTTGTAAAACTCACGGATTGTTTTGGTAAGCGCTTCGCGAAAGGCCGCCTGGTGTGTCCCTCCCTGGGTGGTGTGCTGCCCGTTTACAAAAGAGAAGTATTCCTCTGAATATTGTGTTTCGCTATGCGTGAAAGCAAATTCCAGGTCTTCGTCCTGAATATGAATGATAGGGTAAGACATCGGAGTGTCGATGTTGCGCAACAGCAGGTCGTGAAGGCCGTTTTGCGACTGGAATTTGCGCCCGTTAAAAACGATGGTCAGCCCACGATTCAGGTAAACATAATTCCACAGCAATTTTTCAATATAGTCATCTATATACCGGTAATTCCCAAAAACCTCCTCGTCGGGAACAAAGCTTACCCTGGTACCACTGCGCTCGCTCGATTCAACTATTTGGCCTTCCTGTAACAATTGACCCGTCTCAAATTCTGCAGTAATTGATTTTCCTTCCCGGAACGATTCAATCCTGAAATAACCCGATAGGGCATTTACCGCCTTGATGCCCACACCATTCAACCCAACGGTTTTTTTAAAAACCTTGCTGTCGTATTTAGCCCCGGTATTGATTTTCGATACCACATCAACCACTTTGCCCAGAGGAACTCCTCTTCCGCAATCGCGAACGGTAATTTGTTTCCCATCAATGGTTATTTCGATAGTTTTACCAAAGCCCATTATAAATTCGTCAATGGAGTTGTCAATAACCTCCTTGATAAGCACATAAATACCATCGTCGTGCGAAGCCCCGTCGCCCAGCTTACCGATATACATTCCCGGCCGGAGCCTTATATGCTCCTTCCAGTCAAGGGTTCGTATGGAGTCTTCCGAGTATTTTTCGACCGTCATAGTCTGCAAAATTCAAAATGCAAAGATATAGGAAAGCTGCGAGATTGACTTTGTCAGGAAAGTGCCTTAAACAAGGAAAGTGTTTGTAATGGATTTACACGTAAAAACTCAATGTCAGATCAAGTCGCTCTTGATATGCTTTAATTATGGAATATTGTGAGTGTTGGATGTGTTGTTGTCGCTTGACTCTTGTTGTCAGGTTCGAATATCATTTTTTTGCGCCCTTTGTGCGTTTTTTGGGCGCTTTGTAGCCAAAGAGGCTCTTTTCTTTTATGTGTGATGAAACGTAGCGGGGAACCATCTTTTCCCAGACCGGATCGCTGTCTTTAATTTTTTTCAGCACCAAATGCGAGAAGTAGGGCAGTATTTCCTTGCGATAACCGGGAATATCACGGATAAACTCGTTTTCGACAAGGTATTGGTACAGGTGAACGACAGACCCTTCGACCGGCAGATTGGATATGGTTAAGATTTCATCACCCTCCTTCTGGCAGCTAGGATAAATATAAAGTTTCAGGTTTTCCATAAAGAGTTTTCCGAGAGCCTCCATAATGCTTCCCCGGAGGTGCATATAGTATTTTTTGTTGATTACGTTCATGAAAGTGTGGGCACCGATTACCATCCTGATGCTTCCAAGTCTGAAACGTCTGAACCATTCTGCCAATTTGTAAAATTCCCTGAAATTGGAGATCATCACGTTTTGCCCCATTCCGCAAAGAATATCGACCCTGTCGAGAAAGTCGCGTTCGTCAAAATCACCTCCACCCAGAAGGTTGTTCAGGGTCATCTCGCACAGCACCTCTGTGTTGTTTTTGTCAAATCCTATTTCATTTTTAAACAAAGCAAAACCTGATTTGAGCATATCGAAACCTACGTAGGTAATTGGCCTGAAACTGCCGCGCAAAACCATGACATTTTTTTTGTAAAGCAAATCTGATGGCTGCAGCACCTTGCCATTACGGTCAAACATGCTAACGTTGGTCATTCCGTTCTTAACCAGTTGCACTGCCAAAAGACGGTTATCGACATAATCCAGGTCGGGACCGCCCATGCGAACCATGTCTATTTCAAGGCGATCGTCAGAAATGGACTCAAGAAGCGACCTCAGGAACCCATTCGGATGCTGGTAGTTAAAATAACACGCATAAATTAGATTTACTCCAAGAATGCCTAATGTTTGCTGTTGCAGCAGGCTGTCGTTTTCGAGCAGGCGCACATGCAGCACCACTTCGTTGGGCTGCCCGCCCGGATTGAGTTGAAAACGAACCCCTAGCCAACCGTGCGGATCGTTATCCTTCTTGAAACTGAGGGTGGTAATTGTGTTGGCAAAAGCAAAAAAACGGGTATGTTCGCCACGTTTTTCCGAAAGCAAATCCTGGAGGCTCTTGTATTCGATATCGAGCATTTGAATGAGCCGCTGCTCCGAAACATACCTACCACCAGGGCATTTTCCGTAAACTGAATTGCTGAACTGCATGTCGTAGGCCGAAATAGTCCGGGCTACAGTACCTGAAGCCCCACCCGACCTGAAAAAAAGGCGGGCAACCTCTTGTCCGGCGCCAATCTCAGCAAAAGAACCAAAAATACTGTCGTCAAGGTTTATAAAAAGGGCTTTACGCGTCGGATCGAGCACTTCGCGGGCAATTCTTGACTGTGGCATAACAGGATGTTGTTTTGTCTTATGGGATTTTCAAATTTAAACGAAATATTTTACTTCATGTTTTATATTAGCATTCTTTTACTTTAAAATGTAGTAGGTTAGGTTTATGAAGCCGATGAAAATAGGCGGGTTTCAAAAAATAGCCATATATTTGCCGTTGACCTAATATTGAGCGCCTGGTCTTGTGTTGTTAAACCTGGGTAATTATTTTTTATGAAGAAAAGGATTCTGGTAACCGGAGGAGCTGGTTTTTTGGGTTCGCATCTTTGCGAAACGTTGCTTAACCAGGGACACGAAGTATATTGTCTCGACAATTTTTTTACAGGCAAAAAGGAAAACATTGTCCACTTACTTGCCAATCCTTATTTTGAACTAATCCGACACGATATTACTGTCCCGTTTTTTATCGAAGCCGATGAGATTTATAACCTGGCCTGCCCTGCCTCACCAGTACACTATCAGTACAATGGAATAAAAACTATCAAAACTTCGGTAATGGGCGCCATAAACATGCTTGGTCTTGCAAAGCGTCTGAAAGCAAAGGTATTGCAGGCTTCGACCAGCGAAGTGTATGGCGATCCGGAGATTCATCCGCAGCCTGAACATTACTGGGGAAACGTAAATCCCATAGGCCCCCGGGCATGCTACGATGAAGGGAAACGTTGTGCAGAGGCCCTTTTTGTAAATTATCACCGGCAAAACCACGTGAATATTAAAATTGCCCGGATTTTTAATACTTATGGCCCCCGGATGCACCCAAACGATGGCAGGGTAGTCTCAAATTTTATTGTTCAGGCCCTTAAAGGTGAAGATATTACCATTTTTGGTGATGGGATGCAAACCCGCAGTTTTTGCTATGTCGACGACCTGATTAAAGCACTGGTTTGTCTGATGGAAACTCCAAACGAAATTACCGGCCCTATAAATCTGGGCAATCCCAAAGAGTTTACAATGCTTCAACTTGCAGAGTTGGTGCTGAAACTTACAGGCTCGTCTTCAAAAATTGCTTACCTGCCACTTCCTCAGGATGATCCATTGCAGAGGCAACCCGATATCAGTCTGGCAAAAATGACTCTCGGATGGGAACCCATTACCAACCTTGAAGAAGGCCTAAAAAGTACTATTGAATACTTCAGATCAATTTTAAACTGATAAAGGTGGCATCATGAACATTCTTGTTACCGGCAGCAATGGCCAATTGGGCAATGAGATAAAAGACCTTCAACATGGCTTTAATCAGCACCGCTTTCACTTTACCGATTTGACTGAACTTGATGTTACAAATGCCGAAAACGTTAATAAATATCTGAAAGACAAAAAAATTGAATGTGTAATTAATTGTGCGGCCTACACTCAGGTTGACATGGCCGAAAACGATAAGGCAAGTGCATCGCTTCTCAATTCTGTTGCGGTTAAAATTTTGGCCGAATCCTGTTCGCAATCAGATGCCTTACTGATACATATTTCTACAGATTATGTTTTCGACGGAAAAAATTTTAAACCCTATACCGAAAACGACACTGCAAACCCAAAAACCATATATGGCAAGACAAAACTCGATGGCGAAGTTGAGGTGATGTTCAATTCAAAAAGGGCCTTGATCATCCGTACATCGTGGTTATATTCTACCCATGGAAATAATTTTGTTAAAACAATACTTAAAAAGTGTCAGACAGAACCCGAGTTGAAGGTAATTTATGATCAGATCGGTACGCCTACTTATGCCCGCGACCTGGCAAAAGCAATTCTTGAAATATTGCCCAAAGTGCCTGCAAAAGTGCGGGGCGAAATATACAATTATAGCAACGAAGGCGTGGCAAGTTGGTATGATTTTGCCAAAGCAATAGTTGAATTTAAAGGGTTGAAATGTATGATAACGCCGGTAATGTCAAAAGAGTTTTCCCAGGTGGCTCAAAGGCCGCATTTCAGCGTTTTGAACAAAGACAGGATTAAGAAGGAGTTTGGTATTAAAGTTCCATATTGGCGCGACAGCCTTGCAGAGTGTCTGACAAAGTTGTGATTACCCTTGCAAAGCTAAAGACCATGGTTTGTTTTTCGGCTTTTGTGAGAACACTGCATAATCAATAGTTTCCTAAATCCCCTGATTTGTGAAAAACAGATTATCATTAGGATTTTTTCCTACTCCGTTGCATAAACTTGATAACCTTTCGGCCATCTACGAGCCTTACGATATTTTCATCAAGCGCGACGACCAAACTGGCCTTGTCTCGGGCGGAAACAAAACCCGCAAGTTGGAATACCTTATTGCGGAGGCCCTGGCCTTAGGCAGCAAAAGTGTTATTACTATTGGAGCGCAACAGTCGAACCATTGCAGGCAAACGGCAGCCGCCTGTGCAGTATATGGATTAGAATGCCATCTGGTGTTTCGGGGTGAGGAACCAGCAGAGCTTACCGGTAATCTGTTGTTGTGCCGTATGCTGGGTGCAAAGTTGTATTTTGTGGGCAGCGTTAATCCTGATGAATATTCTTTGGCTTTAGACAGTCAATTGAGCGCAAAGGGGTTGCTGCCTTATCTGATTCCGGTAGGAGGGTCGAATACCATTGGTATGATCGGATATATTGATGCAGTGCAGGAGTTGATGATGCAGCAACAGGCGTTAAAAATTCAGTTCGATTATATTTATTTTGCATCCTGCTCAGGTGGCACCCAGGCAGGCCTTGCTGTAGGCCAAAGAAAATATGGCCTTAGGGCCAAACTGATGCCGGTAAGCATTCAAAAGCCAGAAAACAATAATCCTTGTCTTGAAGAAATTGTCTTAAATCTCTGTAATGCTTATGCATTGCACAATGGCACACTCCTTACTTTCGGCCCTTCCGATGTAGAAGTTGTAAAGGGCTACGATGAACCCGGCTATGGAGTGGTGACCCATCAGGAAAAACAGGCTTTACACAAATTGGCTACCCTCGAGGGGATAATGCTCGATCCGGTTTACACCGCCCGGGCGTTTTGTGCGATGACGGATCACATGGAAAATAACAGGATAAGCAAGGGTGCTAAGGTGCTGTTCTGGCACACCGGAGGGTTCCCTGCTAACTTTCACTACGCCAGACAACTGTTTTAATCCGAAGCTTTAGATTAAATTCTTCTAAGAGTTGCCGGAAATTTTTAGTTTTGCGCGTTGTTTCATTAAAACTATCTATTATGCTTCGAAAAACTAAACAAAATGCATCCGGGACATTAACCTTCAGGCGATGGACACGCAAATCCTTTGCTGCCTTCAACAGCATAGGCAAGATCATCCGCATTGGGGTGTTGTGGTTGGGATGCTCCATCCTGGCATGGCCTGTGGCAGCACAGACAAATCGCGATACCCTGTTGGTAGAGCAGCCCAGTCGGGAGGTAGAGCTGGACGAGGTGGTGGTTAGCGCCAGTCGCGTTCCGGCTGTTCAGTCGGAGCTGATGAGGGTAGTGCAAGTTGTGACTCGCCCCGAGATTGAGCGGTCGGTCCAGGCTGGCATCCCCTCGTTGCTCCAAACCATCAGAGGGGTTGATGTGCGAACCCGCGGACCTTTGGGAATCCAAAGTGACATCGGAATCAGAGGCGGAACATTCGACCAGACCTTAATTTTGCTCAACGGCATCAACATCAGCGACCCGCAAACCGGGCATCACAAGATGAATTTGCCAATTGATTTACAAAGCCTCGACAGGATTGAGGTGCTGCTTGGCCCCGGAGCACGGGTTTTTGGACCCAACGCATTCAACGGGGCTATTAATTTTATCACCCCCACACCGGGCGAACGCGAATTTTCAAGATTGAATGTTACTTTTGGCGACTATGGATTGTTTGTTACCCAGGCTTCGGGCAGCTTCAAAACCGGCATCTTGGGTCATTACTATTCTATTAGCAGTGCAGTATCTGACGGCTACATCTCCAATACCGACTTCAATAACCTGAATATTTATTACCGGGGAGCTATCAATACCGAGCTGCTAACCTGGGACTTTCAGGCCGGTTTCAACAATAAGGCGTTTGGTGCCAACAGTTTTTATACTCCCCGTTTTCCCGAGCAGTTCGAGGAAACACAAACCCGTTTTGCTTCTCTGCAAACCCGCTCGCGGCAAAGCCCCCATTGGAGCGCAACGGCATATTGGAGGCAGCACCGCGACCGCTTTGAATTGTTTCGCAATGAAGCGCCACAATGGTACGCCGGACATAACTACCATCGCAGCGATGTGGCAGGAGCTTCCCTTGCCTATACCCGCACCATGAATATCGGAAGTACCCATGCCGGCTTGGACTTCAGATATGAGCATATTTTCAGCAATGTGCTCGGTACGCCATTAGCCATGCCAAAGGCCGTGGCCGGTGAGTACAATGCCTATTTTACGCGGGCATACGACAGGTCGCGCGTAAACCTGTTCGTAGAGCAAAACCTGTACTTTGGCCCCTTAAGCATTTCGGGTGGTGGGTTGGTTTATTTAAGTACAGGCTTGAAAAACAGATTGGATTTTTTCCCGGGTTTGGACCTGGGCTTTCAATTCACCCAAAATCTTCGTTGGTATGCCTCCGCCAATCGAACCCTAAGGTTGCCAACTTTTACCGATCTTTTCTACTTCGATCCAGCCCACCAGGGCAATCCTGACCTTTTGCCCGAAGAAGCCATTACCGTTGAAACGGGGTTCAAAGGCGCTTGGGAGACTCTTGCTTTTGATGTGGCAGGCTTTTACCGCCAGGGCACAAACCTTATTGACTGGGTTATGAGCCCGGGCGACAACATTTGGAGGAGCATGAACCATACCCGGGTAAATATTTCAGGGGTAGAAGCAGGTTTGCATTTCAGACCCGATTTCAGCCTTTATTTTCTAAATAGCCCGCAGCTTTCAATTCAGTATTCCTATCTGGAAGCCCGGCAGTTGGAAAGCGAGTTTCTGTCAAGGTATGTACTCGAACATCTGCGCCACAAATTGCATATCAACAGTTCCTTCAAGTTAGGTAATTCACTGGATGTGAATTTTTCGGCCACTTACCGCGATCGCAACGGAGGATTTATGCTGTTTAGCGAAGGAGCATTCACCAGCATGCAAGAGTTTGAACCATTCTGGCTTGCCGACCTCAACCTGAGATTTCATGTGGGCAACATGAGTTATTCAATTGGCGCCACAAATCTGTTCGACACCCATTTTGTAAGCGTTGCCAATGTAAAGCAGCCGGGAAGATGGTTGATAGCGGGCTTTGAATGGGAGTTTTAGTCCGATGGTTTTTTTAAAAGTAGCTGACCCGGGAACAAAAGTAAATTGTCCCAATATCTTTTTAAATCGCAAGGGATCAATTTTTCCGGTTCCTGCGTATATTTGTATGTTTTTCATGGTTTTGTGGCAATAATTAAACCTTCGGTCAGCTACTTTAACACAATTGGAGGATACATCATGGTTAATCTTGTTTTAAGAATTGGGTTACTTTCAGGTGTAGCGTTGCTCCTTTTTATTTTCGGATGCAGGCCACGCAAGCCGGTTGATGAGCCAGCGGCAACTCAGAATCTGATTATTTACGGAGTAATAGATACCGTAATGCTTTGTGATGATTTTGGCAGTATCGGCCGAACGCTCCCGGTTGTTGACCGCTACATCAACATTCCTTCGGATTTGAGTCTTGAGGAGAAGGTTTCCCTACTGCTGGATAGCCTGTCGCTCATTAGCTTCAACGGGCTTGACATAGAGGTGCTTTCCCTGAAGCAAACTCCCGACGGACAAACTCTTTTGCAGGTAAATCTACAGGAGAATGAAACTTTTAGCGGGCCTGGATCCTTGCCCTCTTACCAGAGTTGGTTTGGTTATTTTCAGGGAAGCACAGGCGGATTGCACACCTCCATTATTTTGAGAGAAACAATACTGCAGCCAGATTACACAGGACCGGGCGATTGGATAGATGCCGTTGAGTTTTTTTACATGGGCAGTCCTATTGTCAAATACACCTGGGACCATATTACCCTATGGGGCAGGATAACACAGGCCCGGATACAATAGAACCTTTTTTTTTGAATGATTTTATGGTTGTAGCCGACTAAGTTCTGATTAACCAAAGCAATGTCGCTTTGTTCGAATCGGGCAATTACAAAAACATTAGCGGAGCAAGGATAAAAACCGGAAGCTTTGAAATTAAAACATGGGCATTGTCTTTGGCTAAGAATGAATTCAAGGAAATAAGGCAGTTGCGATCCCGAATTTCTAAAAAACACAACCGTGAAATCATAAAGCATTTGGGAGAATTACCGGAGTTTACAAATGAAATGAGCGATGAGAAAAAAATGAAGATTTGCATAAAGGTGTTTGACCGGTTGAATGATACAGTACATCCGGTAAGGGTTAATCTGGAGAAGATGAAGAAGGAGGCTCCGGAGATACGCATTATAGAAGGTCATGAAAATTAATACCTCTGTGCCCCTCCGTTCCCTCTGGGGTGAAAAAAGATTAAACCACTGAGAACACAGAGAAACACAGAGAAAAGCATTAAAACCTCTGTGCCCATCCGTTCCCTCTGGGGTGAAAAAACATTAAACCACTGAGAACACAGAGAAACCCATAGAGAAGCATTAAAACCTCTGTGCCCCTCCGTGCCCTCTGGTGTGAAAAAACATTAAACCACTGAGAACACAGAGAAACCCATAGAAAAGCATTAAAACCACTGTGCCCCTCCGTGCCCTCTGAGGTGAAAAAACATTAAACCACTGAGAACACAGAGAAACACAGAGAAAAGCATTAAAACCACTGTGCCCCTCCGTGCCCTCTGGGGTGAAAAAACATTAAACCACTGAGAACACAGAGAAACACAGATAAAAGCATTAAAACCACTGTGCCCCTCCGTGCCCTCTGGTGTGAAAAAACATTAAACCACTGAGAACACAGAGAAACCCATAGAGAAGCATTAAAATGTGATAAACAAGACTTGATCTGACAGTGGGGTATTTTTTGTCTATTTTGGCCATGCGTTTTCGGAGGCATTTTCTCTTGGAATGATCTCTGAAAACGGGGGGCTTAAACGGCCCCCTGGAGCATTCCAGTCGGACATGCT
>DATIKK010000209.1:0-3523 GCA_035477635.1 Bacteroidales bacterium | reverse complement strand
GAGCGCGAAAGGCAAAAGGTGATCATGCACTGGTACTGGTTCCAGATATTCACCATCCTGTTTAGCTTTTCATCGGTCGAATGCAGTGAGAAATTACTCAGCAATTTATTCCAGTATTCCTTGAGTTCATGCAAGGCGGCTTCGACCTGGACCGGTGTTGCAAAGCGGGCTATAGTTTCCTTTGCCCTGCTTTTATTGATTACTTTTTGGCTCTCCCACTTTTCTTCTTCGTGGTTTTCGGCATAACCGAGCATAAAAACCAGTTCCTTTTTTTCGCCTGGCTGCAATTCTATTTCAAGGTAATGCGAGGCAACAGGCGACCATCCATGCGCCTCGCTTTTGCGCGGTTTGCCTTCGAGAACCGTTTGCGGCTCGTGAAAGCCATTGTACAGACCAAAGAAAGTTTCGCGATCGGTGTCGAAACCATGAATGGGACTATTTACCGAATAATAGGCGTAATGGTTTCGCCTTTCGCGGTATTCTGTTTTGTGATAAATGACCGAGCCCTCAACCTCTACCTCGCCGGTAGAGAAGTTACGCTGAAAGTTCTCCATGTCGGTGGCGGAATTCCACAGGCACCATTCAATAAAGGAGAAAAGTTTGATTTTTTTTACCCGGCCGGTGGTGTTGCGGAGGCTAAGCATCTGGACTTCTGCTGGAGTGCGAAGTGGCACAAAGAATAGCGCTTCTGCATCAAGTCCGTTTTTTGTACCCTTAATGATGGTATAGTTCAGGCCATGGCGGCATTCGTAAAAATCAAGCGGGGTTTTGCATGGTTTCCAGCCAGGGTTCCAAATGGCGCCGTTGTCATTTATGTAAAAATACCTGCCACCTGAGTCGATTGGCACGTTGTTGTAGCGGTAGCGCGTTAGGCGCCTGAATTTGGCATCCCTGAAAAAAGCATAGCCACCGGCTGTACTTGAAATGAGACTGAAAAAATCTTCAGTGCCCAAATAGTTTATCCAGGGCCAGGGCGTTTGCGGATCGGTAATAACATATTCGCGTCGTTTGTCGTCAAAATGTCCGTAACGCATAGCTTAATCCATTTAAAAAAATGAAGAAGTTTAATATTAATCTTCCAGCTTGTCGTACCAATTCTTTTTGAGTATCAGTGCTGTAATGATAATGATGACCACAGCAATAGCAAACGACGTGAATTGTTTAAACACAAGAAAAATGGGAGCAGCCACAAGTGAAGTTTGCCATACTATGCCAATTGCTGAGTTGAACATGTCGCGTTTAAAGGCGGTATTTTTCCGGAAGTCGGGGTTTTCGGCCACCACCATGTTGTGAATGGGTTTCCAGAAGCCCCATGGGCGGGTTTTGGCGTAGAAGTTTTTCAGCACATCAGAATCGGTAGCCTGTGTTGACCAGGTGCCCCAGAGACAACCGATAACAGAGAAGGCAAGGATTATGGGAAAATAATACAAAGGCAGCACGGTGTTTATAACAGGTACGTAGGGTAGCGCCAGGGCGGGTATCATTCCGCCGGCCATTCCCCAGGCAAAGCCCCTTCCATTGAATCGCCACCAATGCCACTTCAGCATGTTGGCTGCGATGTAGCTGCCGAAAAGGGCGCCGGTAACCCATTGCAGCACGGTGTTCACATCCTGTGCCATCACCCCGAAGCCAATGCTCACAACCACCACTACCAATCCAACGATGATGTTGGCCCGGTTCGATTGTTTTGGCGAGGCCGTGGGTTTAAAGTACTTGATGTATATGTCGTTGACGATGTAAGCTTGTGCGGCATTGAGAGTACCGGCAAAAGTTGACATGAATGCGGCCAATAAACCGGCAAGGATAAGCCCTGTGAGGCCCGCGGGAATCCATTCGTGACTCACCACGGCAGGTAGCACCAGTTCAAAATCTACATGGCCGCCAACGGTAATCTGGTCTCTGATCTGGTCGAACAGTATAAGACCGAGCACCGAAATTCCGGCAATCATAAGATATCTGACCGGCATGAGGATTACCGAGACAAATCCGCTCATTTTGGCAGCCTCGCTGGGCGACCTGGTTGAAAGGATCTTTTGCATGTCGTAGGTTGGTGCAGGGCCTGCAATGCTTGCCAGGACGCCTTTGAGCAGAACCATGCCAAAAAAGAGGCTGAAAATCTGGTAGCCGTCGGTTTGGATCCTTTGGTTAAACTCGGCAAATTTGCCAGTCCAATTGAGATCCAGTGTCCATCCAAAGCCCGGCGAAAACCAGCCCTCGGGCAACAAAGCGGTGAGCTCAACTAAGTCGAGGTGTAGCAAGGCAATAACTGCAATGGCAATGGAGGCAAGGGTCATGATCACATATTGCGCCACGTCGGCCCACACAATGCTCTTCATGCCGCCCATCAGGGCATAAAACACCGCAAAGAGAGTAAAAGCGACTCCCCACACATGGGGCACATAAGCTTCGGGCACAAAGGCCAGCGATGGGAAGAGTATTTTTAGCGGAAGAAATACCTCAATGAACTTTCCCATACCAATAAATCCGTAAGCCAGCATGCTCAGGCACACCAGAATGGCAAACACAACTATGATCCAGTGAGAGGCTACTGCTCCACTGTCTTTTCCAAACCTGAATCCGATCCACTCGGCTCCGGTGGTGCAGTTTGAGCGGCGCAACCAGGCCGAAAGGTAAATCATCAGGAAAATCTGATTGAACACCGGCCAAAGCCAGGGAATATAAATGCTCTTAAGCCCGTAAACAACCGTGATGGCCACCAACCATATGGTGCCCGAAATGTCGAACATGCCCGAGGCGTTCGACAGACCAAGCATGTACCAGGGGATTTTCTTACCACCCAGCAGGTACGATTGAAGGTTGCGTGAGGCCTGCCTTTTGAGGTAAAAACCGATAAAAATTAGGATTCCAAGGTAGGCTGAAATAATCAGGATGTCGATTGTGGAAAGGAAAGTCTGGGCCATTCT
Organism: Bacteroidales bacterium; assembly: GCA_035477635.1. Taxonomy (GTDB): domain Bacteria; phylum Bacteroidota; class Bacteroidia; order Bacteroidales; family UBA7960; genus UBA7960. The sequence continues at coordinate 599 of DATIKK010000209.1, read as the reverse complement.
TCAGTATTAAGTCATTTTTTATTTTAGGTTTCTAATTGCCCTTTCTGGTGAGGTAAACCTGAATCTTTTTGCAGAGGTTTTCAGGCAATAGCCCGCCAGGCAGTCGATGTCAATTGAAGCTATGTGAAAACTGTTGTCGCTGCAGGCATAATGAAAATTTTGAAAGTGGTAAAGATATATGATAAATTTTATCAAGGGTTATGAAAATGTGAATGGATTTATCAATTTTATCAGGTAATTTACATATGAAACGAGAATGATTCGTTAAACACAAACACTGATGACACAGCTTGTATGGCGAAATTCAGTGAAATACATGATAAAGAGGCAGAACCACGCTTAGCCAAAGAACAGTATCGAAAGCCGGAAAAATTAAATTGCAGTATTGGAGCCTCGCAGTTAACTAGTTTCCAGGTTAAAAGCAATATTGGCTTGTTAAACATTCCGAAAATTTAGTTATATTTGGGTCTAAAACAGGTAAAAAAATCAAAAACCAAAGATTAGAAATTTTAGGGTCAAAATAATTGTTCACAACTAAGTGTGGCAAAAAAACAGTGTAATTGAAACGAAAAAATCTGGAGCCCGCTTAAATTAAAGAA
>DATIKK010000208.1:0-2360 GCA_035477635.1 Bacteroidales bacterium | reverse complement strand
CATTCCCTTTACATCTTCAAAAATCCGTCCGTTCTCATAAACCAAGCAACCATTAACAAAGGTATGGGTTACCCTCGACCGGAAAGTAGTTCCCTCCAGCGGAGACCAGCCACATTTGTAGAGTATATTGGTTTTATCAACCGTGTAAGGATTATCCAAATCAACCAAAACCAGGTCGGCATTATAGCCCTCCCTAATAAATCCCCTGTTCGAGATGCGATATAAAATGGCAGGGTTATGGCACATTTTTTCCACAATTTTTTCAATGGTTATAGCGCCCCGGTGGTAAAATTCAAGCATAATATTCAAGGAATGCTGAACAATGGGTGCGCCCGACATAGATTTTAAATACGGCTGCATTTTTTCGTCGAGAGTGTGTGGGGCATGGTCTGTTGTGATTATGTCAATTCTGCCGTCGAGCAATGCCTTGAACAAACCCTCCCGGTCTTTTTCTGATTTTATCGCCGGATTCCATTTAATGCGGTTCCCAAGTCGCAGGTAGTCCTTGTCGGTAAACCACAGGTGATGTACCGATACTTCGGTGGTTATTTTCTTTTCACTCAATGGAATGTCGTTGCGAAACAAAGCAGTTTCCTGCTCAGTGGTAAGGTGCAAAATATGGAGGCGGCCATTGTGTTTTTCGGCAAGTTGCACGGCCATTTTTGTCGCTTCAAAGCAGGCCAGGTGGTTTCTTATCTCAGGATGCGCCTCTGCGGGTACATCGTCTCCAAATTTCTGACTGAAGATAGATTCGTTCTCTTCAATGATTTTTTCCTTTTCGGAGTGAATTGCAACAATGCATTTACAAGTGGAAAGTAGGCGACCGAGGGTTTCCGGATTATCGGCAAGCAGGTTGCCTTTTCCGCTGAAATACAATCCATCATCTGAAACGGCAAAATACCTTGAAGTATCAGTTTTGCAGATTTGGTCAATGTTCTGATCGTTCACACCCATAAAGAAGCCGAAATTAGCCAGCGATTTTTGTTTAGCCAGTTCAATTTTCTCTTCCAACTCACTGTCCGACAAAACATTTGGGCGGGTGTTAGGCATATCGAGGTATGAGGTTACTCCACCTGCAACGGCCGCCCTGCTTTCGGTTTGAAAATCGCCTTTGTGGGTCAGTCCCGGCTCGCGAAAGTGTACCTGAGCATCGATAATTCCAGGCAACAGGTATTTTCCGGTGCCGTCGATAACTATTGCATTTTCAGGATTTGCAAAATCGCCGATTTTCGAGACACGGCCATCCTCAATTAAAATATTTGTAAGCTCTATACTGCCCTCGTTTACCAAATAAACTTTCTGAATAAAAAAAGATTGCATCATTGGATTAAGGTTTTAAACTTTTGAGATGATTTCGATATTTGGCAGGAAAAATGTTGCCTTTACTTTCCGCCTTGGCGTTTATGTGTGATACCTTTCTCATTCAGCGGCACCGCTTCATAATTTCAGCTACAAATCAAGCAATCCTTTTCCAGAGTCAATCAGCAAAATCACCGACCATCGGATTATTACCACCGAACTCAGCATAGCCCCAAGGGTATCGAGCCAAACAATGTTCCATATCAAAGCCGCCGACAACCCAATTATGGCGGTAAGGCTGGTGAGTGCGTCGGCCAGGACATGAAGGTAGGCAGCCCTTATGTTGTGGTCGGAATTATGATGATCGTGCCTGAGAATAAATGCGCTCAATATATTTACGAACAGTCCGATTGTGGCAACCAGTAAGGCTTCCTGAAAGTTGATTGCAACAGGGTTGTACAATCGTTGAATTGCTTCGCCCATTATGACAAACGCAAAAATGAACAACATCAGGCCACTGCTGTAACCTGCCAAAGACAAAATTTTGCTTGTATTTCCCTTGTACTTGCCTTTGGCTGATACTTTGCGCACTATAACATAAGCCATCCAACTTAATCCAATGGCCAGTACGTGGCTACCCATGTGTATCCCGTCGGCCAGCAATGCCATTGATTTGGTCCTCAATCCGAAGAAAATCTCAACCACCATAACCACGGCAGTGATATAAACAACCCAGCGGGTTTTTGATTCGAAAGTGTTATTTTGATTTTTCATTAAACCGCATTTTAGAACTAAGGTGCAAAATTAATACGTTCAAAATTTAAAACAGAAAAATTGATATAGGCCGATTTTAGCACCATCAAGCCTTTTCCTACAGGGGGTATTCTTAAAGAATCTTATCAGGGTATCTTACATCCCATTTCTAAAATGTAATTTTACAGCAGTTATTTTATTTGAACCTACATGGCGAGCCATAAAAACAAGATCACCCGGAATAATATTGTTTATTCGACCAATCGTGATTTGAATTTTGAAATCCAGGAAGAATCCCACCAAACCCT
>DATIKK010000207.1:0-3042 GCA_035477635.1 Bacteroidales bacterium | reverse complement strand
CGGGGGTTATATCCCCAACACCGATTTCAGGAATATGCACCTGTTCTATCGGGCAAACCTTCCCGGCGAGCGACTCTTATGGGATGTGCAGGCAGGCTTCAACAACAAAGCCTTTGGCGCCAACAGTTTTTACACACCCAGGTTCCCGGAGCAATTCGAAGAAACGCAAACCCGTTTTGCATCCATCCAAACCCGCACACGTAACAATCCTGAGTTTTTGGCTACGGTATATTGGAGGCAACATCACGACCGTTTCGAGCTGTTTCGCAACGAGGCACCCCAATGGTATGCCGGTCATAACTTCCATCGCAGCGATGTGGCAGGGGCATCATTGGGATTTACAAGGGTGGGTCGGATCGGTAAAACCAACGCCGGTATCGATATGCGCTATGAGCATATTTTCAGCAATGTATTGGGAGAGTTGCTCAACCAGCCCAGAGAGGTGAGGGGAGAGGAGAACGCCTTGTTTACCCGAGCCTACGACCGCACCCACCTCAGCCTTTTCGCCGAACAGTCGTACCACCTGGGAAGGCTCAGCATTTCGGGCGGAGGGTTGCTTTATGCAAGCAGCGGTTTAGACCATATTGATTTTTTCCCCGGTCTCGACCTGGGCTTTCAGTTCGATCGCAACTGGCGATGGTATGCCACCGCCAACCGCACACTGCGACTACCAACATTTACCGACTTGTTTTACTTCGACCCATCACACCAGGGCAACGCCAGTTTGTTGCCCGAGGAAGCCATTACCCTCGAAACCGGGGTGAAGGCATCGTGGGCGGCAGTGGCTTTCGATATTGCAGGTTTTCACCGCTACGGGAGAAACCTCATCGACTGGGTAATGGCTCCCGGCGAAACCATCTGGAGGAGCATGAACCACACCCGCATGGATATTTCGGGTGTAGAAGCAGGAGTGCTGCTCCGGCCACAGGAAAACTGGGGCTTTGCACGCAACGCAACGTTATCTATTCAGTATGCTTACATATATGCCCAAATCGATGAAAGCGATTTTCGCTCGCGATATGCGCTCGACCAGTTGCGCCATACCCTTAAAATTGCTGCCGGCTACGAGATTCTGCCATCGCTGGATGTGAGCCTCTCATTGACCTGGCGCGACCGAAATGGTGGCTATATGCTATGGGAAAATAATGCCTTCACGCGTATGGTTGATTTTGAGCCATTCTGGCTTACCGACCTCAACTTCAGGTACCGTATTGGCCAGTTTACCCTTACCGCTGGAGTAAGCAATATTTTCGACACCCAATTTGTGAGCGTTGCCAATGTTCGCCAGCCCGGCCGCTGGTTCATCGGAGGCCTCGCATGGCAGTGGGGACAAGAATAGAATAGCTTCAGATTTTTTCCTAAATACAGCGCCCGCGGCATGGAATCAGATTCCGCTGCGGGCATGTTTTTTATTATGGCTGGTAAAGGCAATTATCAAAAAGAACTAATCTTTAGTCAATTGCATGCCAGTTAATGAATGATTAGAATAAGTAATAAAATGCATTAAGCCTCAACCCAAGGCCCAAAATTTGGAAATTGAAAAAATTATTGTACAAAGCGCCAATAAACAACCTTCGACGAAAAGGCGACCACCAAACCTGATATGAGGAGTGTAGCCTATCGTTCACTATTAGAAAATCGGCCAATACGGAAAAATCTCCCCTGTAAATGCTCCTGTTAAACCCAACTCCGAAAATCGTCATTGGTCTTGAGTTACTATTATCCTTTGAAAGGCCAAACCCAACATAACCACTGAATGGATAATAAAAATTTGGGAAAAGTTCGTAAGCAACCGCAAAATTTTGATAATCTCTAATGGAAGTCCAATACCTGCTAAAATTGAAAGTTAAATTTCCGGAAAAATTAGAAAAAGGAAAAAACTCTACCGGTGAAAATTGAATGTGAAGATATTTTTTTTCATTCGATTCCCTGTAATATGAAAAATGGATGTAAAACCGCCGAATGCTTATGAAATCATTCCTAAATATGTGAATAATATTATGCTGCTTGGCTGAAAGGCCGAGAGTGTTATTAGTGCTGAAAAAGGGCGCTATTGAAATAAAATCCGGAGGTCTGCAATAGGCGCAAAACCTAAATATGGGGTTCCATTCTTCCTCAAATTTTAGCATTGCCGAATCAACCTCAAGTTGTATTTCAAGTAACTTTGTTGCTAATGTATCAACAAAGACTATAGTATCCTTAAGGCCAATAAATCTGAATTTCAGATAGATTTCATTCTGTAACAAAGGAAATGTAAACTTCCCATCAAAGTCAGTTACCGTACCCCTGGTAGTTGTTGAACGCCCCCTTTTATCCGTTTCTGTAATTGAAACACCTGGTAATGGCGATCCATCCTGGTAGCGTACTAGCCCCCGGATTACAGGCTGGCCAAAACAAAAAACGAAGCTTGATAGAGTCAACCAACAAGTTATTACATATCTTTTCATAGCTAGTGGCCGAAATAAATGTCATTTCAATATTCTATGGTAAATATACGCAAAGCAAACGAAATCAGCCACCTGCGAAAAAACCTTTAACTGAAGTTGTGGCCTAAATACTATGAGTCATACCAAAATTGGCTACTCGAATACAAATCCGTTTGCCTTTTTCAACAATATTATCACACTAAATGGTTATGTATATGAAGCAGCTAACCTTTAAAAAATTTCTCGGGCAACCGTGGTTGAAAACAGGTAACAGTAACACTTAAATACCACTGATATTAAAATCAGACCTTTGTGATGCTAATGGCCTTGTCTTTATGCCTCCAGTACTGATAAACTAGCCAACCAAAGGAAACGGGGGTTAGAATGATTCCTGCAACTCTAATCCACGGGACATCGGATTGGAAAATCAGGATACCATACAAAGGAACTAATATCGCAACAATCAAAGGATTATGCAGCACTTTTGTTCTGGATATTTCCAATACCGATCCTTCTTCAAGTTCGAGGCTTGCTTTGGTACTTACTGCGAAGGCTGGTATTTTAGCCACAATTTCTACCACACCGCCCTCAACGGTAATTTCTTTTGTGTCTCTTT
>DATIKK010000206.1:0-8406 GCA_035477635.1 Bacteroidales bacterium | reverse complement strand
ATGCCTACCAGGATTTGGCTAATTACATCTGGAGGGGTAATTACTGCAGAAATAACAAGTATAAGAATAATGGCAATTTTCCTGTGTTTTCGCATGGCGGCAGGAGTAAGGATGCCAACCCTGCTAAGGAAATAAACAAACACAGGCAATTCAAAAACAATTCCGGTAGCTAAGGAAAGGGTGGTAATCAATGAAATATACGATCGAAGGGCAACCTGGTTTTCGACAAGGCTGCTTACCTGGTAGGTTCCCAAAAAATTTATAGAAAGAGGCACAATAAAAAAATAGGCAAAAAGCACTCCTGTAAGGAAAAGGGCGCTAATTACCAATACTGCTCCGCGCGAATTAGCTTGTTCTTTAGGAGTTAAGCCAGGTTTGATAAATCTCCATATTTCCCAGATTATATACGGAATGGCAAGGATTATTCCTGCAACGACCGAAATTAAGATATGGGTAGTAAACTGGCCCGCTATGTCGATATTGATTACCTGAAGCGGACTTGCGTTGATACAGAGGGCTGGGATGGAAAACCTTTCTGCCAGGTTGCAGAAAACTCTGTTTGTTAAAAAAAAGGGTTCCTTTGGCGCCAGTATCACCTGCGAAAACACAAATTCTTTGTTGAGAAAAACTACCAGGCCAAAAACCCCAACGGCCAAGGCAGACCTGACCAAATGGGAACGGAGTTCTTCAAGGTGTTTCCAAAAAGTCATAACACCTGAAATGTCTTTCGGCTTGTTCATTTTGAAGTGAAGAGTTGAAGCGACTAATAAGTGCGTCCTATCTTTTCACAAAGTTAATCAAGAAAGAAAACAAAAATGCCCGTTTTGGCGCGGGCATTAAATTTAACAGAGGAAACCCTGATTACCTTGCAGGCTATGCTGGGTGGATTGCTTCAACCGGGCAAACATCTGCACAAACACCACAGTCAGTGCACAAATCCGGATCGATCTTATAGATATCACCCTCACTGATTGCTTCAACCGGGCATTCGTCAATGCAACTGCCGCATGCAGTGCAATCTTCATTAATTACGTAGGCCATTGCTATAAAATTTTGGTTTGTAAATTCGATTATTTCACATTGCAAATATAAAGCCTTAAAATAATCCTGATATTAAAAATCATTCATAATCGAAATTTGGAATCGGTTTAAATAAGGATAGCATCTGCAAATTAATGAAAATGGAATTATTAGTGTTCATGAATTTACTGTTAACTTCGCAGCGGCAAAATGCCTGAAAACAATCAGTTAAAAATTTATTTTTCGAGCTTTAACTCTCAATAAAATTAATTCTGTTATGTTGGAAAAAAAACATATTGTCGAACTGGAAGACATGGTGGTAAAATTCGTTGGCGATTCGGGCGATGGCATGCAGTTAACAGGTTCACTGTTTTCTGATGCTGCGGCGATTTCCGGCAACGACCTTGCCACATTTCCCGACTTTCCCGCCGAAATTCGTGCTCCCCACAACACCATAGCCGGTGTTAGTGGGTTTCAGGTTCATCTGGGCCAGAAAAAAATTTACACATCGGGCGATTTGTGCGATGTTCTTGTAGCAATGAACCCTGCATCGTTAAAGGCCAATATAAAGTGGGTCAAACCTGGTGCTACCCTTGTTGTTGACTCTTCAACATTCGAAGACAAGGCAATTGAAAAGGCAGGGTATCTTGCAAATCCGCTTGAGGATGGCAGCCTGAGCATTTACAATCTGATTCAGGCCCCTATATCAATCCTAACCCAGGAGAGTTTGCGCGAATTTAAATTAGACAAGCGTTCGGCAGGCCGTACCAAAAACATGTTTGTTTTGGGAATGATTTTTTACCTTTTTAACAGGGAGATTGACTCAACCCTCGATTTTATCAGTAAAAAATTTAAAGGAAAGCCAACTGTTAAAGAGGCCAACCAAATAGCCCTGAAAGCAGGTTACAATTATTGCGATACCGTTGAAACCATTAACAAAACTTTCAGAGTTGGTCCATCGAAACTTGAGAAGGGGTGGTACAGGAACGTTACCGGAAACGTTGCTACTGCCTGGGGATTGTTGGCTGCTGCCGAAAGAAGTGGAAGGCCGCTTTTTCTGGGGAGCTACCCGATAACACCTGCTACCGAAATTTTGATGGAATTGACTTTGCATAAGTCCCTTGGCGCCAAAGTGTTTCAGGCCGAAGATGAAATAGCGGGCATTTGTTCGGCAATTGGAGCAAGCTTTGCTGGATCAATGGCAATAACTACTACCTCAGGTCCGGGACTTTCACTGAAAAGTGAAGCCATAGGACTAGCGGTAATTGCAGAACTTCCACTGGTGATTGTCAACGTTCAGAGGGCAGGCCCATCTACGGGTATGCCAACCAAAAGCGAACAAAGCGACCTGATGCAGGCTTTGTTTGGCAGAAATGGAGAGTGCCCTGCCATTGTGATGGCAGCCTCGAGTCCTGTCGATTGTTTTTATTCGGCATATTTTGCCTCGAAGTTATCGCTCGAACACATGACCCCGGTAATTCTGCTCACCGATGGGTATCTCGGTTTTGGGTCAGAATTATTCAGGATACCCGATGTAAATGACTTACCTCCAATTATTCCACCACTTGCCACGCCAAACGATCCAAACTATAAACCATATCGGCGCGATCCGGTTACCCTGGCACGACAATGGGCCATTCCGGGCATGGAAGGGCTGAGACACCGTATAGGCGGCCTTGAAAAAACCGATATCGAAGGCCAGGTTTCGACCGACCCGAAGAATCACCAACTCATGGTGCACCTTAGAGCCGAAAAGGTCAAAAAGGTGGCTGATTTTATCCCTGCACAGGAAATCATTGGTGACAAATCAGGCGACCTTCTCGTAGTAGGTTGGGGCGGCACACAGGGAGCTTTAATTTCGGCAGTTAGCAATATGCAGGAAGAAGGCAAAAAAGTGAGCCTGGCCCACTTCAAACATATTATGCCACTTCCTAAAAACACAGCCGATATTTTTTCCCGATTCAAAAAAATTGTTGTTTGCGAGTTGAATTTGGGCCAGTTTGTAAATTACTTGCGGATGACTTATCCTGAATACAGCTATAGGCAGTACAACAAAGTGCAGGGCTTGCCATTCCAGGTTCAGGAGCTAACCGAAACGTTTAACATTATGTTGAAGGAGAAATAATCATGTTAAAAGATAAAAGAATACAGATTTCACCGGTTCCACTGACTAAGGAAGATTTTGTAAGCGATCAAATGGTGAAATGGTGCCCGGGCTGTGGCGCACATGCAATACTTGCTGCTGTCGAAAATGTGTTTCCACGCATAGGTTACCGCAAGGAGAATTTCGCCTTTGTGTCGGGTATCGGCTGCTCTTCGCGCTTTCCATATTATGTGCACACTTACGGTTTTCATGGAATACATGGTCGCGCCAACGCAATTGCCAGTGGTGTTAAAATTGCCAACCCCGACCTTAGTGTCTGGATTGCCACAGGCGACGGCGACTCCATGGCTATCGGCGGTAATCACCTGATCCATATCGTACGTCGAAACCTCGACGTAAACATTTTACTTTTTAATAACCAGATTTACGGGCTTACAAAAGGGCAGTTCTCCCCAACCACCCCAATGGGCGAAATCACCAAAACATCGCCTCAGGGTACTATCGAACATCCATTTATTACAGCCGGGCTTATTATGGGAGCTCAGGGTACCTTCTTTGCACGGGCGGTTGACAACAATGTGAAACTAATGACAGAGGTTATGTACGAAGCGGCCCGGCACGACGGAACATCGGTGGTGGAAATCCTGCAAAACTGTATCATTTTTGCCGAAAAGGCACACGAGTATATTACCGAACGCGAATTCCGGGATGATCGTCAACTTTTCCTAAAGCATGGAGAGCCCATGATCTTTGGAAAAAACCATGATAAGGGAATTATTCTGAAAGGAACCGGATTAGGCGTAGTGAAAATCGGCGAAGGCGGCATAAGTGAAAAAGACATTCTTGTTCACGACCAATATGCCAAAGACCCTGCAATACACCGTATGCTTGGCCGTATGATGCCGCCTGTATTCCCGGTAGCACTTGGTGTTATCCGCTCGGCACCATTTGAAACCTACGACGACCTGATGGAGCAACAGATAGAAACTGCAAAGAATAACTCCGGAATAAAGTCAGTTAACGATTTGCTTCGTAGTGGCGATGTTTGGGAAATAAAGTAAGCGTATCATTTTCTGGCTGGTAATTTTTCAAATCAGCCAGTGTTGCTGGTTTTAAAAAAATCCGGTGGAACGGACCTGGAAAATTTTCCCGAACGATTCCGGCTCACTCACCTGGAAAAATATCCTTGAGTGGGGCAAGTTGCATTTTACCAATGCATGTTTTCTCAATTCAAATAATTACAGGCAAGATCCCTACACCCGGTTTAACATGGCTATTGCTATTGGTGTGGCCGATGAAATATATGGTACCGGAAGGGATGATTTCCATCACCTCCAGGCTTTCAGCGAAAAACACAACGACTGGTTATTTGGTTTTTTTAGTTACGATCTGAAAAACCAACTCGAAAACCTTCAAAGTAATAATCACGATGGCGTTGATATGCCCCTTCTGCATTTTTTCAGACCTGTAATTCTGGTATTTATCTACGATAACCTGGTAAAGATTGGCTGCATAAACGGTTTTGGTATGTATTCCGGCCCAGACCAGGTGCACGATAATTTGATGAGGTTTGTACCCGAAAGACCAGAAATATCCCGTCCAATAACCCTTAAACAAAGAGTTTCGGAAAGGGATTACCTTCATCAGGTCGCCAACATAAAACAAAACATACAACTGGGATATATTTACGAAATGAATTTCTGTATGGAGTTTTATTCGGAAGGAAGCCAGATTTTCCCTCTGCATGCCTATGAAAACCTGAACCGGATTTCTCCAACACCTTTTTCATGTTACTACCAGGTTGGCAACAAATTCCTAATGTCGGCAAGCCCTGAGCGCTTCATGGCAAAAAGAGGCATGAAACTTATCTCTCAACCCATAAAGGGCACTATTAAACGTGGCGGGAACCTGGAGGAGGATGAAATCCTAAAGCAGACCCTGCTTAATGACCCAAAGGAACGAAGCGAAAACGTGATGATCGTAGATCTTGTGCGAAACGACCTATCGCGAACTGCCTGCAAAGGCACAGTTCAAGTCGAGGAATTATTCGGGATTTATACGTTCAGCCATGTGCACCAGATGATTTCAACAATTGTTTCACAATTGCGACCCGAAATTCAATTTACCGAAGCCATTAAAAATTCCTTTCCGATGGGATCAATGACGGGAGCTCCTAAGGTGCAGGCATTGAAGCTCATCGAGAATTATGAAACCACACGGCGAGGCTTATATTCCGGCGCCGTTGGCTATATTTCTCCTGAAAAGGATTTTGATTTTAATGTAGTGATAAGGAGTTTAATTTATAATCACGACAATCGCTATCTAAGTTGCATGGCTGGCAGCGCAATTACCATCGGATCGGTTCCAGAGGATGAATATAAGGAATGCCTTCTCAAAGCAAGAGCCATGCAGGCCGCTGTAAGCGGTGAAATTATCTGAATCAGTCACTGTAATGATGAACTAAATTGCATGGATTTTGTATAAACTTGCGTATCTTGGTCTTAATTAAATTAGCAATATGAACAAAAAATCAATCTTTCTTTTCCTTTTCGCCATTCTGATAACCTCGGGCCTTAGGGCTAATGAAGTTCAGGAGCCAGATGTTAAGGATCTGACAATTCGCGAACGGTTCTTTGTAGGTGGATTTATCGGCCTGCAATTTGGAACGCAAACCGCCATCAATGTTTCGCCAACTGCAGGTTTTCGTTTTACCAACAGACTATCGGCAGGAGTTGGCGGAACCTACCAGTATTATAACGACCGTTTTTTTGGCAGGTCATTCTCTACCCATGTTTACGGGTATAGTTTTTTTGCACGGTTCAGTATCCTTCGGAGGGTGTTTTTGCATGCCGAATTAGAGCAACTGAGTCTTAAATCGAGAAACGAAGAATTTCTCGGCGATCCAGGGGAGCGATACTGGGAAACCAACAGGTTTTTGGGCGCGGGATACCGACAGCCCCTTTCCGAAAGGGTATGGTTCAATATCATGGTCTTGTATAATTTCAATGAGGACAGCCGGGCTTATTTTCAGAACCCTATTTTCAGGTTTGGGATTGATGTGGCTCTCAGGTAGTAGAATATTTCCCCTCAAATTGCTTTCTGTCTTATTCCCCGGAAATTTTTGTCAGTTCATCAGGATATCCTATCCATGAATTGAAAAAAAAGTATTTTTATGCCCTTGTTGTAAGCCCGCCTAAAAACAGACAAAGCAACAAGAAAACAGATGTCTAAAATACGAGCTTTGACATCTTTAAAAGCGAATAAGAAGAAATGACAATAACTGAATTAGAAAAAATGTGGTCAGCGTTTGCAAATATTCCAACCAATTTGGAGGATAAAAATTAGGAAGATTTTTATTGATGGGAAAAAGGAGCTTATCGTTTCGATATTTGGCATTGGTTTGATGAAAAATTGCCAAATGGATTTGCAGTGGATTTTCATTTGGTTTAATAAACACTATGGCATTACCCATAAACATAGATGAATTACTGCACGGCAATACGGTTGAATGGGATCGGATTGAGTTGAAAAAAGGATGGAATCCAGAGGATATCATTCACACTTTATGTGCATTCGCCAATGATATTAACAATTGGGATGGAGGCTATATCATTATAGGAGTTGAAGATGAAAATGGGAAAGCTAAGTTACCACCTATTGGTTTACACGTTCAAGAATTGGATGCCATTCAGAAAAAACTGATTGAATTGGGTCATAAGTTAAGTCCTAACTATGTTCCTGTTTTTCAACCTTATTTAATAAATGAAAAGCATATTCTGGTTGTTTTTGCCCCCGCTGGAGATAACAGACCCTACAAAGCTCCTATTAGTTTAAGCGAAAAAAGTACGGAAAGAGCAATGTACATTAAACGTGGCTCGAAAACGGTAAAAGTAAAAGATGGTTCTGATGATGAGAGAAGACTCATTGAACTCACAGCGCGTATCCCTTTTGATGACCGAATCAACCAAACAGCCTCGTTAGATGATTTAAATTTACGGTTGATTCAAAGCTATTTGAAAGAAGTGATGAGTTCCTTATATGAAGACAGTACGAAAATTCCATTCTCTGAAATATGCAGGCATCTAATGATAGCCAAAGGTTCAGACGAACTATTACGTCCTACAAATGCTGGGTTGCTTTTGTTTAATGAGCATCCCGAAAAATTCTTTTCAGGAGCAAAAATTGATTTGGTTATTCATAAAAATGAAGTCGGAAAAGACTATACCGAAAAGCTATTTACCGGATCTATCATACAACAGATTAGGGATGTCTTGCAGTATTTCAAATCAACTATTGTAGAAGAATTGGTAGTTAAATCAGCTAAGCAAGCAGAATCTATTCGTTTCTTCAACTACCCATTTCAGGCAATAGAAGAAGCTGTTGTAAATGCGGTTTATCATAAGAGTTATGAGCGAGAAAATCCGGTGGAAATTCAAATACATAAAGATAAAATTGAAATATTGAGTTTCCCTGGTCCTATGCCGCCTATTAATCAAGCTATGCTGAAAAAACAAAGAGTAGTAGCACGAGATTATAGAAACCGTAAAATAGGTGGATTTTTAAAGGAATTGAAACTTACAGAAGGCAGAGGAACAGGATTGCCCATTATTCACAGTAGTTTGGAAGAAAACGGTTCTCCACCACCTGTTTTTGAGACGGATGAAAACAATGCTTACTTTTTGTGTATTCTTCCCATTCACCCTTTAACTCCCAATACTCAAGACAAAAGAGCCATTGATGGAATTAAAGGTTTTGCCACGGAAATCAATGACCTGAATGAAATAAACACCTATCTCAGTCTCTCAGTCTCTGAAATTGGAGACAGAGATAGAGAAGCTATAAGGAAAAAAATTAATGATATGACTAAAATGGTTTTGAACTATTGTACAAAACCAAAATCAAGAGATGAAATATTTGAAAAAATAGGTCTTTATAAAAACACAAAAAATTTCCAAAACCATATAAAACCTCTGATTGATTTAGGTTGGTTATACTTCACGATACCCAACAAGCTAACGAGTAGAGATCAAAAGTACTACACCACTCATTTAGGAAAAAAATTACTCACTATAATTTCAGCAGACAGCAATTCAGGAATTAAAAGAATTCCTGTTGCATCTTCAACCATTGCGGCAGTGGGCTATGACAAAGAAGCACATATTTTAGAAATTGAATTTCATCACGGTGCGATTTATCAGTATGTTGATGTGCCAGAAAAAGTATACGAAGAGTTAATGAGTTCACCTTCTCAAGGGGCATATTTTATGAATGAGCTAAAAGAT
>DATIKK010000205.1:0-2614 GCA_035477635.1 Bacteroidales bacterium | reverse complement strand
CATTTTTATTACAAAAAACAAAACATATTGCGGCAAGATTCAAATTCCCGGAATAACAGAAGAGTTTGTGATTGATGAAAAAATGCTTACCGCAATTGGGAATAAATTTCTGACGGCAATCAAAATGGCAGGTCTTATTTATCGCCATATTCTTCAAAGAAAAGGTAACGAACCTTTTGTGGCCGAAGTATCCATGGATGAGGTGCAGGACGCTCAGACCCCCGTTGAGTTGTTTTTTATCCTTTCCATGCTGGCCGATGAAGGAATACCGGTCGCTACCATAGCCCCCAAGTTTACCGGAAGGTTTAACAAAGGAGTAGATTATGTGGGCAACCTGGATGTGTTCGAAAAGGAGTTTGAACAGGATTTGCTGGTGATTGACCATGCTGTGAACATTTTTGGTTTACCAAAAGGCTTGAAACTCAGCGTGCATAGCGGAAGCGACAAGTTCAGCCTTTACTCGATAATAGGCCGTTTAATCAGAAAGCACGACAAAGGCATTCATATCAAAACCGCCGGCACTACCTGGCTGGAGGAGGTAATCGGACTATCACTTGCCGGTGGGGAAGCCCTGGAAATGGTGAAAAGGATTTATGCCGGAGCCATCAGCCGTTTTGACGAGCTCACAGCGCCTTACGCAACAGTAATAGATGTGGATAAGTCCAAACTACCGGCTCCCGAAACAGTGCAGACCTGGAACGGACAGCAACTTGCCAATGCGCTGAGGCATATACCCGGGCATCCGGAGTACAACCCAAACGCGAGGCAGTTGATACATGTGGCGTTCAAGCTTGCAGCAGCCGAAGGGCAAAAGTATCTGGATTTGCTTGCGCAACACAGCGAGATAGTCGGGCGCCAGGTAACCGAAAACCTTTTCGAACGCCACATCAAACGGATATTTTTGTCATAATACCCTGTAAAACAGGGTAATGAATTTTTTAAATATTGTATCGTATGAAAGAATTTATGGATGAAAACTTCCTGCTCGAAAACCGGGCAGCAGAAGAACTGTATCATCGCTTCGCCAAACCCTTGCCCATCATCGACTATCATTGCCATTTGCCTCCTGCTGAAATTGGCGCTGACCGAAGGTTCGAAAACCTCACCAAAATCTGGCTCGATGGCGACCACTACAAATGGAGGGCTATGCGAGCCAATGGGGTGGATGAAAGGTATTGCACCGGCGATGCTCCCGACTACGAGAAGTTTGAAAAATGGGCAGAAACAGTGCCCTACACCTTGCGCAACCCGCTCTACCACTGGACGCACATGGAACTGCAGCGCCCCTTTGGAATAAAAAAACTTTTGAAGCCGTCCAGCGCACGCGAAATTTATGAAGAGGCCACAGCCTTACTGCAAAAACCGGAATTTTCGGCCCGCAATATCATGCGCAAAATGAATGTGGAGGTGGTTTGTACTACCGACGACCCTATTGACAGCTTAGAGCATCATATAAAAGTGCGGAAAGAAGGGTTCGAAATCAAAGTGCTGCCCACCTGGAGGCCCGACCGGGCCATGATGGCCGAAAATCCCCAGTTGCTGAAGCGCTATGTGGAGCAACTGGAAGTGGTTTCTGGGCAAACCATTGGAAACCTCCGGCAATACCTCGATGCGCTCAAAACAAGGCACGATTTCTTTCACGAGCAAGGGTGCCGGCTTTCCGATCATGGCCTGGAAACCGCATATGCCGAAGATTTTACCGCCGAAGAAGTAAGCAGGCTGTTTTCGCGTCTGATGCTGGGCAAAACCCTTACCAAACAAGAAGTAGCCATCTTCAAATCGGCCATGTTGTACTATCTGGCGTTGTGGGACCACGAAAGAGGGTGGGTGCAGCAATTTCATTTTGGGGCCATGCGCAACAACTCCGGCCGTATGTTCGAAAAGCTGGGTGCCGATAAAGGATTCGACTCCATTGGCGATTTTGAAATCGGACGGCCTTTATCAAGGTTTCTCGACAGTCTGGATAGAACCAACAACCTTCCCAAAACCATTCTGTACAACCTCAATCCGGGAGACAATGAGCTTTTTGCCACCATGTGCGGCAATTTTAACGATGGGGAGGTGCCGGGCAAAATGCAATTTGGCAGCGGCTGGTGGTTTCTCGATCAAAAAGACGGTATGATCAAACAAATAAATGCCCTGTCGAGCCTCGGACTGCTCAGCCGGTTTGTGGGAATGCTTACCGACTCACGAAGCTTCCTTTCGTATCCCCGTCATGACTATTTCAGGCGTATTCTGTGCAACCTGTTGGGGACTGACATGATCAACGGCGAGATACCCTACGATATGGATCTGGTGGGCAACATGGTTTCTGACATCAGTTACTATAATGCCAAAAGGTATTTCGGGTTTTAGCTTCTATTCTGCATTCGCATAATAGAAACCCCAACTATTAAGATGCCCGATTTCAAATCAGGAAACAGTTAATTTTGCCGAATGATTATAATTGGCAAAACCCTCATATCCGACGAGATTTACACCGAACATTTTGTGTGCGACCTGAAAGCCTGCAAGGGCGCTTGCTGTGTGGAAGGCGATGCCGGGGCACCGCTCACCCGGGAAGAGACAGAGATTCTTGAGAAAATTTTCCCCTTTGTAAAGCCCTACCTTTCCG
>DATIKK010000204.1:0-3006 GCA_035477635.1 Bacteroidales bacterium | reverse complement strand
AAAACCGCAAACGATTGCAGGAATTATTTACAAATCCTTATATTTAGGACGTTTTATTTGGCAAAAGTTGTTTTTAATTTTTATTTTTGAAAAGTAAGAATTAATAAAACGCCTCTTTTTTTCACAGCTAAATCAAATCTATTTAAAATTCTCAAAAATGAAACCTAAGAAATACGATTCATTTTTGCTTCCTGCCAAAGCATTTCTGTTTTTAACCATTTGTGTTATAATCGCAGGCAGTTTTCAACTTAAAGCCCAAAATGATGTTATGTTCCAGGCATTTTATTGGGATGTGCCTGTGGATGCCCTTAATAAGAACGGAAGTTGGTGGGATAGCCTCAGGATAAAAGCCCCTTCTCTTGCAGCTGCTGGAATTACCGCTATTTGGATACCACCGCCATCAAAAGGGAACTGGGGTATTACAGATATGGGATATGGAGTTTTTGACCATTATGATCTTGGAAACTATTACCAAAAGGGTTCAATCGAAACTCGCTTCGGGAGTAGGTTAGAATTAATTAATATGATTACTGCTATGCGTAATCACAATATTAAAGTCTATGCAGATATAGTTCTCAATCATATTTACGGGGGTGAATCAGAAAGAGAAGTTAACCCTGTAGTGAAGTCGTATGTCTTTAACGAGGCTGTTATTAATGGCATTCAACGCACTCCTTATCCAACAAATGAAATAACATGGAAAATCCCTGATGCCCAACCGGGGGATTACTTTATTCAAATAGTTGGTTACCATTTGGACTGGTCGGCATCCCATACAGAAAGAGGTTATGATCTTTATATTAATTGGACAGGCACTAGTCCAAACGGAACCGATACATGGGAAAATGAGCCGAATAACGGCAATAGTCAGTTCAATGTATTCCCAGGGTCTGGCAGAACAGTCAGAGGACATGTGCAAAGCATTTCGGATGTTGATGAATACAAAATAACAGTAACTACCCCCCGAGACATATTGATAAAACTGGTAGCTAAAAGGGAGGTCTGTAATCCTTGGGCTTGGGTTTGGGGAAATCAAACAAATGGTTTTTATCCTAAACGAATCTGGCATAACGGATCAGATATTGCACCAACAGCTTTACAGGCTACTACCATGACGGGCATAAATTATGTGAATCATACTGGACCCGGCGAACCGAATTACTCCTGGACATATACGGATTTCCACCCTGCTGATTATAATGACTGGTTGGGCGATGGTGGTGTGAACGATGAAGTCATCCCGAGAACTAAATGGTTCGGCAATGACCTAAACCTTTTCAGTGCTACGGTTCAAAACAGGTTGAAAAAATGGGGTGTCTGGCTTTCAAATACTTTTGGATTCGATGGGTACCGTCTTGATTTTGTAAGAGGATTTCAGCCATCATTTGCAGCCGATTGGATTAAAAGTTTACCCTTACTTGATGGAGCTCAAAGGTACATCGTTGCTGAGTATTGGGGAAATGCTCAAGCTATTCACAGTTGGGCAAGTATTGTTGCATCGCAAGGCGGCGATACTGATGTATTCGACTTCCCGCTAAAATTTACCCTTACAGATATGACAAATAGAAATCAAAACGATTTCAATATGGCATGGCTCAATCATGCAGGAATGGTTAGAAACAATACAGGGCATGCTCTTTCAGACCTTTCAGTATCAACTTTTGCCGAAAACCACGATACAGGTAAGGAAAGCGATAAATGGATTACTAAAGATTGGGAAATGGCTTATGCATACATTCTTACTCATGAAGGAAGACCAACAATTTTTTATCCTCATTACTACAGTATCAAACAAATTGATTACAGAGATTCAAACAAAACTATACAAGCGCCTTCAAGTCTTCAAAGCGATATCATAAACCTAATTGGAGTTAGAAAAAATTACTTAGGAGGAGTTATTTCAGTCCTAAGTCAGGTTGGCAACCCTGTTCCTTCGGAAGACATACACCATGTTTATGTTGCGCGAAGACAGGGGAATGGAACTCGGGATGGAGCAATTATTGTGATAAATAATCATGATACACAAACAAAAGGACTGTGGGTGAATAGTTCACCGGCAGGATTTTCCAATTGGGCAAATGTAGTTCTTTGCAATGCTTTTAATATCAAAGAAACCACACAAGTTCAGGCAGATGGAAGAGTTTATGTGTCGGCTCCACCGCGTAGTTACAAAATATGGGTAAAACAAAGCGATTATATTCCAATATCATTGGAAAATTACACGCAACAATTTGAAGCGAACATTGAAGAAAAGATTCCCCAACACTAAAATTATAACTTTCGTTAGTTTACAAGAGTTCTAGTGGGGTTTGCACAACTTGTCTATAACAGAAAAAAACCGCCCCTGCATCCAGGGGCGGCAAGAGTTTGTCGGTAAGTAATTTAGGCTAATTCAGATGCTTATTCACCACATCAACGACTTCGGGTAGGTCCATGCCTAATTCTTTCAGGTGCTCAAGCGTAGGAATTCCGTTTGGTGTCCATCCGCGTCGCTGATATACTGCATCCACAAGCTTTTCGTATTGCGCTTCGCGGTGTTTTCGTAGAATAGATATTTTTTCCGGTGTGGTTTTTCCTGCCGGTTCAACACCCAACAGTTCCTTAAGCTGCTTGTCGTAGCGCTCGGCGCGCGATTCGTATTCTTCGACCGTTACCGGGCCGGCAGCGCGGTAGGGCTGCTTGTCGTGTATACGCTTGCCGTAGCCGCGACGCAAATTAAACACCCTCTGAAAATTATAAACCCTTTCGCTCTGACGTATCAGTTCTTCCTTGGAAAACGGATTTCCCGTTACGGCCTGGTATATTGTTACATAGTTGTCAACATGCTCAGGGATCTTATGTGGTTCCTCTGCAAGGGCATTACTTTCGGGAATCACATCGTTCCAGCAAAGTTTACACAGACCCATCAATCCAAACCAGGTGCGGAACATCGGGAAATAGTGCAGCGCTTCAGCTTTGTCGTCGAAGGTGGGTATCTGGTTATTGACCATGTCCATAAAAATGAGC
>DATIKK010000203.1:0-12014 GCA_035477635.1 Bacteroidales bacterium | reverse complement strand
TTGATCTAAATCTTCTTGCATACTATGATGAGCGGTTCTGGGGAGGAATGTCCTTCAGGCTTGGTGATGCTTTAACTGCAATGCTTGGGTATGCCATAACACCACAGATAAGGATAGGCTACTCTTATGATTTGAGCATTGGCGTTAATAGGAGGTTTAGCGGTGGCTCTCACGAAATAATGATACTAACCAGCATTGGAGGTTTTAACCGCGACCGTGTACTGCCAAACACTCCAAGAATTTTTAATTAAAGTCATCCAAAACTTTCATAAGCCTCAGTAGCCATGCTTCGGCAAAGCAGGTAAAGGGATACTTGGCAAATCTTTAAAATATTAAGGAACAATTAAGTTGGCCTGAATATTTTTTTGTTATGTTTGCCACAGTAATTTTGCCATTTTAAGAATTCTTTTGCATATGAGGCCGCTTATAGGAATAAGAGAAGAGGACAAATACACACTGGAAAGGCGATCGGCAATTTCGCCCAAAGTTGTTGAAAAACTGACAAAATCGCAACACTTTCATTTTGTTGTTCAATCGTCAAAAAAAAGAATATTCTCAGATGAAGAATATCGAAAGGCTGGAGCCACAATTTCCAATGATTTAAAAGATTGCCAGGTGGTATTTGGAATTAAGGAAATTCCTGAGAAGTCCCTTGAACCCGAAAAAACGTATGTTTTCTTCAGTCATGTAATAAAAGGGCAACCACACAATATGCCCATGCTGAAAAGGATGATGGAACTCAGATGTAATCTAATTGATTATGAGCGTGTTGCTGATGAACAAAACAAACGGTTGATTTATTTCGGCAATTATGCCGGTTTGGCCGGAATGATTAATACATTTTGGAGTCTCGGGTTACGCCTGCGCGAATATGGTTTCCATGATAATCCTTTTCTGGAAGTAATGCAGGCACACCATTATCCATCACTTGCCGATGCCCGGAAACATCTTTCGGCCGTAGCTCGAAACATAATTGAAAAAGGCCTTCCGGAGGATTTAGTACCATTCACAATCGGTTTTACCGGCTACGGAAACGTATCTTCAGGAGCCAAGGAAATAGCCAATCTTTTTCCCGGAATAGAGATAGACCCGGAGGAATTGCCTAAACTATGCAGATTTAAAAATCTGCCCAACAATCTGATTTACAAAGTTACTTTCAAAGAAAAGGATCTGTCGAGGCATAAGGAGGGGAAACCTTTCGATTTGGATGAATATTACAGCCACCCTGAAAAATATGAAAATAATTTTGAAACGTACCTGCCTCACCTTTCGGTTCTTCTGAATGGAATTTACTGGGATTCACGATATCCGCGAATTGTAACCAGAAACTACCTTGAAAAAGCCTTCGGGCATGGAAGACCAAAACTTGTGGTAATTGGAGATGTTTCGTGCGATCCCAACGGGTCGGTTGAGTTAACACATAAAGGTACCACTATTGACGACCCCGTTTTTGTTTATAACCCCTATACCCGCAAACCTACTATGGGATTTAAAGGCGAAGGTATGCTCGTTATGGCAGTGGACATCCTGCCCAGCGAATTGCCAAGAGATTCCTCTGAATTTTTTTCAAGGGTCCTCTCGAAATTTGTTGAATCAATTGTTATGGCCAATTATAATGCACCTTACGAAGAGATCAATTTGCCTGATCCATTAAAAAAAGCATTGATTCTGCACAATGGCCGGCTTACGCCCCCTTACCAATACCTCGAAAAGTATATAAATATAAGTAGTTGATTTATAAATTTAATTTTGAGTGAAACGAGTGCCCGAAGACTCTTAACAATAAAATGAGCCTTCGACAACGGTCAGTCAATATCATTAGAAGACAAAAGGTGGCAGAGCGGAGTCGCACCACCTGAATTAATCAGCCAAGAAAAAGCGACCATACTAACCAATTAACTCCCAAATGAAAAAGGTCTTAATACTTGGAGCAGGCATGGTTTCGAAACCAATTATTACCTATCTGCTCGATAAGGGTTATTTTATTACGGTGGCAACTCTAATCCGCTCAAAAGCAGAAGAAATGCTCCAGGGGCATCCTAATTCCAAAGCAATAGCCTGGGACGTTGAAAATACCGGTGCGCTCGACGCAATGGTTGCTTCCCACGATCTTACAGTAAGTCTCTTGCCATGGGTTCATCACGTTTTAGTGGCAAAATACTGCATTAAGCATAAAAAAGATATGGTTACCACTTCGTATGTGAAACCAGAAATGAGGGCGCTTGACCAGGATGCGCGAGACGCAGGGATAATAATATTGAAAGAATTAGGCCTCGACCCGGGTATCGACCATATGAGCGCCATGCGAATTATTGACAAAATTCACGAAAGAGGTGGAAAAGTGGAGGAGTTTTACAGCCTTTGCGGCGCTTTGCCAGCACCTGAAGCAGCATCCAATCCTTTCAAATATAAATTCTCCTGGAGTCCGAAAGGAGTTGTTATGGCAGCCAATAACGACGGAAAGTATTTGCGTCACGGCAAAATAATCAAAGTACCCACCGGGGAACTTTTTAAAAACCCCTTAGTGGTTAATTTTCCCGGTGTTGGCAACCTTGAAGTTTATCCAAACCGCGACAGTCTCCCTTATATTGATCTTTACGGTATTCCCGAAACAAAAACACTTTATCGTGGCACATTCAGATACACGGGCTGGTGCGAAACCCTTGATGCACTCAAAGCCCTGAAACTCGTCACCAATGAAAAATACGATTTTTCGGGAAAAACCTACGCCGAAATGCTAGCAATGCTGATTGGCGAAGCCAGTGCAGCCAAAATTAAAGAAAAAGCTGCCCGGTTCCTGGGCCTGCCTTCCGAAGCATATGCCATTAAAGCTTTGGAATGGCTTGGTGTTTTCGACCAGATTAATATAAACCGCCAAACCGATTCGCCATTCGAAATAACCTCCGATTTGATGATCGCAAAAATGGAATTTGGATTGGAAGAGCGCGACATGGTAGCAATGCAACATATTTTTCTGGCATCTTACCCTGATGGAAAAAAGGAGGTCATCAAATCTTCGATGCTAGATTATGGAACTCAGGCAACCGACACTGCAGTTGCACGAACTGTTGCCCTTCCCGCAGCTCTAGGGGTAGAATTGATTTTAAAAGGCAAAATCGAAACAAAAGGGATACAAATACCAGTTATTCCGGCAATTTATAATCCAATTCTCGATGCCTTAGAAACTCTTGAAATTAGAATGGTCGAAGAATTTGGATTACCCGAGTCGGAAAATATTCAATAAACTACTGGTTTAATCGCGGGCTAAAAGTTTTTTAATACAAATTTATTATATAAAGTCTAAATCGTTTTAGTAAATCATTATTTTTGCATAAGCGATCTTTTGGATAATGTTCTCACAATAATAACCCAAAAAAATTACCCGATATGATGAAAAATAAGAGTTTTCCGATTTTCCTGGTCTTTTTATGTATGGGTTTTGGCGACGCCGTAGGTCCGTTTGTAGGCTTAGCAAAAACAGAATTTCAGCTTTCACATTTCGAGGCCCAGATCATTGCATTTATGGGCTTTATCATGTTTGGCCTTTTGTCTGTTCCTATGGGCATATTCCAGGACCGCAAGGGTAAAAAAGTTGTTTTGCTGATGGGACTTTGCCTTGCTCTGACAGGTCTGGTGATACCATTATTTGGTCTTTCAACTTATGCATTATTTTTGTTGACCATCCTGCTTTTAGGCGCTGGAGCAGCCATTTTGCAAGTTGCAGGTAATCCAATTATGCGCGATGTTTCGGCTCCCGGAAAATACAGCCGCAACCTCACAATCGGGCAGTTTATAAAAGCCATCGGTTCGCTTACGGGTTCATTGATTCCTTTTGCCGCTGCCAAATGGTTTGGACTTGATTGGATAATTCTGTTTCCGATTTACAGCGCTTCGATATTGCTTACTCTTGTAATTGTCGGTTTTACCAGAATTAAAGAGAAAAAAGAAGGGAATGTCGCACCGGCCAGTTTTGCTTCATCTTTGGCTTTATTGCGTAACCCTTTTGTTGCGATGATGGTATTGGGAATTTTCCTTTATGTGGGAGCAGAAGTATCCATCAGTTCAGGTACTCCTATTTTATTGAGCACAAATTTTGGAATTGATCTTAGAACATGGGGCCTTATCGGAAATGCATTTTTCTTTATATCGATCCTTTTCGGGCGCTTTCTGGGTTCTGTCATCCTGAACTATATGAAACCAAGACGCTTTCTTATGATTTCTGCCACCCTGTCGATTGTCGGGTTGCTTTTAATGATTTCGCCTTGGCAAAACGTGGTTATTTTGGGTATTTTTCTTACGGGATTGGGATTTGGAAACATTTTTCCTCTGATTTTCTCCATCACCATCGATGCCATGCCTGAGCGAAATAATGAAATCTCCGGCCTGATGGTAACAGCCATTGTAGGAGGAGCTATCCTGCCGCCTTTGATGGGTGTTGTTGCAGACAATGCTTCAATTACTGTTGGCCTGTTAGTGCCAATTGCTGCCATATTATATGTTCTCTATTGTGCATTTTTTGTTTCCGGAAAAAAAATTTCTGATTAATGGATTTATCCAACGATAACCGTATTGTATTAACCCTTGATGGGGGTGGTACTAATTTTGTTTTTTCTGCTATTCAGGGTAACCGGGAAGTAGTTCAGCCGATAACCTACCCTTCAAACGGACATGACCTTAAACTTTGCCTGGAAACAATTCTGAAGGGTTTCTGGAAGGTTTCTGAAAGCCTGTCGGAGAAACCTTCGGCAATTAGTTTTGGGTTTCCTGGCCCTGCCGATTATTCGAAAGGAATAATCGGAAATTTGGAAAATCTTCCCGGCTTCAGGGGTGGTGTTGCCTTGGGGCCAATGCTTGAAGAAGCCTTTCAGATTCCTGTTTTCATCAACAACGATGGAGACCTTTTTGCTTATGGAGAGGCTACCTCTGGGTTTTTGCCGATGGTAAACCAGAAACTCAAAAATTCCGGAAGTCCTCGGTGTTTTAAAAACCTCATTGGTATAACCCTTGGAACCGGTTTTGGATGTGGGCTGGTTCGAAATGGAGAACTCATTCTTGGCGACAATGGCGCTGCCGCAGAAATATTTCTATTAAGAAGCAAATTATTTCCGAATGTGTTTGCTGAGGAATGCGTAAGTATAAGAGCAGTGAAAAGGGTTTTTGAAGAACATAATCCCGGTGAGGACAATTCACAACTTACTCCAAAGGATATTTCCGAAATAGCGTGTGGTCAAAAACCCGGCAACCGGGAGGCTGCAAGAGAGGCTTTCAGGCAACTTGGAGTATCAGTAGGCGAGGCTCTTGCAACAGCTATTACCCTTTTCGATGGGCTTGTGGTAATCAGCGGAGGATTGGCAAATTCATGGCCAATTTTTCTTCCTGAAACCATTAAAGAATTGAATGGAACCATCGACAAATTGAATGGTAAGAAAATTAACCGGCTGGTTTCGAAAATTTTTAACCTGGAAGACCCTCAGGATCTAAATCAATTTATTTCGGGAAATGTTGTAGAAATCAAGGTTCCTTATTCAGAGAAAAGTATTGTTTACGACGATTTGAAGCGGAGCGGAGTAGGAATATCAAGGCTTGGGGCAAGTAAAGCTATCGCCTTGGGGGCATATGCATTTGCACTGAATGAAATTCGCAAAAGCGTGGTCATTTAGAACTGGTGGAGGGAAATTTTTGCTCCTGTATATTAAGCACAGGAGCATTCCTATTGTATCATTCCCTCCATCGATTTTTTCAGTTGACGTGCCGAACCAAAGAATTCTTCAAGGGTCATCTCGCGTAAATAAATCAAACCGTGAGTAGCCCGGATTTTAGGGTGTTGGTTCAGGTAAAAATAATCCTTGCCGAGCAATAGTTGAATATCGCCAAGTTGTTCAACCCATATTTTCTGAGCAAGGTCTGAGAATTTCCCGTTTAGCTCGTAGCTAGGGAAAGAAGCATCGACCTGACTTATATAACAATGATTAAAGGCAGTGCTCATTGAGGCAAGGCCATTGAGCGACACCGGGAACATTATATTGGCATCAGAAGGCGAAAACCTGAACCACACATTGCGGTAACCCCAGACTCGCATTTTGCTTACATCGGTTTCATTGCTGTACTGCCTGAGGGCCTCAGCGGTTACCTGCAATACTTTGTAATGAGTATCAGGACCACTTCCTTCCGGGTCGAAAGCCAGGCTTACAACAGTGGGTTTGATCCTTCGCAACAATTCCAGGACCGGAACCACATCGCGCTCCTGTTCTGGCTGTTCGGTGAAAATATCGCCCTGATAGAACCCAAGTCTCAGGTGATTAACATTTTTGACCTGAATTCCATAATGAGCCCAAACCAGTTCTTCTTCAAACTCCCTTATCATGCCCTTTAACTGCTGAATTTCAGGCGGGTTTTTTTCGCCATCGTAGCTGTTCTTAAGTTTATTCAGAACCTGCATGATTATTTCGATGAGTTGTGTCGTGCTTTTTACTTTGAAAATCTCCACCAGATCACGCACAATCCGGTGACATACTCCCCGACGTCGCTGCTGGGGCTCCCCTGTAGCTACCTTGTTAAGGTAGTGATGCACATCTTTATCGCGTTTTATTCTATACCCCGACTCGAAAAAGTCAGAGTAATTGAGCATTTGTATCTGGTTATTTTCAATTAGTTTTAAGGTTTCTTCAAGAAGGTCAATTACAAACCGGTTGGTAACGGCAGTGAACCCAGAGGTAAGAACGGCAAAATGAAATTCATTTGATGGCACACGGATATGGTTCGCAATATAAGGTAACAAACCCAGAATGATATCATCGTGGTGAGGTCCTGTATGAAGAAAAACCTGGTTTTCTTCACGCTGCATTCCCCTTACCATTTTGGCGATAGTACTGTTGATTACTGAATTTACTACTGTTTCGCAATCCTCCGATGAGGGTATTTGTTTTGCATAACGGTCGCTTTTCAAGTCCTGAGCAACTAAATGGTGGCCATATTTACCCAGATTCTTGCAAAGGTCAATAACAGCCCGCTCTGTTTTTTGGTGGTTCCAGATACCACGTTCAAAATAAAGATCTGTGCTGCTTGTAAGTTGTGCGGCTGCTCCTGAGGTAAGGTAAAATCTGCTGTTAATTAGCTTTTGTAATACGGTAGCCGGATAAATGTTTACCATATCACTTTCGACCGATTTTTTCACAATATTGGCTTTGGCCTCGCCTGCAGCAATAATAATTGCAGTTGCCTCAGGATTATGGGTTATTGTATCCAGCCCAATAGTAATTACCAGTCTGTTGGCAGCTACCTCTATTCCTCCAAGGTCGGTTGCCGCAACAGCCTGTGTTTCAAAGTTTGTAGCCGTTAACCTTGTGGTGCTGAATAAATCCGAGCCGCGTGTATTGAATGCTATATGGCCATCGGGTCCAATGCCTCCAAGGAAAAAACCTATGCCCCCTTTTTCGCGGATTTTGCTTTCGTATTCGCAACACCAGTTATCTATAAGAAATATGGAGTTTTGCTGTATTTTCTCAGATTTGGAACGGCTCTCCCTGTATCTCAACGAGAGATCAATCATAAAATCGGGAAACACTTTGGTATAATGCATACCATCAGCCAGTGGTATCTCATCACTGTTTATCAGCAAAGCTTTACTCCTGTCAAGTCCAAAACCCTCGAGGTAATACTTTACTACATAATTGTAAAAACTATTGTGCTGCGACGAAGGTATCGGGTAAAACTCGTCAATTTGAACAAAATGGAGACCCCTTAAATCGGGCCGCTTTGAGGTGGTTAAATCATATTCGTTACGAATTCGCTCAACTTCCGGTTTATTCCAATTACTAAGCAGATAACTTGTCCATTTAATAAAATATTCGGGAGTTTTGCCGGTTGGCAAGCTGATCACTCCATCGGGATTCTCTCCGATCCATTCGAGAAATCGTAAAGCGGTCAACAGCCCAAGCTTTGGAAAATTATCGACAATTATGCATGGTATTTTGCCCGACCTAGGGTTGATGACTGATCGCGCAATAAAATTTATCTCAACGGGTGAGAAACCGGCCAATTTTTTATCTTTTAAAATAGAATTTTTATCATTTTCCATAAGAAGCTTTATGATTATTCAACAACTGTTTTCCAGCCTGTTCTGCTCAGGTTTTTGTTTATGATTAAAGCGGCAATAAAGGCCACAAAATGATGAAATTTTATAGGGACAAGCGACTTGTCCCTACTTTATTATACCCTTTTTGGTGATTCGGCAAATGTAATAGTTTCAGGTACCTGAAAAAAATTTTTTCAATCAAAAAGAAAATCAAATTCTTTACGTAGTAGGGTTTTCTACCAAAAGCCTAACTAAGATACTATGCAACTAATTCGCGTTTATACCAACCTATCAACGCCTAACAGCAGCGTGTCTTTAGGGAAGAGTTTTTTCATTTTTAAAAAATAGCAGGAAACTCAATAATACTGCAACAGACATAAGCGTCGTTACACCCCAAATAGCATCCCATCTGTATTGAATTCCGAGTGCAGTTTGTTCCGAAAAGATGTCAATAACCCATCCTGAAATAAAATTTCCTAAAAGCAAACCCATGGCAAAGGTTACAAAGAAAATCAAACCTTGGGCTTGCGATTTCAAGTGTGGTGGAGCAATCTTGTCGGTATAAATCTGAGCGCCAATATGATAGTAACCAAAAATTAATCCATGCACTACTACCCCAAGCAACACAAATGCTATATCGGCCTCGTTTCCTGCAAGATACAACGATGCATACCTAACAATTAATGCAATTATCCCTATGATCATGGTATTGCGCAGTCCGAATTTTTTTATGGAAAACGGAACTGTAAGTAAAATAAAAATTTCCATGACCTGACCCAAACTCATGGTAACAGTAATCAACCTATATCCGCTGCTTAGCAAATATTCGGAAAAATATGACCAGTACATTGAAAAGGGAATCATAGCCAGAAAGAAAATAATCAAGAAAACCGCGTAATTTTTATCTTTCAATAACACCAGGCTCCTGAAACCCATAATATCGAGGAATGAAGTTTTAGTTCCTTTTCCCATTGGAGGCGTATCGGGCAAAGTAAAGTTGAACACAGCAGCAATAGCGGCAAGGCCTGCCCCAAAGAAAAAAGGCAGTTGTGTGCCATCGAAGTCAACCTGGAAGAACTGTACGCTAATCAGACTAAATATACCTGCCAATATCCACCCAATGGTACCAAAAACCCTTACTCTTGGAAATATTTCGGAGGGCACATGCCTTAAAGCAATAGCGCTGGTAATAGCCCAGGTTGGCATGTAAAATAGCATTGCAATTAGAAGGGTGATAAATAAAATTACCGGATCTCTTGTTATTCCCGAAAGCAATAGCATCACCGCCACTATGGCATTGGAAAAGGCCAGCAAATGCTGCCCCTTGAAATACTTGTCGGCAAGATTTCCAACCATAGGCGAAACCATTGATCCGAAAGCCATTGAACTGAGAATCAACGCCGATAAATTTCTCGACACTTCTAATTGAGCCAGATAGGCAGCAAGCGGTACCCACCATACAGCAAACATAATGTACTGGAAAAACATCATTGTGCTTAATGATACCATCGCAGATTTTTTTACACTTTTCTCCATAGCTTGGTTTGTTTTAAAAGGTTTTATCTTGCCAAAGACGAAAAAATATCAATTTCTGATGCTCCTATTGCAGACAGATTGCCAGGAGCTTTTAAGCCCGATAACCTAACAAACCGGGCATCGTAATTTTTGTCGAATAGAATTACTCTTCTGGTAGGGTCATTAACGATATTTCCGAATTCACCCCTGTGCACCTCGTTCCACAAAGAGCCATCACTGCTGACTTCTATCGTGAAGGCTTCGATAAATCCGCCCCTGGTATAGGGCAAATAGGCCAACCCGGCGATTGTGAAAGATTGCTTCATATCTATTGTCAACTTTTGAGGCTGACCCTCTTTAGTTACGCCCGAAACCCATCCGGTGTGTGGGTTGCCATCAATAATGTTTGCTACAGGAATCGTATTGCCGAAGGCATCGGAGGCTGTCCAATCAATTTTATTTATTCCGAACCGGAAAGAGGTTGTTGAACCCCAGTTTCCGGATGAAACAGCTCTGGCCGAAATGTGACCGCCAAGTGGAAGATGGATTGGCTCTCTATATAAATATGAATGAACTCCGGGCTCAGACCCATCTTTGGTATAATGAATTGTTTGTGATAAGTCAATAGCGCCATGATTGTTCCAGACAAAACTCGTTCCAACTCCCATCATAAGCATACCATGTTCATCCATTCTCATAACAACAGGTTTTGGAGGTTCATCAAAAAAATGGGCTGCAACATTGGAAACTGCAGGTGGCATTCTTGATTCGGTAATTACCACCTTAAAACGATTGGTTTGCACAGCCGGAAACCGTAAAATGCGTTTATGGCCGATGGTAGTGCCTTGAGCAACTTCTTGCCATGCATCATCAATCCAGGCATAGAGTTTGTGTTGTTCAACCCTTTCGCCCCTATGGGCAATAGCTTCCTGAATTACCACCCGGTTTACCAATTTTGACCCAGGTAGCCTGACAATGAATTCAGCTTGTTTGCCAGGTGCCTGCCACCAGGTTTCGGGGTTATCGTCGATTAACTTCCGTGTCGTTGCTCTGCCACCCGTCAAAAGATTAGTCCCATAAACCTCCCGTATTCTTCTTCCCACTTCAATCAAAACCTTAGAGTCCCTCTCAGAAAACAACCCTTTGTTGTTGGGAGGAATATTCAAAAGTAAAACACTGTTGCCACCAGCCGACCTTTCGTATATATCGAAAACATCATCTGCGCTCCGTACCTGCTGTTCATCATCATTTCGCCAAAACCAACCATGCCGGATTGATGTATTGGTTTCGGCAGGATAATAATGAAAATATTTCGTGTCATCGGTAATCATATCCCGACCAGCAATATTTTCACCCATTTTATCTGGCCAGTGGTAAGTTTCGGGCTCTTGGTCCAGCGGTATTACGTTATATTCAGCAATTCTGGTGGCACCACCTTCGTTGCCGCACCACCTGATGTCAGGCCCCCTGCCAAAAATAACGGCATTTGGCGCTAAATTTCTGATAAGATCATACCAGGCCTTGTAGTTGTAGGTTTGCCCGGTACCAGGTTTTGGATGGGCCCCATCAAACCAAACTTCATAAATCGGTCCGTACTCAGTCAACAACTCAAATAGCTGATTCAGAAAATATTCGTTATAATCATCAGCCTTATAAGTAAATGTTCTTTGGTCAGCAAATGGTCTGTTAGCGTCTGGCCTAGGAATTGTCCTGTATGCAAACTCACTTCCGTTTCCGTAATAACCTTCCGGCGATTCTATCTGAAACAAATCGGCCGGGGAAAGGTAAATACCCAACCTCAGACCATATTTACGGGCCGACTCAGATACATCACGCAATAGATCACCTTTTCCTGATTGCCATGGTGAAGAAGCGACTGAGTGGGTGGTGTAGCGGGATGGCCATAAGCAGAAACCATCGTGGTGCTTGGCGACCATTATTACCCTGGTCATACCGGCCTCCTTCATCAATCTCATCCATTGGTCTGTATCCAGGTATTCAGGATTAAATATAGCCGGGTTTTCAAACCCTGTACCCCACTCTCTTCCTGTGAAGGTATTGGGACCAAAATGAATAAACCCGGAAAAACCATCCTCGAACCACAACATTTGACGGGGGTGAGGCAATACCCTGGCCGAAAGTTCAACTTTTTGCTCATGCGTGTAGCCCTCAGGTATTTTTGCCGTTTGGACAAAAAAATCAGTGTCATTTTTTATCCCGCATGAGGAAAGGAAAATTACGGTTGCCAGGTGAATAACATATAAAAACAGAATTGTTGCCTTCATAGATGGTTTTGCTTAGTTGTAGATAAAAATTATAAATATGAAAAAAATCAACAACAATAACAGATTTAAAAAATCACCTCTAATCGCACAGTAAGCAGGGTTTGGCATTGAATTAAGGTAATCAGGAATCAAACTCCTTG
>DATIKK010000202.1:0-16446 GCA_035477635.1 Bacteroidales bacterium | reverse complement strand
GATATGGCCCGTTTTATTTCTCTTGCAGGGGGCGCATTGCGTTTCGACGAAAACCCCATTGAAGCCGGCTGGAACCGCGAAGTGGGTGTGGGCGATACTATTGGTTACAGAAGACTCGCATCCCTTATGGCATTCATCATGACCATTCCCGGCGTTCCGGTAATCTATTACGGAGATGAGGTTGGCATACCGGGAGCAAGCGATCCTGACAGCCGCCGGCCCATGATATTCACCAACCTTACCCATCATCAAAGCCGGCTGAAGGAGGAAACATCCCTGCTTACCAGTCTCAGGT
This sequence comes from Bacteroidales bacterium, assembly GCA_035477635.1. GTDB lineage: Bacteria > Bacteroidota > Bacteroidia > Bacteroidales > UBA7960 > UBA7960. The sequence continues at coordinate 16,151 of DATIKK010000202.1, read as the reverse complement.
CGCAAAACCTGGCGTTTATCTATGGCGATTTCAAAACCCTGCACGCCGATGCCATGACATTTGCATACGCACGGAGCTATTTCGCAAATCATGCTTTGGTAGTATTCAATAAAGACCGCAATCCGGTTACATTGACACTCCCGCTGCCCGAGAGATTTGCAGTCAGAAACTATCAAGGATATTTTGACAATGAATTTTCCATAACCGATGGAACGCTAACTATACATTTACCCGGTAGCAGTTTTGAGGTTCTGACGGCAAACTAATTTTTTAAGCAATACCTCATGATTAAACAAAATTCCGGTAAGAAACGCATAGCCCTTGTAGCGCACGATAAACGCAAGAAAGACCTGCTGGAGTGGATCCGGTGGAACCGGGAAGCGCTGGCGCCACACTCACTGTTTTGCACCGGCACCACCGGAAGGATGGTGGAGGAGGCCCTGATTGATCCCAAAACCGGCAAGCCACCGGTGAAAACCTGTATTACCAAACTGAAATCGGGCCCTCTGGGGGGCGACCAGCAACTGGGAGCTATGATTGCCGAAGGAAAAATTGATCTTATGATCTTTTTTTGGGATCCCATGAACGCCCAGGCCCATGATGTGGACATCAAAGCACTGCTGCGAATTACTGTGCTCTACAATGTGCCTACTGCATGCAACCGTTCTACAGCCGATTTTCTGATCTCCTCAGAGTTTTTTGCCAAGCCATATAGTCGCATGCCCATGGATGTAAGCAATTATTTGAATAGAAAAATTGACATTGACTAAAAGAATTTTTTACAAAAACCCTAATAATCTGAAAATGAAAAAATCGCTTTTCCATCTCATCGCTGTTTTCAGCTTGGTTTTGCTTGCTGCCGGATTTACCGCATGCAGGCCTGCCCCACAAGCTGCCGAGCAAGTTGTCTCTACAGTGTCGCACCCCGAATGGAGCAAAAATGCCAATATCTACGAGGTAAATATCAGGCAGTTTACACCCGAGGGTACATTCAACGCTTTTGCCAAGCACCTCGACAGGCTGCAAGCCATGGGTGTTGACATTTTGTGGTTTATGCCCATCCATCCCATTGGCCTAGTAAACCGCAAAGGAACCCTCGGTAGTTACTACTCCATAAAAGATTTTACTGCAGTGAATCCCGAATTCGGAACCATGGAGGATTTTAAAGACGTTGTTAGGGAAGCTCATGCCAGAGGAATGTTCGTTATGCTCGATTGGGTTGCCAACCATACTGCATGGGACCACCATTGGGCAGAAACCCACCCGGAATTTTATACCCGCGATGCTAACGGAAACTTTATGGCCCCCAATGCCGATTGGACCGATGTGAAAGACCTGAACTTTGACAATAAGGAGCTCTGGGATGCCATGATTGCCGAAATGCGGTTTTGGGTAGAAGAAGTAGGCGTAGATGGATTCAGATGCGATGTGGCATATCTGGTTCCGACTGCATTCTGGGAAAGAGCTATCAGCGAACTCGAGCAGGTGAAGCCCCTCTTTATGCTGGCTGAGGCTGAAACTCCCGAGTTGAATGTGAATGCTTTTGAAATGTCGTATGGCTGGAGGCTCCACCACATGATGAACGATATTGCTCAGGGCGAAGCCGATGTTACTGCACTGGATACTTATTTCTTTGCCGATACCCTGCCTCCATTCCCGGTAGGTTCTTTCAAAATGTACTTCACCACCAACCACGATGAAAACTCGTGGGCAGGTACAGAGTTTGAACGACTCGGCCCTGCAGTTGAAGCTTTTTCTGTTCTTACAGCCACCGTTCCCGGAATGATTTTGCTCTACAACGGTCAGGAGTCGGCTTTCAACAGAAGGCTCGAGTTTTTCGAAAAAGACCAGATTGATTGGAATGGATTTAAGATGCAGGAATTCTACAGCACCCTGCTGCACCTCAAGAGCCGCAATCAGGCTCTCTGGAATGGTGTTGCCGGAGGTCCCATGGAAAGAATCAATACAGGTGCCGATGCATCAGTGTTTGCCTTTGTCAGGGAAAAGGAAGGCAATAAGGTGGTGGTTGTTCTCAACCTTTCTGCCAGTGTACAGGATGCAGTGCTGCAGGGCGACCGCTTCGCAGGTTCGTTGACCGATGTGTTTACAGGTTCGCCTGTCTCCCTCGCTGCAGACCATGCTATGACCCTCCAGCCTTGGAGCTACTACATATTTGAAAGGTAGATCAAGCTAACCCTATCCTTTACCTGGGTAACTTTTTTAGGCACCCACTTTTTAAAATTGCACCGGAATAGGATTTACTACAAATTACTTTTTTTATAGCATGCTTCAACAAAAGACTTTGTAAAATCCAGACATTCCTGTCTTGACTCAATGAATCCCATGTGCCCGACATCTCTCAGAATCAGGGAGTGGGCTTCAGCGGTGAGGGCCATTTGCACCCAGATGTTTTCGAATGCAATCCTTGGGTCTTTCTGGCCTGCAATAAACATCACAGGATAATTTGCATTTATAAGTACATCAAGTGTGCTAGTGCGTAACTTCATGCCTTCCTGCGCAGCAACGATTGCATTTTTATCCATATTTTTTGCCTGGGCAACAAGTTCTGCAATTTGGGCGGCGTACTTTTGTTGGTTTTCAGGTGCAAATAATCCGGGAATGAAATTGAACAAAAAGCCACGATGGTCTTCTTTTATTATCCTTATTGATTTTTCGCGGCCCTCCCGGGCTTCATCATTGTCGGCTAGCGAAGTGCTGTGAAACAAGCCCAGCCCCTTGATAAAGCTCGGGTAATTTTTTGCTAAATTAAGGGCTACGTAACCACCCATCGAATGGCCAATTACCACCGCGTTTTTAATTTCCAGATGGGTCAATACCGCATTGACCAACTCGCTCATAATATCCATGGTATGCACCTCAGCTAATATTTCGCTTTCACCATGACCTGGCAAATCCAGGGCCACCACCCTGAACTTGTCCGATAGAACTTCCAGGTATTCTTCCCAAATGGAAGAAGACCCTGTAAAGCCATGCAGTAACAGCACGGCCTGACCCGACCCTTTTTGCCTGAAAGCAATCAGAGCTTCCCTAAATCTGAATTTAAAAATTTCGGCTACCGGTATCATGACTTTTTTGTATTTAACAGGTTTAAAATTAAGATAAAAATTTATTTGCCAAACATGCAACAAGTATTTTGTTTAACTTTACCATTAATTATTGTTGGGATTTATGGAGTTAAGGGTGGCATGAGCACTGGCGAAACCTTCAAAGTACTGGTTGTGGATGACGATGAACAGAATTTGCTTCTTTTGAAACAAATTCTAAAGAAAGAGCCATACCTGGTCGAAGGGGTTACCTCGGGTGTCAAGGCTATTGACTTGTTGAAAAATAATGTGGTCGACCTTATTCTTCTTGATATCCTAATGCCCGAAATGGACGGGCTGGAGGTTTGCCGAAGGTTAAAATCCTCAGATCATACAGTAAAGATCCCTGTAATTTTTATTACCGCCCTTCGCAATGCGAATGAGGTCGTTCAAGGTTTTGAGGCCGGAGCAGTAGATTATATCACAAAGCCATTTAATCGCCAGGAGCTTACAGCAAGGGTAAGGACACACCTGCAACTTAAAAATGCAACCGATATAATTTCCGATCAGAATCTCAAGTTAAAACGGGAAATAGAACATCGCATACAAACCGAAGAAAAGTTCCAGGCACTTTCGCAATCGGCGTTTGAAGCTGTTTTGTTCGTCAGGAAAGACAAGATCATAGAGGTGAACCAGGCTGCCATGCAAAATTTTCAATATGCGACGGAGGAGTTTATTAAAATGCCGGTTAGCCAGATAACTTCGAAGGATCACCACAAAACTCTCACAGAAATTTTGGAAGGCAATAATGCTGGTCCATGCGAGATGGTATTTTTTCGCAAGGATGGGAGTTTATTTTACGGTCAGTTGAAACACCAGTCATTTGTTTATCGTAATGAACACATCAATGTACTGGCCGTAAGTGATATTACCAGATTAAAACAATTGGAAAACGAAGTTCGAAATGCAATTACCGAAACCGAAGAGCGCGAACGCAGGCGATTTGCTATGGATTTGCACGATGGTTTGGGTGTTTTGCTTTCAACATTGAAGATTTATGTTGCTTTGCTTCAGAAACCTCAAAAAACTGATGAGGAACGCGATTATCTTATCAACGAAATTAAATCCAATCTGAATGAGGCAGTAGCTTCAGCAAAGCGAATTGCCAACAATCTTACCCCAAGCACCCTTGATCATTACGGATTGATCCCCGCGCTCGAAAGCTTTTCTCAAGGGGTTATGCGGTCGGGGGCTATAAACATTCACTTGTCAGGTAATCTTAAAGATAAAAGACCTGCCAAAAACATTGAAACTAACATATACCGGATTTGTACCGAGCTGATTAACAACACCCTGAAACATGCCGAGGCTAAGAATGTTTACATTAACATTAAAGCTCTAAATGGAAGGGTTGACCTCAGCTTTAGAGACGACGGAAAAGGATTCGATTTTCATGAGGCTTTGAAGAGTCAAAATGTTGGTCACGGATTGAAAAATATTCTGACCAGGATACAATTTCTGAATGGCCGGCTGGAAGCAGGGAAAAAAGGGGAAAGTGGGTCATCTTTTCGCATGGAAATTCCTTTGTATTAAAACCCTTGAATTATTAAAAGCTTTGTATTTGATTTGGATAAGAGTATCAATTACGGCGTATTTTTAATACACGGATATGGAAAGAAAAATAAAAATTATGATTGTTGAAGACCATCACATTTTTCGCAAGGGTCTTCATTTGCTCCTGAAGGAGATGCCGGGAGTTACTGTTTGCGGTGAAGCGAACAACGGGCACGAATTTCTTGATACTTTCGAAAAACTGCAGCCCGATATTGTTTTTATGGATATTCAGATGCCGGAACTTAATGGAATTGACGCCACCAGAGAAGCCCTGAAACGTGCCCCTGACCTGAAGGTTGTGGCAATTAGCATGTTCGGAGAAGAAGAGTACCTGGTAAGTATGCTCGAAGCAGGAGTAAAAGGATTTTTGCTTAAAACTGTCGAGGAGAATGAACTTAGGAAGGCTATATCGTTGGTGTCTGACAATAAAAACTACTTTTCGGATGAATTGATACCCACGCTTGCCTCCTCGCTTTTAAAAAGCATGACCAAAGGAAATAACAACGAACCTGAGCTGCGTGAGGAATTAACCACCCGCGAATTGGAAGTGCTGAATCTAATCTGCAAGGGATACACTATAAAAGAAATTGCCGACAAGCTATTTATCAGCCAACGAACGGTTGATGGCCACAAGGCAAACCTTTTCCGAAAAGCAGGCGTTGACAGCAGCGTTAAACTGGTAACCTTCGCTATAAAAAACAAGCTATACAGGGTTTAGTGCAGGGCAGCGCTCAATACCCATAAAATTTACCGGTTGCTTTTGTCCTCGCAAAGTTCAATTAGTACGCCATGTGTAGATTTTGGGTGCAGGAACGCAATATCGAGGCCTTCTGCTCCTTTTCGGGGTGCTTTGTCAATCAGCAACACACCTTTGTTTTCTAATGCACTAAGGGCGCTCTCAATTCCTTCGGCTGCAAATGCAAGGTGATGAACACCTTCCCCTCTTTTTTCAATAAACCTTCCGATAGGGCCGTCAGGTTCGGTCGATTCGAGAAGTTCGATCTTGGTTTGGCCAAGCATAAAAAAGGCGGTTTTAACTTTTTGATCCTTTACTTCTTCTATGGCATAGCATTTCAGGCCTAAAACCTCTTCGTAAAACTTTTTGGTTTCTTCCATATTTTTAACGGCAATGCCAATATGTTCAATATGTGAAAGTTTCATAAGGGTGAAATATGTGAATTAATAAATATTAATAAATGGACCTTTTCACTTTTGTTCCAATCAGCGCAGATTTATCCGCCAGTTTACCTCCGATTCCCAGTTTTGACGTATCTGAATTTCCTGGGGTTTCATAAAAACCGGTTCGGGTTGCCTCCTTTCCATAAAATGCCCCGGGTCCCACTTCCCGTTATTGTTCAGGTCATGGATAAGACGTATTCGGTAAGTGGCAGGAGAAAGATGAGGGATTATGCATACTCCACCAGGTGGTACTACCATTTCCCTAAGCGTATTACCCCGATTGTCGATAAGGTGCAATATTAGCTGGCTTTGCTGGTTTTCAACATGGAGATTTAAAATAAGCGTGCCGTAATCTTCATTTTTTGTGGTGCTGAAAGTAGCACGCACAGTGTCGTTGGTTAGCCCGTAAATGTCGGTTAATGCTCCAGGAAGCATCAACAAGTGGTATCTTTTATCTTGCTGCAATGGAGTTTGCAGTGTTAGTTTACGGTTCACAGGTGCAACAAAAGCGAAGTCTGGCTGTATCATAACAGAGTCAGCGTCCATTAGCGAGAAATAAGCAGAGTCGAATGACTGAATGGGGTTATCTGCAATTATTTCTAATAAATGGAAATACGCCAATGCGGCAGTAACTGTAGTGTTTAACCTTACTGGTAATTTTGGGGTTTCATCTGGGGTGGCTATTCTTTCGCGGACTGTCCGGGGTTTTGTTGCAACTCTAATGGTATCTAATATCATCGAACGGTCAGACACTTCCAGAAACAACGAATCAGGAACCGGTGGTAATATCCAAAGGTGCAGAGTGTCGCCACCCGCATATGGTTCAGATACAAACCATTGATCGGATAGTGTTTCGCTTAAATCCCTGAATACAATTGAATCGAAAGGAACCCTGAAATTAAGGCTCATGAAACCCATTCGCGGAACGGAGGTTGAAACAAGCCTTTGTGCTGTATCTGGCTCAACGAACATGTTCATTTCCAGGTTAAGCGCTGTCAATGCAGGCGAGGTTTGTGCCGGTATTTCCTCAGTCTGTAATCTTTCCTGGACAGCAGAAAAATTATTTTCTGACCGTGCAGGAGTGGTTCCTATCCGTGCAGTCCGTCTGTTTATATCCTCAGGCTGGAGCTGCTGATCCTGGTTGCCGGGCATAGTATCAGTTGCCGGGATTGCGGGTTCTTCCCAAACCGGAACCACAAGCGTATCTAAAAAGGCAATACGTTCGTTGGGTAAATCAAAAAGAAAATTGGCATTCAGATCGTCGAGTGCAAAGACCATATAGGCTCCTGTACCAATGTTTCCAATTCGAAACCTGCCTTCCTTGTCGGTTTTGGCAAGATAAACCGGCGTTTCCTGATAGGGGATGGAATCGTTGCCTGGTTTGTAAAGCATTACATAAACTTCGTCCTCTGGCTCTCGGGTGAAGGCATCGGTAACCACTCCTGCCAAGGAAAGGGAATCGACAAACGGGCCGGTCGAAAAAACTATCTGAAAATTTGGTATTGCATTTCCCTCAGTTATATCGACAATGGCATTCCCGAAAAAAAAATTATAAGTAGTATTATCCCTAAGGGTATCCTGCCATGATAGTATTACTGATCTGCCTCTGATTCTCGCCTGCGGCATTTTGGACAGGGGTGGTGAAACAAGCAACTTTTGGTTGATGTTGGTAAGCTGGACAAATTCATCGAACTCAACTCTTACCTCATAGCCTTCAAAGTTTGGTGAATTAAGAGGAGGGTTGCTCCGGACTACCTGCGGTGGAGTTTCGTCAACCGGCCCACCAGTTGGCGCTACCACATTGGCGCAGGAAAAAAATAAAAAAACTGCAGTTATCACAGCACCTTTTCCCAAAAGTGCAGGCAGTAAATTTTTAGAAGCATATTCAAAATTCCCGGGGCTCACATTAATTCGTTTGGATTTACAAAATTATCAATTATTTACGTTTTCGCGTCTATGACTGAATGCCGGTAAGCTCCAGGTAAGACTTCGAAACGGTAGTTTTCATGCAAAAAATGATCCAGAAACTTAGGAAGTAGATAAAGGCAGTTCATAGCGGCCTGTGGCGAGTCATGAAATAAAACAATGCTTCCATCTCCTGACGTAGTAACCAGGTTTTTCAGCGCCTTGTCCAAATTGGTTTTCGCTTCGTAATCCCTTGCAGAAATGCTCCACATTACAATATGAAAATTTCTCTTCTTTAGGGCTAAAGCTTGAGCGGGTGTAATGCGCCCGTATGGAGGCCTGAATAATTTTTCAGCCTGTAATAATGGGTGGTTTTCGACATTTCTCACATATCGATTTGTCGATGTTTTCCAGCCATCGATATGTTTCAATCCGTGGCTCCCCAATCCATGACCACTGCGCAAAATTTCGTCCACCAGGGCAGGTTGTTGCAAAGCTTTTTCACCAAGCAGGAAAAATGTTGCATGTGCATGAAAAGAGCTAAGCAACCGAAGTATTTCGCCTGTGATGCCCGGGTTAGGTCCGTCGTCGAAGGTCAGATAAAGCCGTTTTTTTCCGGCAGGCAGTTGCCATAAAAGGCAGGTTTGGGTAAGAGCCTTGAGCCAGAATGGCGGTTTTTGATAAAAGTTCAAGGATTGATAAAAAATTGACCGTGATAAAAGTAATCTCTTTATGTTTCAAGCAAAACTTGAATTGTCAGGTTGGTTATTTTTACCTGTTTGTGATGCAAAACAACAAACCTCCGGAAAACATTTACAAATATTGTGTCCTGTTGCCCGTAGGTTTGCTGGCGAAGCCTATGTTTACTTTTTAAATGCCCTATCTTCGCCCGTAAAGTCTTGTTAATTCCAGCAACTCTTCGGCCAGTTCAGGTTTTACCGACTCTTTGCGATAGCGCCACTTCCAGTAACCTGAAGGTTTCCCGGGAAAGTTCATACGTGCCTCAGAATCGAGCCTTAGCAAATCCTGCATTGGTGCTATGGCCAAATCTGCTACAGTGCTCCATGCAAGTTTTATAAACGACCAGGTTGGGTCAAGTTCATCAACATGGAAATACTTTTTCATTAACAGACGGTCATCATCCTTTACGGATTTGAATTGTCCCAGTGTGGTGTCGTTATCGTGGGTGCCAGTATATACTAAGCAGTTTTTATCGAATGTGTGGGGCATAAAGTCGTTATCCTCGGCGCTGTCGAAGGCAAACTGCAGAATTTTCATGCCCGGAAGTCCGAACCCATCGCGCAAATCAATAACATCGGGAGTTATAACACCGAGGTCTTCGGCAATGATAGGCGGGTTGTCGAGCTTGTCGAAGAGGGTTTCGAGCAACTCAAAACCCGGGGCTGTTATCCACTTGCCTTTAATGGCTGTAGGCTCACCGAAGGGAACTGCCCAATAGGCCGCCAATCCGCGGAAATGGTCTATTCGCAGAACATCGTAAAGTACCAGATTAGCCTTAACTCTCTCGACCCACCATGAAAATTCATCCTTTTGAAGGGTTTCCCAATTGTAAATAGGGTTTCCCCAAAGTTGGCCGGTTTCGCTGAAATAATCGGGTGGTACGCCAGCTACGGTCCTGGGTTTCAGTTTCGTGTCCAAGTCAAAAAATTCTGGTTTCGACCAGACATCTGCACTGTCGGCAGCCACATAAAGTGGTATGTCGCCTATGATCTTAATATCGTTTAGATTTGCATAAGACTTCAGTTCCTGCCATTGACGGAAAAATACAAACTGGAGAAAGCAGAAATAGTCTATATCATCTGCCAGTTTTACCCTTAAATCAGCAAGGACTTCTGGCTGACGGGTCTTTACCCCGGGTTCCCATTCCGACCACGACTTTCCACCGAAATGATTCTTAAGCGCCATAAAAAACGAATAATCATCGAGCCAATATTTGCTTTTTTTTGCAAAATTTTCATATTGCATCTTCCTGATCTTGCTGTTGTTAGCCTTGAAACGTACGAAAGCCTTACGCAAAAGCGGGTATTTGTACTGGTAAATTGCCCCAAAGTCCACTTCATCATCACTAAACTTTATTTTATCCGGAAGTTCGGATGATGCTAACAAGCCTTCATTAACCAGCTTTTCAAGGTTAATCAGCAGGGGGTTGCCTGCAAAGGCCGAAAAGCATTGATAGGGCGAATCGCCATAGCCGGTGTGCCCAAGGGGGAGAATCTGCCAAATCTTTTGGCCTGACGAAACCAGGAAATCTACAAACTCAAAGGCTTCCAAGCCCATTGTGCCGATACCGTAAGGGCCTGGCAGTGAAGTGATATGCAATAGTATGCCACTCGAACGCTCTTTTTTCATTGTTATTGAGGTTTTAATAATAATTCGTTGAAAAAAAATATAGACCTTTCTGCTGCAGCCCGATATTTTTTTAGAGTTATTTTTCTCGGACTTAGCAGGGCACCTGAAAAAACAAAAAAATAATTATCCTTGTGATTTTTCGGCATCGAGAGGTTGGTCTTTAACAAAAAATACAAACAAACCTCCCAAAACCATAAATACTCCGGCCAGAATTAAAATATAAATTGCCTCTCCGGCAAAAAGAAACCTTAGGATCTGGCCACCTACAATTCCGCTTATAATTTGTGGAATTACCACCGTCAGGTTAAAAAGACCCATATAGACCCCCATGCGTTTTGCCGGAAGCACCCCCGAAAGAATGGCATAAGGAAGTGCTAATATGGCAGCCCATGCAATTCCAACCCCAACCATTGATACAAGAATCATATAGTGGCTTGTAACCAGGTAGGTGGATATGTATCCCAGGCCTCCTAAAATCAAGGCGCCGGCGTAAATAATTTTGCGGCTGGTTAATTTAATCAGCTTTGGGATTGCAATTGAGGAAAGGGCAGCAACAAGGCTATACATGGCAAAACAAATGCCGACCCAGTTTCCGGCTTTTTCAAAAGCTGTTCTTATGGCTTCGTTGGTCTCGGTTTCGTGATTAAAGCCAACCGGTACGTCGAAAAAGTGTTGCGAAATAGCAGTAGTTGAATAAACCCACATCAGAAACAACGGGAACCATGAAAAAAACTGTACCACCGCCAATTGTTTCATTGATTTCGGCATTTTTGCCAGGAGACTGAAAAAATTTTCCTTTTTGGATTTGTCATCCTCGGTAATGTTGTTGTACTTTTCAAACTCTTTTGGGGGGTATTCTTTGGTTTTTAAGACCGTAACAAGTACACTCAGCAGGAGCAGTGAGCCTCCTATATAAAAAGACCAAATAACCGAAGGGGCTACTTTTCCGGCTTCGGCCTGGTTAGCAACACCAGTTGCCGTCAAAATAAACGGCAGGGCAGAACCAATAACAGCCCCGATATTTATCAGGAAACTCTGAACCGAATATCCCAGGTTTCGCTGCTCGTCGGGAGTCATATCGGCAACCAGCGCCCTGAAAGGCTGAAAAGTAACATTGAATGCCCCGTCCATTATGGCAAGCATGATGACACCAAAAGCCAGAGCGCTGGCTCCTCCCACCTGTACAATCAGGGGGGCATTGGGCATGAGAAACATGGCAATCATCGAAATCAATGCGCCAAAGAAAATGTAAGGCGAACGCCTGCCCATCCGGTTCCAAGTTTTGTCGCTTGCAGCTCCTACTACCGGCTGTACCAGCAAACCCATGACAGGAGCCACCAGCCAGAAAAGGGACAATGAGTGCGGATCAGCCCCAAGACTCGTCAATATCCTGCTCGCATTCGCATTCTGAAGTGCAAAACCAAACTGAACCCCAAGAAACCCAAAACTCAGGTTCCAAATTTGCCAAAAACTTAAATGTGGTTTTTTGCTCATTACAGTAAAATTGAAATTGAATTAGAATTAAAACCTTACAAATTTCTTTAATTTATCAGCCCAGGCAGAGGTAAATAATAAATTGCGTTGCTTTGAAAAATTACAAAACGGGTAAAGATAAATCATTTTTTGTTTGGGATAAAATTGTGATTAATTGGCCTGCATCCGGCAGCTATTAACGGATCAGGCAGAAGCGATCTATTGGGATGAGCCTATATATTCAGGTAATTCATCAAAGACTCATAACGGTGGCTAAGCAATTCGTCGAGCTTGCTTTCTTCCGAAAAGGAAGCCAATATCTGATAATTATAGCGGGTGAAAGTTTGAATTATGGGCGAAAGGTCAATTTTATTAACCTTTATTGTAACTTCAATACGTGTGCTCTCCGGGAAAGTGTTTATATACGAACTTAATACTTTGGCATCGTTGCTTTCCACTATGCGCGATATTTCCGACAGTGCATAATCATGCTCATTTATCTCAAATACAATGATACCTCCTGGCTGACTTACCGAGGTTATTTTTGCCATTTCGAGCAAAATCCTGTCGATGGTAATGCAACCCTGATAACATTCCTTTGGGTCGAGAACCGGCACAACTGTAAGTCTTTGCTCTGCAGCTATCCGGAGAACATCGTAAAAATGCTGATAATTAAAAACATAAGGTCTGACAAAAGAAAGCTTGCGGTTTTCAAAAGCCTCATCAAGGATGTTCATGGCCAGAATATCGGCCTCAGAAATCAATCCTATGTACTTTTCGTTGTTCACAAGAGGAACGTGCGATACTCTGACCTCATCCATCCAAGCCAATGCGGCACCAGCCTGGTCGGAGGTTTTGAGAGGGGGCAGCAAAACGTTTAGAAGTTCCTTTGCCAGCATATAATTTGGTTTGACGCTGTGAAGGTAAAACTTTTTTTGTTTTAACTAAAGGATTCTTTATGTGAGTGCTGGCTAACATTTTAAGGAAATTATTGAGTTTGAAAAATGTCGGATTAAAGCTTTTGTTATAATTTTGTCGGGAACAAAAATCAATCCCGGCAGGGTTGTTTTGCGGGAATAGCTCAGTTGGTAGAGCATCAGCTTCCCAAGCTGAGGGTCGCGGGTTCGAGTCCCGTTTTCCGCTCAGGATTTTTAATATACGGATTAACCATGCCGCATGGGCAAGGGTGGCTTTTTACAGCGTCTGCCTTCCTGTGCGGTTAAAATTTTTGGGGCATGACACGATTAAGCGTTAACATTAACAAGATTGCTACAATACGAAACGCCAGGGGAGGCAATGTGCCCGATCTGATTAAAGTTGCCATAAATTGTGAACAGTATGGCGCACAGGGCATTACCGTTCACCCGCGTCCCGACGAACGCCATATCCGTATCAGCGATGTGTATGATCTCAAGCAGGTAGTTACTACCGAATTCAACATTGAGGGTTATCCCTCCAAAAAATTTCTGCAGTTGATTGCCGAAATACGCCCTGAACAGGCAACCCTGGTGCCGGATCCACCAAATGCACTCACATCAAACGCCGGCTGGGATACTATAAAGCATGCCACATTCTTAAAGGATGTAATTGCCGAAATAAAATCATTTGGAGTTCGAACTTCAATTTTTATCGAAACAAATACGGAGTTGATTTTCAAGGCCGCCGAAACCGGCACCAACAGGGTGGAGCTCTATACAGAGCCTTATGCTGCAACATTTACATCCAACCCCGATAAGGCAGTTGAACCTTTTGTCAGGGCTGCTGAGGCAGCCCATCAGGCTGGTCTTGAATTGAATGCCGGACACGACCTGAACCTCGATAATCTTAAATTCTTTGCACAGAGAGTCCCTTTTTTGCTCGAGGTGTCAATTGGTCATGCCCTGATTAGCGATGCCCTGTATTTTGGACTCGAAAACACTATTCAGCTTTATCTGAGGGAATTGCAGGGCTAACTTAGCCTCAATGCCCTGATTTCTGCCAACAACCAGCAGTTGGTTTAATTGATTTGAATTTTGGTTTCACTTTCGGCAAGATCCATACTGTATTTATTATTTTAACTGAAATTAATCAGTTTTGAAGAAACTTCAACATGCAGCTTTATTACAAGGAAGCCGGTTCGGGTAAGCCTCTGATTATTTTGCACGGCCTTTTTGGTATGTCTGATAATTTTATGTCGATAGCCTCCTCGCTGGCTTCCGACTTTCATGTGTTTACGGTTGACCAGCGTAACCATGGTCAATCCGGACACAGCAGCGTGTTTTCTTATAAGGCCATGAGCGACGACTTGCTTCAATTTATGGAAGAAAAACAACTTACCAAAGCTCATTTGCTGGGACATTCAATGGGAGGAAAAACCGCGATGCAATTTGCTTTCTATCATCCGGAAAAGGTAAACCGCCTGATAGTTGCCGACATGACTCCCGCCGAAAGACCAGTAAACAGCAGCCATCACCAACTTATAGAGCTCATGCTTGAAATCGACCCTGCAAAATATTCCGGAAGGGTAGAATTGGCCAAAATGCTTGAAGAGAAAATTCCTTCGTTCAGGTTGCGGCAATTTATACTGAAAAATGTTTACTGGAAAAATAAAGACCAGCTTGGATGGAGGCTTAATCTCGCTACTATTTATGAAAACCTCCATGAAATGTTCAGGGCGGTAAATCACAAAGGCCAATTACCCAACCCAACACTGTTTCTCAAAGGCGAATTGTCGGATTATATTCAGGAAACCGACATAGACTTGATAAAAAGGTTGTTTACAAATGTCGAAATTTTAACATTTCCCGGGGCTTCACACTGGTTGCATGCCGACAACCCGGCTTTTTTTACCGAGGCGGTAAGAACTTTCCTTTTAAAAGGTGAAGAAAGCTAATCTGGTCGCTGTTAGTAGCTGTTTGGTTATAACCTTTCTTTTAATAATAAGGAGAAGAAAGCTAACTCCGGTTGTTTTACGACGCATGGCATAAATGTGTTGCCGCCTGCAATAAAGAACCACTCTGTCATTAAATAAAAAAAGGCATTTTGGAAACCCCAAAAAGCCCTTTTTGTTGTACTGTGGGCGATGACGGATTCGAACCGCCGACCCCCTGCTTGTAAGGCAGGTGCTCTGAACCAGCTGAGCTAATCGCCCCTGAAAATCTACCCTAAAGATCTTTGTTCTCAGTAGAACCCCCACCTAAAACAAGGGGTGAATAAGAGACTGCAAAATTATAGAAATTTTGCATCCACCTGGTATTTTGAAAAACTTTTTTCAGCTTATACGGCATTATACTGTTTGGCTTATGATTTGACTTATAATGCACTTATTGTTTGTGAATTTTATTGCCATGCCCTATCGTGAAAAAAGTGGAACCAGTGAAAACGAACTGACGTCGAACAGGCCAAGGTCGCTTAGCTTTAATTCTGGAATTACCAGAAGCGCCATAAACGAAAGAGTCATAAAGGGTGCCTTAAGCGAGGTTCCGAGCCTTTTTGCCGCCATTTCCACACTTTTATACATTTCGGCGCTATGGTATCCGTCGTTTTGCGTCATTATGCCCGCCACCGGCAAAGGTAACAGCCATTGTTGGTGGTCATTCACCGTCACAATTCCTCCATTGTTCTCAATCAGAAGGTTTATAGCTGTGGTGATGTCGTCATCGTTAGTGCCAACAGCCAGGATATTGTGGCTGTCGTGTGCAACCGTTGTGGCCAATGCTCCATCTTTCAAGCCAAAACCTTTTATAAAGGCAACAGCCGGCTTGGACTCACCATAACGGTTTAGTGCAACCAGTTTCAGAATATCCCTGGCGGTGTCAGGCATTACCATTCCATTCTCCAGCGTGGGAGCAGCTACAGTGGCCTTTGTGAAAAGCTGCCCTTCAACCACCTCTATAACCCTTATTTTTCCTTCCTGAGCCTTCACCTTCAACTGGCTGCTTTCAACAGGTTTGCAGTAAAAACGGTTAGGTGCATCATCCTTAACGCTCTCAAGCAAAGTTTTTCCCTGTACGGCCACTTTTACGCCATCAATGTATGTTTCACGAACATTAAAATCCTGGAGATTATCAACTACAACAATATCGGCCGGATCACCCCTCTGCAGCAAACCGTTGTTTAATCCGTAGTGTATCTTTGGAATAAGGGTTGCACTTCGAAGGACATCAAAAATCTCGTAACCCAGCCCAATGGCCTTTTTAACCAGCAGGTTTATGTGGCCAATTACCAGATCGTCGGAATGCTTGTCGTCTGAACAAAACATTAATGAGGTCGGATTTGTCGCCATTAGCGGAATCAATGAATCGAAATTGCGGGCAGCGCTTCCTTCGCGGATCAGAATTTTCATGCCCTGGTCAATTTTTTCTTTTGCCTCTTCTATCGTGCAACACTCATGGTCGGTGGTTATACCTGCCGACGCATAATGCTTCAAGGCCTGCCCGGTTAATCCGGGGGCATGACCATCAATTGGCTTGCCTGCATTTTTTGAGTGCTGTATTTTTTGCATAATCTCTTCGTCGCGGGCAAGGACCCCCGGAAAATTCATCATTTCTGCGAGATAGTGGATTTCAGGCCGGTTTATCAGCTCTT
>DATIKK010000201.1:0-10002 GCA_035477635.1 Bacteroidales bacterium | reverse complement strand
GTGTAACCAAACCTTATGCAATGAATTCGATTCTACCCCAAGAAGCTCAATTTCCCTCCCATGCCTGTGCCCAAAAGCCTGCATCCGTTGATTCCGTAGTCCGTAGAGAGAGAAGTATCCTGTTTTGTAATACCCAAAATTTCCAACACCATTTGGAAGTTTTATTTATAAAAGCAAATTTCTAACCCTAAAACATGACCACGTTTGAAACGAAGTTTAGCATTAGCTAAAATTCATAATGCGAGTTTGCTTTCAGCGAGCCCTTCGGGGTACATCGAACCTTAACCTTAAAATTATTTACGTATGAAAAAAAGAAATGTGATTTATCCTTTGGCATTGGCTGTTTTTGCATTTACAATGATCTCATGCAATGGCGATGAAGTTCCGGTTAAATGCAAATTAACTCATTTAACTTTACAAGAACGGTTGATTTCTAATGGTAATGTATTTGGTGATACTATAAATCTCCAACTTACATACAACGCTCAAGGCCGATTGTCCGAAATTATTGAGCACGACGAAGAGATGCGTACAGTTGTTCATTATGACAACTATGGGAGGGTGATAAAGTTGGAGGAATTCTGGAGCGGACTATCTATTTTTGAACTGCGGTTAAGCTGGACCAACAATGAAGCAACCATTACTTCTTTTTATCGCACGCAAGGCGGTGATCTTGTGCAAGAAAACTTTAAGGCAGAAATGCAGTTCAACGCCGAGGATCAAATCACCCGGATGGATTATTATGAAAGACCAACTACCACCGGAGCATGGGAGTTAGCGGGATATGAGCTATATTCCTGGCAGAATAACAATGTGGTAAAGCAAGAGTTCCATTATGTTGTCAGCCCTGCTTCTCAAGAAAAAGAAAATATCCTGAAGCCAAACCAGGCAGACAGAATGGCGGGGTGGGGGCTTAGACACTTGATGCAAAAGCGTAAACCGATTAAAGAATCAATGCTTAAATCCTTTCCCAATTCTACTGCATTGAGTGGAACAATAACCTTCACCTACGACAGTAATAAAAACCCCTTTGCCAATCCATTAGGGTTAATGTATATTATTGGGTGGGATCCTGCTTCTTTATTTTCTGCCAATAATGTGCTCAGCTATACCGTCTTGTGGGTTGGCGATTCGCCAAGAACCATTACTTTAACTTACACGTACAACGAAGAAGGCTACCCGCTTTCTCGCAGTCTGAATGAGGTAACTGGATGGGGCCAAAATATAGAAAAATGGAACTTTACCTATGAATGCAATTAGCCCTTCTTGCAACCAACTGTCATAATCATTATTTGAATTAAAGGTATTATTGAACGGCATTGCAAATGCCGCACAGCGAGGGCTAAATTTAAAACACCTCCCCTGCCATGGGAGAGGTGTCTCTCACAGCCGGAGGGGTGATTTGCAATATTCCTGCAACCCACCCCGTCCTTCGGACAGCCCTCCTTTGAAAGGAGGGGAGTTTTTGGAAAATGCATTAGTTTTCCAGCGAAGGGGCGTGAGGGCGGGGCTCATTTCTACAAGCTCAATGACCAGAGAAATTTACATTTTAAAAACGGCTTAAATAACCGGCCTCATGGAAAATGCGTAAGTTTTCGAGCGAAGGGGCGTGAGGGTGGTTTTGCAGAAGCAATCCACGAGTCCGGGAGCGTAAAGCCCATTTAACACGGTGTATTCGACCCGGACGGCTTGGATTGCGCGGCAGCCCCAAGCGATAGAAAACCAGCATTTTACATGCAGCCTTGATTTTTTTGTAACTTTTTGCATCAAGGCAAAAAGTTTTTTAAACCCACCCCGTCCTTCGGACACCCCTCCTTCGAAAGGAGGGGAGCTTTTAAAGAAAAAAGTTTATTCCATTTTCCTGTCATGAACAGGCTGAAATTCAACGGCCACCAGGAAGGTCATCAGGCTGGTCATTTCGACAGGCTCATTTCGACAGGCTCAATGACCCGGAATGATTTACATTTTACATGCAGCCTTGATTTTTTTGTACTTTTTGCATCAAGGCAAAAAGTTATTTAAAACCACTCCGTCCTTCGGACACCCCTCCTTCGAAAGGAGGGGAGCTTTTAACATAGCCCAAGGTTTAAACGGTTGGATAATCGTAGCCAGTCAGGCCTGCAACGGCAGCCATTACGGGCATGAACTATGAAAAGCAAAATAGCCTGCTTTACTGGCCCTTGATCATGGTAAGCAGCATTTTAAACCGCTTTGGGGCTTCAAGTGCGTGGGGAACATTGGCAGGCATTATAATAGACTGTCCTTCTGCAAGGGAATATGCCTCTTTGTTGATGATGACTGTGGCTTCACCTTCCACCACCTGCACCAGGGCATCGAAAGGCGCGCTATGCTCGTTGATTCGTTGGCCTGCATCAAATGCAAACAAACTTACATTGCCCGCGGGTTTTTCCAAAACACGCTTGCTCACTATTGCCCCATCTGAGTACTGAACCGAATCTTTAAACGAAAACGGTTCACTGCTTATAAAAGGATTTGTTTCCATAATGGTATTGTTACTTTGAATGAAAATAAACTGTACAATTTCCGCCCTGCTCCTGCACCACCCAATGTTCGAAGTTCAGGCTTTTGGCTTTGTCAATGAGGGGCGCCGGCAAAAATGGGGCTTTCAGCTCATAAATTTTGCCCGCGGGGAGTGTTTTTAAATCAGAAATCACCTGGTTTACGGGATGTTCACCTGCGTCGAGCATGGGTTTTGCATCAAGCATGGCTGTAATGTTGTTTTCATTGAACCATGATGGCTTTTCAGTCTGATAGCTTACAGGGCTTTCGGTTTCCCGGAGAGGGTCCTGACCTATTTCGGCCCTCAGCCTGTTTATAAGGTCTTCAATGTTTACTTTCCCAACGGCTGCGGCCTGTTGTAAGGTAGTAATCCGCGCCACGGTGTTCCGCAAAACCGGGTTTTTGAGTTTCTCAAATGCAGGAACGAATTCAATCAATACCTTTTCGAGCTGCGGATATGCTTCAATTGCCTGCAATACTTTTGTTTTGGGAGTAATAAATAGAGAACTGTCCATAGTTTTAAAGGTTTAAGTGTACGATAAAATGCGTTGTTCCCCTTGAAGCTCGCGATACCTGGTAATATCCTGAGATACCTCAAGTATCCCCAGGTACTCTCCATTGGCGTTGCGCAGCGCAAAATATTCGATATGAATCATTCGACCTTTCATGTTTATCCAAAATGGCGCACGGTTTTGCCGGCCCGACTTAAAGTCGTCAATAATCTTATCAACGATATGGGCGCTTGCCGGCGGGTGGCAATGTCGCACATCGCGGTTCAGAATAGCACGGTTTCTTTGGAAAATTCGCTCGGTCCCCTGGGTAAAATACTTTACTTTGTCGTCTTTGTCAACGAAGGTCATATCAAAAGGAACTGAATTTAAAATAGACAAAAGTTCCTCAGCTCGGAGATTTCCGGAAGGGAACTGCACCCTGTTGTCGTGTTTTTGCAGCATTCCTGTATCCTCCCTGGCGCCTTCTTCTGTTTGCCACAAGTTAGGTGGGTCATATAGGCAAAACCCTATTTCAAGGGATTGCCTGCTTATTTGGTCCCATTCAGAGTTGTTGAGCTTGTCCAAGGCCATGGGAAGCAGGATTTGTTCTTCCTTAACAGTCATATCTTCAACCCCAAACAAGGCCGGTTCAATCACCAAAGGGGCAGCAGCGAGCAAATCATTTTTTGTTAACCCGGGTTGCTGCAATATTTCTATGCTTCCTTTGATGAGTTCCCTAATCTCGTCGTGCTTGCCCCACATAACCTTTGGCGGGCCTGTAATACCTTTGCTTTCCAAAAATGGAAACAACAAATATTCTTTGCGTTGGTAGTGCTTATCCACATCATAAAGCAGGTTAAACACCCCCCGGAGTTGAAGTATTTTTTCATTTTCTTTACCTGCAGCGCCTTCCGCCATTTCACTTATCTCCCTTAGAAGCATTCTGGCCTTTGCAGTAGTGTTGATCAATTCCTTGTTCTCTTTTTGGAAAACATCTACAGGATGCCCCTCCGGCACAGGCTTTACTGCTTCCAGGTCAATATTTCCCTGAAGTACCGCAGAATGGGCATCGCAGAGTTTCAGGACTTCTTCGGCAGGGAGGCCTTCGGCTATTAGTTCCTGCTCTACTTCCACCACTTCACCATAGGGGATTTGCCTGAGGGATTCCTGTAATTCAAGGCGAACATCCTCCTGGTCCCAGCCCTGGTGTAGTTTGAGAATTAACCCTTTAAGGATTTTTTTCCTTTGTTCGGAGTTGTTTATAATTTCGCTCATCTTGGTTGTGTATTAAATTGGTATTACCTAACTCAAAAAAACATTTAAATCTTCCTCAACCGTTCCTATTGGAGCTATTCCGAAATTTTCTACCAGTACTTTTGCCACATTGGGTGATAGGAATGCAGGTAGTGTAGGGCCAAGATGAATATTTTTCACACCCAGATACAATAGCGCTAGCAGCACAATAACTGCTTTCTGCTCATACCATGCAATATTGTAGGCAATCGGCAGGTCGTTTATGTTGTTTAGGCCGAAAACTTCTTTTAGCTTAAGGGCAATTACTACAAGGCTGTAACTGTCGTTACATTGTCCGGCGTCGAGCACCCTCGGTATGCCTCCAATATCGCCCAATGGTAGTTTGTTGTACCTGTATTTTGCGCACCCGGCGGTAAGTATAACAGTGTCACCAGGTAGTTTTTCAGCAAAAGTTGTGTAATAACTGCGCTCTTTCATCCTTCCGTCGCACCCTGCCATAACAAAGAATTTCCTTATGGCCCCTGATTTTACCGCATCTACTACCTTGTCGGCCAATTTGATGACCTGGTTGTGTCCAAATCCGCCTACAATTTCACCTTTTTCAATTTCCAACGGTGGTTTACATTTTTTGGCGTGCTCAATAATTTCCGAAAAATCTTTTTTCCCGTCACCCTCCCTGTCGGCAATATGCTTTGAGCCTTGCAGGCCAGATGAACCCGTGGTATAAATCCGCTCGGAATATCCGTGGTGTTTCGAAGGCGGAACGATACAATTAGTTGTAAAAAGGATAGGGCCGTTGAATGTTTCGAATTCTTCGCGTTGTTGCCACCAGGCGTTTCCATAATTACCCACAAAATGGCCGTATTTTTTGAATGCAGGGTAGTAGTTTGCAGGCAGCATTTCGCTGTGGGTGTAAACATCCACACCTGTTCCCTGAGTTTGCTCAAGCAAATCCTCCATATCGCGCAGGTCGTGGCCGCTGATGAGTATCCCGGGATTGTTTCCTACCCCAATATTCACCTTAGTTATCTCAGGGTTACCATACCGCGAAGTATTTGCTTTATCAAGCAGCGCCATTACATTTACGCCGTACTTTCCGGCTTCCAAAACCAATTCGGTTAGCTGCCCGGTTGTAAGGTTATCGTTTAAAGTTGCGGCAAGCCCTTTCTGCATAAATGCAAAAATTTCTGTATCCTCAAACCCTAGATTTGCTGCATGTTCTGCATAGGCTGCAATACCTTTGATCCCATATACAAGGAGTTCGCGAAGGGATCTGATGTCTTCGCCGGGGCTCATTTTTAAAATACCTGCCTGCAAGGACATTTTCTCGATTTCATGCTTTTCCGTTGCTTCCCACCAGGCAGCATCGGCTATGGTTTGTTCATAAATATTTACTCTCTCCTTTTGGAGCTGTTTCAGATATTCTTTGCGCAGTGCAAACCCTTCTTCAAGTTTATTTATAAATCTGCTGTGGTCAAAATTTGCATTGGTAATGGTCATAAACAGCGCTTCGTATATGTACCGGTTTACATTTGGGTTCTCCAACCCTTGTTCCCTCCCAATTTCTGTCCAACAAGAAAAACCTTTTAAAAAATACATTAAAACATCCTGAATACCCGCAATCTCAGGAGTTTTGCCGCAAACACCCTTAATGGTACAACCTGTGCCTTTGGCAGCTTCCTGACATTGAAAACAAAACATGCTCATAAACTTGATTTTAAATGGTTTGTATTAATTAAAGTTGTGGATCTTTTGTTCTGTTAGAGACGAATTCTAACTCTTTGAAATACAATGCCTTATTGCCAATCTTCACTGTTAATCTCTCCCTGGAGGCTCACAATGATACTTTTTACCGGAACTTTTCGTGAAGCTTTTTGCGAGGCCATTTTGGCAAGCTGGAGCAAACCGTGGCAGCAAGGAACCTCCATTATCATTACTGTGAGGGTGTTTATCTTTGATTGGTCAATCATGGCGGCAAGTTTTTCGATATACATTTCTTTGCCTGAATCCAACTTTGGGCAGGCAATTGCGAGGCCTCGTCCTTTTAGATACTTGTTGTGGAAATTTCCCATGCTGAAAGCCACACAATCGGCGGCCAGCAAAATATCGGCATTTTGAAAATAGGGAGCATGGGGGTTTACAAGATGCAATTGAACCGGCCATTGGCGCAATTCTGATGGTTGGTCGGTTATTGCGTTTGCATCCGGGCTGCCGCCCGGGCGTTCAAAACTTATAGCCCTTGAACCCGGGCAACCTGAATGCCCCTGCTGATGAGAAGTACTTAATGGTTCCATTTCGAGTTGTTTTTTAAAATTTTTAAGTTTAGAAAGGTCAACGGCAAGATTGTTTTGCCTTATGTAGTCAACTCCTTGTTGTACATATTCCATTTGATCGTGATCTATCAGGTGGTTGAGGTGTGCCAGCACTGTTGCCTCCCCATTTGGGGAAATCCTCTCCATTACTCTTATTTCGTCATAAGGTTCAGCCTCACGCTCTTCAAAAGTAATGGCGCCAACAGGGCATTCTCCGATACAAGCGCCCAGGCCGTCGCAGTAAAGGTCGCTAATCATGCGGGCTTTGCCATCAACCAATTGCAATGCCCCTTCATGGCAGCCATCTATGCACAGCCCACAGCCATTGCATAATTCTTCGTCAATTTTAATTACAGTGCGTTTCATTTTCGTCTATTGTTTTTATACAGCTTACGCTATATGGTGGAAAGATTTTTTGATGTAAGATATTCACGGAATTCCCTGCTGAACTTTTCGCTCAACCCGCCGAAAATACAACTCCTGAAAGGACATAATGAACAATGCATCCTGCAGCCGGTTGATTCGGAAATTTCACCATCAAACAGCCTGTAGATTTCCAACAGGTTTACCTCTTCGGATTTCCTTTTCAGAACAAAACCGCCTTTGGGGCCTCTGGTGGACTGCAACATGTTTGACTTCACCAGTTGCTGCAAAACCTTCGAAATATGGTTTTTTGAAAAGCCAGTAACCTCTGCAATCTCCTGAGCGTTGAGCAGCGTTTTGCTCCGGGCAATCAATGCCATGCTGTGAATGGCTATTGTAGCGGCTTCCGATATGTTTAGTACTTTGCTCAATTGATAAAATGATATTGTGGTATTTGAATACGCAAATGTATAAATAATTATTTTACTAAAACAAGAAATTAAGTACTTTTTTTCCGATTTAGTTGAAAATTTTGTAACAACCTAATATTCAGGAGAGTGGGAGGTTTATTTTTTCTTTGTTTTAGTCAGAGAAAGTTGCTGCATTTCTTTTGTGGGTTAATTTGCAAATTCAGTTAATTTGTGTAAAATCCCCCCATTTATCAAAAAAAAGTTGTAAATTCATCGTGCGAGTTTGCTTTCAGGGAGCCCTTGGGGGTTCATCCGACCTTAACAAAAAAATTATTTACAAATGAAAATCAGGAATGTTTTCTGTGTTTTTGTTCCTACGCTGCTATTAGCCTTCTGTGGTACGGTTGTTTGTCCTGACCCAACTGAAGTTCGATTCAATTATTCGAGAATTTTAACTTTTGCACCCGAAAATGCATTTGCCCGGGAGGTTTCATTCAGGATACGATTGACAGATACTACCCGGGTTCATTATCCCTTCCCTTCCGGGTTAGGTCATCTGGGTATCTCAAAAGCTTATGGTTTTTCTTGTCCCGACCCTTTTTTTTATGTGCCTAATCAAAGAATCACAGGCGTTCAGATTAAAACCCTGCACAATATTTCGCCGGCTTTTCCTGCCCTTTCTGATGTTTCCAACAGTTTCTTAGCGCTTCCCGATGAGGGTTTTCTTTTTATAACCCTGGATGAATACATCAGATATCACTTGGGTATTAGAGTAAGATTTCCTGAAGACATACCTTATAGTGAATTTCAAATTTATCTGAGGGAAAGGATTAACTATCCAATTGCCCGTTTCGTTGTAACGGTTTCACTTTCAGACGGAAGCCTGCTGTCTGATACCACCAGGACAATCAATATAACCTCAAATTAAATCAGCAATGACCAGAATACTTTTTTTATTTATTTTCATTAGTGGTTCAACCTTTGGAGTTTACTCTCAAAGCCCATTTATCGAAAGTTACAGCGTGAATTTGTTTTTTGGCCACAGGGATTTGCGAATAAAGAATTTGCCGGAAGGACAGAACCTTAATTTTATTAATTATATGAGTTTTCTGGATTACGAACCCATAGGCGCTCCCTATATAGGATTTTCCACACATTTTCAATTAAGAAACGGTTTGGATGTGGATCTTAAACTGTTTTCAAATGACGATATTTATCCAAGTGGAGGCAAAATGTCGGTTCAGTACTATTGGAATGATTTTCTGGGCATGAGCATCGGAATGTTTGCATACCCATTCTTTACAAGCGATTATGAAGAATTTCACAATACAAAGGATGTTCAATACTATCCGTTGCGGAATTTTCATATGCAAGGAAATTTCTTCGACATGGGATGGAAAATAGCGCCAGTTTTAAAATATGAAACCGGAAGATTTTTTGCCAATCTGAGGCTTAATTTCGGCTTTTCGGGCTTTTTGCCTTATGCAGATGAGATAGGCCAGGAAATGGTCAATTCGAATTTTCGTCGAATCATAAGGTATGAAACAGATTTTGACATGCAGTTTTTTTTGCTTCCGGATATGCGGGCAGGTATGGAGGTGATTAATCTTGGAAATTCGGTTTTGGGCATACAGTTGCAAACAAATTATCTGATTTCCCGGCGAAGCCTTAATTACACAAGAATTACCTACAACTGGTCATACGAAAATCAGGTTATTGAAGAGGTATCTAACCCTAAACACAGGTTCAATATCTGGAACCTTGATTTCGGAATTTTCCTGAGAGTTAATACAACTCAGTAATGTAGCCTGGAAAAAAAGCCAACATATTCCGAAGCCCTGGCGCAATAAAATATTCTTGGCTTTAAAATTCTACTCAAGCAATGAGGGAATGAACCATTTTCCTGCCCGGAGGGTTATCCTTTTGCATTTTTCAGGTCAAAACTCACCATCCAGTTAATTCCAAACCTATCAGTAAGCATTCCAAAATATGCCCCCCAAAATGTTTCGTTCATTGGCATGGTAACTTTTCCTCCCTTAGAAAGTCCGTTAAAAATCAGGTCTGCTTTCTCCCTGCTGCCGGTATTGATTGAGATTGAAAAATTGTTTCCTTCAATAAAACCAGCAGCATGCTCACCTACAACGTCGCTTCCCATTAATACGGTTTCATTGCTTACAGGCAAAGAAATATGCAGAATCTTTTGGGCGTCTGCTAAATTAGGACTATTCCCATCCTCTGCAGGTATATCCTTATATCGGCTCACATATGGAATTTCGCCCCCAAGAACTGATTGATAAAAGCTAAAAGCTTCTTCGCAATTACCTCTAAAATTAAGATAGATGTTGGCTGTTGTCATAGTTTTTGATTTGCAGTAAGTGAATATTCGAAAATTTAATTCTGACAAATACGTTTCAAAAAAAATCTCTTCCTTCATTGAATGAAGCCTGAGCAGATCATGGTTCCTATACTCTTATTTTCAAAATGTCCCCGGACCTTTCGACAGAAAAACCGGCACAGATTGAAGTTTCAACCCTTACCAAACTTTGAAGTGCCATCTTCAAAAGCCATATTTATATAAGCATCAAGTTCGTCGTACCAAGGTTGGCCGTATTTACGCACCAAAGCTTCCCTAAGAAAGCGAAACATCCTTAC
>DATIKK010000200.1:0-18732 GCA_035477635.1 Bacteroidales bacterium | reverse complement strand
ATAAACTTTAGATGAAGGTACAGCAGCTATGGAGTATCCTATTCGTTGCAGCCGCAGACAAAGGTCAATCTCTTCCATGTGGGCAAAGAACCTCTCGTCGAACCCTTCCGCCTCCCAGAAAGCTGCCGCTCTTACAAACATGCAGGCACCGGTAGCCCACAGTATTTCCATGCTGTTGTCGTATTGTCCATGATCGGATTCGATATTATCAAAAATACGACCCCTGCAGAAAGGAAAACCCAGAATATCAATAAATCCGCCTGAAGCCCCGGCATACTCAAACTTTTGCTTTTCGGAAAACGACAGGATTTTGGGCTGGGCCGCGGCAACGAGGGCTTGGATGTCCATGTATTCAATAACAGGCTCAATCCAATGCCGGGTAACCTCAACATCCGAATTGAGAAGAACATAATAATCAGCTTCGATTGTCCTTAAAGCCTTATTGTAGCCGCCTGCATAGCCAGAATTTGACCCAAGGCTGATTACTGACACTTCAGGATATTTGTCGGAAAGAAAGGACAGGGAGTTGTCGGTGGAACCGTTGTCGGCAACGAACAGCCTCGCATAATCAGGAAGATTTTCTGTAACCGAGGGTAAAAACCGCCTAAGATACTTTTCACCGTTCCAGTTCAGCACAACAACAGCAACCCTGTTTTCTGTCATTCTTTTTATTTTGATCTAACGTTTTAGCAAGAATTTTGAAGGTAAAAGTAAGGTGTTTGTATCAACTGAATTTTGAATTTTTTTTTGTTCATTGAATAAAATACTACTTTTGCGCCGGAGAGATGGCAGAGTGGTCGATTGCGGCGGTCTTGAAAACCGTTGAGGGTAAAACCTCCGGGGGTTCGAATCCCTCTCTCTCCGCAAAGACAGGCCTTGCACGGCAGTGCAGGGCTTTTTTCGTTTTATTGAGCCGGGCTTGCCCGTGCGAAATCAAATCGGAAAAAGACCAAGGAGGCGAAGCCTCCAAGTACTGACTTTTAGCCCCACCCTCAAGGCGATCATGCCATAATCCCTCTCTCTCCCTGCAAAATGGGCACTGTAAATAAGACAATCGTGCAAACTTTAGCGCAAATAGCTATTTACTTGCGTGTCAAATCAAAAATAGAGGCTTGTCAACAAACGACTCATAAACCGGACGCAGACGCTCTGTGTTGTAATGCTTCGACACATCAATAAGTTTCTTGGTACTTGAAATGATGTCGATTGGAATATTATCGTACCGCCCGTTTTTTAGGATCACCATACGTCCGTGAATGCCTTTGAGGATTAAGTCGAGCGCAAGGTTGCCGTAGGCCATTGGCACAATGCTATCAATAGCGTCAGGATCGCCCGACCGCACAAGGTAGCCCAGATGCTGGTTGATGGTTTCGACCCTCTGCCCGTTGTTAAACTGTGGGCTGACCTCCTTAATTTTGGCAGACACGGCATCACCAATACCCCCAAGTTTGGCATGTCCGTACATATCCTTTTCAAGATTGCTGAACATCATATCAACCCCTTCGAAGGTAGCTCCCTCAGAAACCAGAACCACCGAATAATTGCTTGGGTGCTTGCGCCTGTCCTGCACCAGCAGATCAGTGAGGTGTTCAATTTTGAATTTATACTCAGGAATAACACACCTGTTGGCTGCTCCGGCCATGGTTGGAAGCAGGGCGGTGAATCCTGCGTACCGGCCAAAGACCTCTACCACCAGGATTCTCTCGTGCGACCCGGCAGAGGTACGAAGGAGGTTGGTCATGTGAATGGTGCGGGTTACACAGGTGCTGAAACCAATGCAATAATCGGTACCCGGCACATCGTTGTCCATGGTTTTTGGGATAGCTACAACTTTGACTCCTTCCTTGTAAAGAGACACTGCATAGCTGAGGGTATCGTCTCCTCCGATGGGAATCAAAAAATCGATACCCAAAAAATCGAGGTTTTTGAGCACTTCGGGTGTAAGATCATTGACTGGTGCCTGATATTTAGCTTTATACATTTCAGGAACATTCTTCAACGGTACATGGCTTGGCCTTGTACGTGAGCTATGCAGAAAGGTGCCGCCGGTGCGTCCGGCACGGTTCACAATATCTTCTGTAAGTTCAATATAATTGTCGCGGTTATCAGCACTTTTGTCGCGGATTAATTCCAGGATTCCGGCCCATCCCCTGCGAATACCAACAACACGGTAACCTTCACGGAGTGCGCGAATGGTTACAGCGCGAATTGCAGGATTGAGTCCCGGCACATCGCCCCCACCTGTCAGAATGCCAATAGTCTTTTTGTTCTTAAGTGCAGCCATTTTTTTACCTCATAGCTTAATTAGAAAAATTATTTAGCGGCAACAGATGTTTTGACTATGCCCGTGCCGGTTCAGGTATAAAATTAAGAAAAACTTCATTTTCCTTTCCATCAGGCAAAATTTTTCTTTAATGCCGTTAAACCGTTGTTTTAATCAACTAAAATTATTATGTTTGATGATACCCAAAAAAATCGTTTATGGAAAATTTTGAGATATACAACCCTGTCAAACTTCATTTTGGGGCCGGTGTGGTAAAAAAGCTGGGAACTGCGGCTGGCGCTTTTGGCAGGAAAGCCTTACTTGTTTATGGGAAAGGCTCGGCCAAAGTCAGTGGGGCATACCAGGTAACAAAGGATAGCCTTATCGAAGCCGGCATCGAAGTGATAGAATATAGTGGGATAAAACCTAACCCAATTATTGAAGACGTTGATAAAGCTGCTGAACTGGCACGCGAACATAAAGCGGAAATGGTTGTTGCCGTAGGCGGAGGCAGTGTAATAGACAGCGCAAAAATCATAACCATAACCATTCCGGTAACCCATTCGGGATGGGATTTTCTGTCGGGCGAAAAAAAACCCGCAAGTGGGTTGCCTCTTTTGGCTGTACTGACCCTGGCAGCTACGGGTACCGAAATGAATCCATATGCAGTGGTGCAAAACGATTCACTGAAAAAAAAGCTGGGTTACGGTCATAAGTTGCTTTACCCGCGCAACAGTTTCCTTGACCCTTCATTTACCCTGAGCGTTCCGGCAAACCACACCGCCTACGGAATTGCTGACCTTATTGCACACACGCTCGAAGTCTGGTTTGGCGAAGGTGATGCAAGCCTGTCGGACAGGTTTATTGTTGCAATAATTCAGGAAGCCATGAAATACGGTCCAGAATTGATGAATAACCTCCAAAGTTATGATTTGCGGGCCCGGATAATGTATGCCGCCACATGCGCGCTGAATGGAATGACCATGCCGGGGAAAAAATCGGGCGACTGGGGGGTTCACGATATCGGCCACAACCTCAGCGTAAAATGGGACATTCCTCATGGCGCATCACTTTCGATAGCTTACCCTGCATGGCTTAAACTTCAAAAAGATAGAATTCCAGAGAGAATAGCAGCATTGGGCAAGGCCTTGTTCAATACCGACAACCCTGTTGATACCATTTACAAGGTCGAGCATTTATTCAAACTCATCGGTTGCCCCATCAGGCTATCGCAAGCCGGCATAAATACCACCGACAGCGAACTGGAAAACCTTGCCACACTGATGATACAGAACCGGGTCAATGGGCAGAACCACAAATTGTCCAACACAGACCTGAAGACAGTTGTGAAACTTATGGCGTAAAGGTGGTTAGCAGTTAACCTTATTTTCTAATTTCCTGTCAATTATTCCAAAGTAACACTTCTACCTCTCGGGTATTGCACTGAATATTGAAACATCAGGTTTTGCGTAGATGCCGGAGCCAGGTTCAATGTCCAGTTTACGAATCCTGTCTCAGCAACCAATGAGCCTCCCGACAATTCCCGGGTTCTCACTTCAATAACCTCCTGTGTTGACACAGGCAACTGGTCCTGAATGTTGACCACCACTGGAATGTTATTATTGTTTCTGAGAGAAATTCCCCAGCCTACATTTTCTGTTATCCTGCCTCCTATCAACCTTCGTTCCGTGAATGCCAGATCTCTTTGTCTGGTTACAACTATGTTGGGATCGCGCCCGAGGGAAATCTTCAGGGTGTCAAGAACGGTAGCCGGGTTTATCGTGGTCTTACCCAAATAGGTTCCTTGCATGTAGATATTTGCCTCCCCGCTCAGGAATGCATATTGCTGCCACCCTGCAACCTTTGCAACAAGGAATACGCCGGGATCAAGTTTTGGAACGGCATAATACTCGAAAAGGGC
This sequence comes from Bacteroidales bacterium, assembly GCA_035477635.1. GTDB lineage: Bacteria > Bacteroidota > Bacteroidia > Bacteroidales > UBA7960 > UBA7960. Next base: position 14,548 of record DATIKK010000200.1, on the reverse strand, counting down.
AGGCAGGCTGTTTTTTTCAAGCTCGATCAGGCCGGGTTCACCTCCGGAGCTAATACTGAAAGGAATGGCGATTTCAAATGTGCGTGCGGTTAGTCCCTGGACAGATTCTACAAGATCTGCTGCAGTTTGCGCCCTTTCCTCAGCATCTTTAAAGGCTTGGGGTGCTTCTTCGGCAGCAACTACATTAGTCCCTCTTAATGTAATCCTTGCTTGCTCAACTCCATATCCCACTACCGCTACCTCTTCCAAAGCGGGATCAAAATCCAGAAACCATCTGGAAAGTTCGGGCAATTGATTGTTTTGCCTGGGATTGCCGCTTGAGAAAGCGAGCCTGATGTTGTCCCAGTCTTCTCCTGTGGTTTGAAAAACGCTTGCTTTCAAAAGCATGTCAATGTTCTTGCCAACGTCGACTACCCTAAGGTCGTAATTGGGAACCCAACCTGCTTTACCTGTAAAATAAGTGATTTCAATAGAAGAGCGTACTGGGGCTGTAGCCTCTATTACCGCAACCAGCTCGCCCACTTCTCCGCGCAATTGCACATTCAGTCGGGCGAGTTGATGCAAAATCCGGGTGATTCGTTCCTGATCGCTGCTGATTTGCTCATTGAGAGCAAGGCTCTTTGTTTTATTATCGGAGAGCCGCTGCCTCAGGAAATCAGCAGCAGAGCGCAGTTCGTTTATGTCCACACCGTGGGTTGTGCTGCCAATAGCACGGTTGGCGGCCAAAAGAGCCTCCTCCTGTTGATACACATCAATCATTGCCCTGTTGGTGTTTACACGGCTGCGATAAAATCGCAAACTGTCCTCAAGCAAACGCGCTTCCAGGCTGACATCGGGCCTGGTAAGGGCATTTCTCCGAAAATTAACCGAGTGAATGGTAATGCCGCCAGTAGCCTGCAACTGAATGCCAAGGGGATCGGTGTCGGCAGGAAGGCCGGTGAACACAAGGTGGTTAGTGCCAGCAATCAGAGCGACCTGGGCTGTTCGGGTAATCTGGGCTCCCTGAAAAAATACTGTAGCCCGGGCCACCTCAGACTGGATGGTCCTCGGTTCGGCCGCAAGCGCTCCTGCAAATGCAACCATGAGAAATAATGCAGTACCTAAGTGTAGTTTCATTGGGCTGAATTTAAGGTTTGATTAGCGTTTAAATATACATAAAAAATTAATAAATGATGTGATTGTTCTTGTAAAAACACACAAAACCGGACATCAGAGTCCGGTTTGTGCTGCTGTGTTATTTGAAGTGCCTAAAATCCCGCAATAAATCGGTTCAGTTCCCTGATACTGGATTGGAAGGTAAACGCATCGTACACGATAAAGAAATTTTGCGGATCAACTATGTTCGGATAGGCTGTTTTTGCGAGTTCAAGACGGTTTCGTTCGAAAGAGAACAAGCTGAGAAGTCTCCTCATTTGGTCGGAGGAGAGGCGGTTATCGCGTACTGTGTGGATTGCCGCATCGAGCCTGCGGCCCTCGAAGGGTATGTCGGCCAGTATATGCTCCAACCGGGCAAAATCGCGCGGATGCATTGGACGAAAACGAAAATCATCTTCCCGATCAAACCTGTTACCCCGGCCCCTGTTGGGCATATTACCGCGCCCTCTTAGCGCAAAACGCTGGGTTTCGATAAACCTTCCGTTGAAATCAATAAAGCCGCTGATGCTGGTACGGGCAGGAAGTACAATATATCCGGAAAAAACCACCCTTGGTGCTCCATCAATAAAGAACCTGCCATTAAAGAATTTGGGGTATTGCACCACCTTCACAAACTGCCTTCCAGGCCTTAGGTCTGAAATGGTGTATGATGCCTGACGATGGTCAAAAACCCGGTCGTTGACCATTACATCGAATACTGAGCCGTCGGCAAGTCTCAGATTTAGCTCCGATGCATTGGGATGGGAAGAAAAACCCATCGAAACGGCCAGAAATCCTGCTAGAAACATGTAAACTCTCTTCATGGCACTCCCTCCAATGTTTAGTGAAATGACTTTACATTTCGAAAAACAATTAGCATGCCACAATTGACAATCGGGCAACAATCAAGCAAGGGAGCAACGGTGAGAATTACTGACGGGGATGGATTCTTTTTACAGGCAACTCCAACAGATAGGAAACAACCGACAACAAAATACTGAACAATAGCGCCCACCAAAAATTATGCACTTCGAATCCACCTACCAGGAAATCAGCAAGCAAAACAATGAACGCGTTGATAACCAATAAAAACAAGCCAAAACTGAAAATGGTTACCGGAATGGTAAGTAGCACCAGGATAGGTTTCAGCAGCATATTGAGAATTCCCAATACAAAGGCTACAAAAACTGCAGTAAGGAAATTTTGCAGATCTACTCCGGGCAGCAAATATGCAGCTACAACTACCGCAAGTGAAGTAACCAGGACTTTGAGAAAAAATTTCATTTGAAATTGCTTTTGTATCGTTTGGGGGCGGTTCCTCAAAATTAATCATTTAAATAAATCATCTGCCACATACCCTCTGTTGCTTCAAAATTAGCAGCTAATTAAAGCATTTCAGGTTAGGCAAATGAGCCTACCTGATAAATGTTCTCAATTCTTTCATAATGGCTTCTGTTGCCCCTGTTTTTGCATTTACATAACCAGAGGAAATGATGGAGGTTTCGTGCAATTTATCCGGGTTATTAATAAGCCAGTTTACTCTTTGCCGCAGATCTGATGCGTTCATTACCGAAAAAGCGCCACCAAGGCGCAAAAGGTCCCGGGCCTCAGCAAACTGACCATATTGGGGGCCAAAGAAAACCGGAAGCCCAAAAGCTGCTGCTTCGAGTATGTTGTGAATACCACGCCCAAAACCTCCACCAATGTAGGCAATTCTTCCAAATTTGTATAATTTTGAAAGAAGCCCGACCTTATCGATAATTAGCACTCTGGCGCTTGCATCAAACTCGCCCGTTTGCTCGGAAAAAACCTGAGTTTTTACCGAAATTCTTTTCCTCAGGCTCTGAATGTGGCCTGCGCTAATCTCATGTGGTACAATAATAAACTTCAGGGATAGAGTTTCGTCATTGATAAGTGGAAGCAGCAGCTCTTCATCGGGTGGCCAGGTGCTTCCGGCCACCAGTACCTGCTGGTTCAGAGCAAATGCCGAAAACTGGAAAAGCTGCTCTGCCTGGGCGGTGATATTGGTTACCCTGTCGAATCGGGTATCGCCACTTACAATTACATTCTTTATACCTGCGCTTAGCAAAAGTTCGCGGGAGGCCTGGTTCTGAACAAAAAAACAGGTAATCATGCTTAGCCATTTGCGAAACCATAAGCCATATCCTCTGAAAAAGTGCTGACCCTCCCTGAAAATAGCCGAAACAACGAAAACAGGAATGTTTCTTTGCCTCAGGTTCTTTAAATAGTTGAACCAAAATTCGTACTTGATAAAAATGGCTAAAGAAGGATTCCAGATATCCAAAAATTGTCTGACATTTGAAGGCGTATCGAGTGGCATGTAAAAGACATAATCGGCGCCGTTGTAGTTTTTACGGATGTTGTATCCCGAAGGGGAAAAAAAGGTCAATAAAATGCTAAATTGCGGATATTCATTCCGAAATGCTTCCAAAACAGGCCTTCCCTGCTCAAATTCACCAAGTGAGGAGCAATGAAACCAGGCCACTGGCCGGAGATCTTTACGTGCAGCTTTCATTTGTGCAAACTGACCCTTCCGGCCTGCCCGCCAGGCAAAAGCCTTTGAGTTGAATAAAGCCGTAAAAATGATCCCTGCTTTAAAAAGCCACAATGAAAAATTGTACAAAAGGTGCATACGTTTTTGCCTTTTTCTGGTGGCAAAGATATATGAATCGGGCAAAACCGAAGGGAGCTTATGCACATATGCCCATTTTTAATGGATACTCTTACAACCACCTTGCACCAAAATAAAGACTGGGCAATAATGTATATATTTGCAGCCAGAATTCTGCACATTTTAATTAAACAGCATATTTTATGAGAAAAATTCAAATGGTAGATCTCAAGGCCCAGTACGAGAAGATGGCCGGAGAAATTGACAAGGCAGTATTGGATGTAGTTAGATCAACTCAATACATCAACGGGCCGGAAGTCAAACTTTTTCAACAGGAGTTGGAAACCTATCTTGGCATAAAGCATGTGATTCCCTGCGCAAATGGAACAGATGCACTTCAGGTTGCCATGATGGCTCTCGGCTTAAAACCTGGCGATGAGGTGATAACCACTTCCTTCACTTTCGTTGCTACCGTGGAGGTAATAGCCCTTCTGGGTCTAACCCCTGTTTTGGTTGATGTTGACCCGTTGACCTTTAATATGGATCCGGAGGCGTTCCGCAAAGCCATAACCCCGAAAACCAAGGCAGTGGTGCCTGTTCACCTGTTCGGTCAGTGTGCTGAGATGGAAAAAATTCTGAAAATTGCTGATGATCAAGGCTTGTACGTAATAGAGGATAACGCCCAAGCCATTGGGGCCGACTACCGGTTTGCTGATGGAACCAGTAAAAAGGGCGGCACCCTGGGCATAATTGGATGTACATCGTTTTTTCCCTCAAAAAACCTCGGATGTTATGGCGATGGAGGAGCTCTGTTTACCAACGACGACGTGCTTGCGCAAAAGATGCGGGTGGTAGTTAACCACGGAATGGAAGTACGCTACTACCACGATTCAATTGGAGTCAACTCGCGCCTCGACAGTATTCAGGCCGCCATTTTACGAATAAAACTGAGACGCCTCGACCAATATGCCGCAGCCCGCAGAGCCGCCGCCGATTACTACGACCGGGCTTTTGCCAACAATCCCAAACTTCTGACACCAAAAAGGGCAGGCTATTCCACCCATGTGTTTCACCAATACACACTTATAACACAGAATATCGACCGATTTGGTCTGCAGGACTACCTGCAATCAAAAGAAATTCCGGCAATGGTTTATTATCCGGTTGCAATGCACATGCAAAAAGCCTACACTGACCCGCGCTACAAGGAAGGAGATTTTCCTGTTACAGAAGCATTATGTAAAAGCGTTATTTCCCTTCCGATGCACACTGAACTTGACGGTGAACAACTGAAATATATTACCGCTACGGTTTTGGAATTTGTAAACCGCTAAGCCTGGCTCCAGGGTGTTATGGATTATTTCTGTCACGACACAGCGGTTATAGACGGGGGATGCAAAATCGGCAAAGGAACCCGTATCTGGCATTTCAGTCATCTGATGCCGGGTTGTGTGCTTGGCGAAAACTGCAATCTGGGTCAAAATGTGGTGGTTTCGCCGGGGGTGGTTCTTGGCAACAATGTAAAAGTACAGAACAACGTGTCTATTTACACAGGAGTAATTTGCGAAGATGATGTGTTTCTGGGGCCATCGATGGTTTTTACGAACATTGTAAATCCGCGAAGTGCAGTAGTCCGGCGCGAGCAGTATGTAAAAACCCTTGTGCGGCGCGGTGCCACTATTGGGGCTAATGCCACGGTGGTTTGCGGTATCGAAATAGGCGAATTTGCCTTTATTGGAGCAGGCGCGGTTGTAATACGCGATGTGCCGGCTTACGGGCTGGTTGTTGGTAATCCGGCTAGGCACATTGGCTGGATGAGCGAATATGGACACAGGCTTCATTTCAATGAACAGGGTATTGCTAAGTGCCATGAAGCCGGGCATGCTTACAAACTTGAAAACGGAAGAGTAAGCAAAATCGGGGATACTGACGAATCTTGCTGAGAATCAGGATTTCAAGAAAAGGTGTAGAATGATTTTATTATAAATCCTTTTATGGAAAAATCATCCGGTAAAATTCAATTTGCAATAGTGGGTTGCGGACACATTGGGAAGCGACACGCCGAAATGATTGTAAGAAACCCGGAGGCGCAACTTGTAGCCCTTTGCGATGTGAAACCTGAAGAAAGTCTTGGCATTGATTCTTTCAAGGTTCCCTTTTACCCTTCGATAGAGTCCTTGCTTGATTCGGTAAAAAACATGGATGTGGTGAATATCTGCACCCCAAACGGCTTGCATGCGGACCACTGCCTGAAAGCGCTTGAAAAAAAAGTTCATGTGGTTTGTGAAAAACCCATGGCATTATCAAAAGCTCAATGTGAAGCCATCATATATAAATCAATGCAGGTAAACAAGCACCTGTTTTTGGTTATGCAAAACCGTTATTCACCACCGTCGGTGTGGATCAAACAAATGGTCGAAAAAAGGACACTTGGCGAAATATACATGGTTAAAATAGATTGCTTCTGGAACCGAGACCAACGATATTACAAAAAAGGCGGCTGGCATGGTACTGCTGCGCTCGACGGAGGCACCCTGTTTACACAATTCTCGCATTTCATTGATATAATGTATTGGCTTTTTGGCGATATAAAGGACATTAATGCAAGATTTCATGATTTTGCCCATGCCGGCCTCACGGAATTTGAAGATTCGGGGACAGTATCATTCGATTTTGTTAACGGAGGGATGGGGTGCATAAATTATTCCACAGCGGTTTGGGACAAGAACATGGAAAGCAGCATGACAATAACCGGCAGCAAGGGAAGCGTAAAAATTGGCGGACAATATATGAATGAAGTGGAATACTGTCACGTTGAAAATTATCAAATGCCTCAACTTCCGCCTTCGGAGCCTCCCAATGATTACGGAATTTACAAGGGTAGCGCAGCAAACCACCATTTTATAATTCAGAATGTGGTCGATACGCTGAAAGGAAGGAGCACGATAACCACCAACGGACTTGAAGGGCTCAAAGTTGTTGAAATCATTGAAAGGATTTACGCCTTGCGCAGCAAGGATATAATAAACAAAAAAATTAAATAAAAAATAAATGGGTATTTACGAAAGGCTTCTGAATAAGGAGGCCACACTTTCGGTTATCGGCCTGGGATACGTAGGGCTGCCTCTTGCTCTTGAATTTGGCCGTCGCATTAAAGTAATCGGCTTCGACATTAAGGCCGACAGGGTAGAAATGATGCGAAACCGTATTGATCCAAGTCAGGAACTCGGGCCTGAAGCTTTCGAAGGCTGTGATGTGCAATTTACTTCAAAGGAGGATGAGTTAAAAAAAGCGCATTTTCATATCATAGGTGTGCCAACCCCCATTGACGACCACAACCTTCCCGATTTACGCCCATTGTTTTCTGCATCGCAATCTGTTGGCAAGGCGCTCAAAAAAGGGGATTATGTGCTGTACGAATCTACAGTTTACCCCGGATGCACTGAGGAGGATTGCATTCCAATACTTGAAAAAATGTCGGGGTTAAAGGCAGGAGTTGATTTTAAGGTTGGGTTCTCGCCCGAACGGATCAACCCCGGCGATAAGGAGCACACCCTTACCACCATTACCAAGGTAGTTTCGGGCAACGATGATGAAGCCCTTGAAAACATTGCAAAAACATACGAACTTGTTGTAAAGGCAGGGGTACACCGCGCTCCATCAATAAAAGTGGCAGAAGCGGCAAAGATCATTGAAAACACCCAGCGCGATGTTAACATTGCCCTAATCAATGAACTATCTATCATCTTTAACCGAATGGGAATCAACACTTACGATGTGCTTGAGGCAGCAGGAACAAAGTGGAACTTCTTGAGGTTTTTCCCCGGACTTGTAGGCGGGCACTGTATCGGAGTCGATCCGTATTACCTTGTTTACAAAGCCAAGGAGTACCGGTATCATCCTCAGGTAATCAATGCCGGACGGTTTGTAAACGACAGCATGGGTTTTTATGCGGCCAAGCAACTGGTGAAAAAACTAATTGCCGCCGGAAAAAACGTTCTTCATGCCAAGGTGCTGGTGATGGGTGCAACATTTAAAGAAAACGTTACCGATAGCCGGAATTCAAAAGTGGCCGACCTGGTCAAAGAGTTAAAAAGCTACGGGGTTCAGGTTGAGGTGGTTGACCCGTTTGCCGATTCCAAAGAAATTGAACATGAGTATGGATACAGTTTGATTGGCAAACCCGGCACAAATTATGATGCCATTGTGGTTGCCGTTATGCACGAACCTTACAAAAACCTCACGGAAACCGACTTCAAAACTCTTATGCAGGGAGTAAAAAACCCTATTTTGTTTGATCTAAAGGGCATTTACCGAAGTAAGATTAAATCCATGACTTACTGGAGTTTTTAAATCAAAGTTCACATGCCAAAAAAAATTCTGGTTACCGGTGGCGCCGGCTACATAGGGTCGCATACAACTGTTGAGCTTCAGGAGGCTGGTTATGAGGTGGTCGTTATCGACAATTTGTCAAATTCAACAGATAAAATTGTCAGGCAAATCGGGAAGATAACCGGATTACTCCCCAGGTTTTACAAAACCGACTTATGCGACAAACCTGGTCTGCAAAGGGTATTTCAGGAGAATCCCGACCTTGCAGGTGTTATCCATTTTGCTGCCTACAAGGCTGTAGGCGAATCGGTCGAATATCCTTTGAAATATTATCACAACAACCTGGTTTCACTAATTAACCTGCTTGAGGTAATGAAGGAATTCAAGGTTGACAACATGGTTTTTTCGTCGTCGTGTACCGTTTATGGCCAGCCCGATACATTGCCCGTTACAGAGCAATCGCCAATAAAAAAAGCCTTTTCGCCATATGGCAATACCAAACAGATAAGTGAGGAGATTCTGGCCGACACTTCCACCGTTTCGGATTTGAAGGTCATTTCGTTGCGGTATTTTAACCCAATCGGCGCCCACGAGAGCGCCCTGATTGGCGAGCTGCCAATTGGAGTTCCTAACAATCTGGTGCCACTCATAACGCAAACGGCTATCGGCATAAGGCCAAAACTTCTGGTTTTCGGGAAAGATTATAACACCCCCGATGGTACCTGCATCAGGGATTATATACATGTTGTTGACCTTGCAAAAGCTCATGTGGTAGCCATTTCAAGAATGCTTCAGGAAAAGATGGAACAAAACTTCGAGAGTTTTAACCTTGGCACAGGAAAGGGTACAAGCGTGATGGAGGCCATCAATGGGTTTGAAAAAGCCACCGGAAGAAAGCTTAACTACGAAATAACTCAGCGCAGGCCTGGTGATGTGGAACAGGTATGGGCCGACACCAGTCTTGCCAACCTTAAACTTGGCTGGAAGGCACAAAAAGGAATAGAAGACATGATGATGTCGGCATGGAAATGGGAGTTAAATTTAAAATCAGGCATACTTGAAAAATAATTGCACCAAAATAATATGAAGAAAATACTTATCACTGGAGGAGCGGGCTTTATTGGTTCGCATGTAGTGCGGTTGATGGTCAATAAATATCAGGATTATGAGATTTTTAACCTTGACTGCCTCACTTATGCCGGAAACCTTGCAAATCTGTCGGACATTGAGAAAGCTCCGAATTATCATTTTATAAAAGCCGACATCCGCGATTGGGAAACCATAAACCGACTGTTTGAAAATAATAATTTTGATGTGGTTTTGCATCTGGCAGCCGAATCGCATGTTGACCGTTCCATAGCAAACCCAATGGAATTTATCCATACCAATATATTGGGGACTGTAAACCTGCTTAATGCTGCCCGTAAATACTGGAAGGCACCTTTTGAAGGAAAATTGTTTTACCATATCAGCACCGACGAAGTTTACGGATCGCTTGGCGAAGAAGGGATGTTTACCGAAACCACGGCCTACGATCCGCGAAGCCCATATTCTGCCTCAAAGGCCTCGAGCGACCACTTTGTAAGGGCATATCATCACACTTACAAACTGCCAATAGTAATTTCGAACTGCTCAAACAACTACGGACCCAATCAGTTTCCCGAGAAACTCATACCGTTGTTTATCAATAATATAATCCACAACAGGCCATTGCCGGTTTACGGGAAAGGAGAAAATGTGCGCGACTGGCTGTATGTGCTGGATCATGCAAGGGCAATTGACCTGATAATGCATAAGGGGGTCGTAGGTGAAACCTACAATATCGGTGGCCATAACGAATGGAAAAACATTGACCTCATAAAGGTTCTGTGCAAAATTATGGACGTTAAGCTGGGACGACAACCCGGAAACTCGGCTAAACTGATTACTTATGTGCAGGACAGAGCCGGACATGATCTTCGTTACGCCATTGATGCAACCAAATTGAAAAATGAACTTGGATTCGAGCCTTCACTTCAGTTCGAAGAAGGCCTTGAAATAACGGTTGACTGGTATCTGAAAAATACCGAATGGCTGCATCAGGTTACATCGGGCGAATACCAGAACTATTATCGCGAACAATACGAAGGTAACAGGTAAATCAGGTCTGACATAAAACTTCTGAGGGTATGAATCTGTTAGAGCAACTCTTTAAATGGAAAAAGCTAAAGACGCCAGTGGATTTAAGTCCCGTGGAAACGGACATGCATTCTCACCTGATTCCAGGTATTGACGACGGGGCGCCAGATATGGCAACTGTAATTACCTTGCTGGATTTATTGTCGCAGATGGGGTTTAAAAAGGTTATTACCACCCCACATATTATGAAAGACCTTTACCGCAATTCCTCTGAGATAATTCTTGAAGGCGAAGCAAAGGTTAAAGAAGCAATCAAGGAGGCAGGAATCCCTATAGATTTTAAGGCTGGTGCAGAATACCTCGTTGATGATGGATTCACGCGTTTGGTTGAACAAAAGGATTTGCTGACCATTTCAGACAATTACCTGCTGATTGAGCTGCCGTATTTCAGCCCTCCGGCCCAACTCTCGGAAATACTTTTTGAGCTGCAATTGGCAGGTTACAAAGTAATACTTGCACATCCGGAACGATATGCCTATTGGCACGGCCATTTCGGAAGGTACGAGGACCTTCATGCCCGGGGACTGTATTTTCAGTTAAATATAATTTCCCTATCGGGTTACTATTCCTCCCACATCAGGAAGCTTTCGCAAAAACTGATTGATGCCAGAATGATTGATTTTCTGGGAACAGACCTTCACAGCCTGCAGTACTTCCAAATTATGGAAAAAGCGCTTCTCGACCCTTTCCTGGCTAAACTTGTAAATTCTGGCAGGCTTAAAAACCCATATTTATAGCGCCGGTTTCCTGAAAGATAAGAGCAGTAACATAAAAGACATACAAAATAACCAGCAAAACTCCCTGCCAGCGTTCAAGTACATTGCGCCTGCCTAAAAACAGGAACACAAACAGAATAACTGTAGTAAACAGGGCAACCAATATATCGAAATTCATTACCGGGTTGAAATCGATGGGATTAACAATGGTGCTAATACCCAGGATGAAGAAAACATTGAAAATATTTGAGCCTACAATATTTCCCACAGCAATACCAGCATTTTTCTTTATGGCTGCCGCCACGCTTGTTGCCAGCTCAGGCAACGATGTGCCAACTGCAACAATGGTCAGGCTTATTATTGCCTCGCTCATATCAAACATTTCAGCAATCTTAACAGCGCCGTCAACAATCCAGCTACCACCGAGCGCCATTGCTCCAATTCCCAATGGAATCAAAACAATTGACCTCCATACAGGCATATCCTTTACCTCTACCTCCTCATCAGGGCCGTGGTTGGCGTATTTAAAAGAATAGAAAAGGTAGCCAAGAAAAAATGCAACAAGAACAAGACCATTAATGCGGCTAATTTCAGATCTTCCTGTGTTAAAAATAAGATGCTCATTTGCAAGTATGCCGATAATTATTGCTCCAGCAATAGCTATTGGCACTTCCAAAGCAAATGGTATTTTTTTCCATTTATGGTTAACCTTTACTACAAGAGGATAAATCGCGGACGATATTCCCAAAATAAGGAGAATATTGGCGATGTTGCTTCCCAAAACATTCCCCATAGCCACATCATCTGCTCCCGCCATACTTGCAATGACATTAACGACAAGCTCGGGAGTGGAGGTGCCCATTGCAACAATGGTAAGGCCAATTACTACATTTGAAAGTCCCTTTTTTTTGGCAAAAGAAGCTGCGCCGTCAACCAGGAAGTTTGCACCATAAACCAGCAAAACAAATCCGATGACGAAAAGAACAAAAACAATCATGATAAATGGTTATGCGTTAGAGGTTTGAAAATTCTTATCTATTTTTTTTATTAAACCCTGAAGAACTTCTCCCGGACCTACCTCGACAAGTTGAGAAGCCCCGTCGGCAATCATATTCTGCATTATCTGTGACCAGCGCACCGGTGCTGTAAGCTGTTCTACAAGGTTTTGTTTTATAAGCAGAGGGTCGGTAGTGGGCTTGGCGGTTACATTCTGATAAATGGGGCAAAGCGGCGTGTTAAAGGCGGTTTCGTTTATAGCCTGTGCAAGTTCAACCCGCGCCGGATTCATTAAAGGCGAATGAAAAGCTCCCCCAACTTTCAAAGGCAGAACGCGTTTTGCCCCCGCTTCCCTGAGTTTCTCCAGGGCGATCTCTACGCCTTTTATGCTGCCAGAAATAACAAGTTGTCCGGGGCAGTTATAATTGGCAGGCACCACAACCTCATAAATTGAAGAACAGACCCCTTCAACCACTTCATCGTCAAGACCTATAACAGCAGCCATTGTCGAAGGCTCGGCTTCGCAAGCTTTTTGCATTGCCTGAGCCCTTTTTGAAACAAGCACCAGTCCATCTTCGAAATTCAGGGCTCCGACGGCAACCAAAGCCGAAAATTCGCCCAGAGAATGACCGGCAACCATGTCGGGAGAAAATCTTTCGCCAATTGTTGCTGCCAGTATCACAGAATGCAAAAATACGGCCGGTTGTGTTACCCTGGTTTGTTTGAGGTCATCCTCGGAGCCCGAAAACATCAGATCGGTTATCCGAAACCCAAGAATTTCATTGGCTTTGTCAAACATTGCCCTGGCATGAGCCGATTTCTCATACAAATCCTTACCCATACCTACAAATTGCGATCCCTGTCCGGGAAAAACAAATGCTTTCTTCATTGGAGTCTTATTGTCGGGTTTTACAATAAAGCTGCAAAGATAGTAATTTGGAGAAATAAGGAATATTGCCCGGGATGAATAAAGCAATAAAATAAGGGCTTATGCGGCCTTGATTATCAAACAGGCACAAAGCCATTTTAAGTGGAACTGCAAGAAAGGATTGCTCAATCAAGCGGGTTTAATACCTGCCCGGCAAACATAAGAGTGTTGGTAGTCCTTTCGCGGATAAAGAACAGGAAGGGCCTGTTGGCGGCAAAAGGCGGAGGACCAACACTGGTAACGCCGATGCCAATTGTGGTAACAGCCGCAGCGGTAGTACCTTCTTCGTTTACCTCTATATGAGTATTCTGGTTTACAAAATGAACGAATAAATCCCGTACATCCGAAATACCCGAAAGATCGGCAAGGTTGGGATCAAAGGCGTTAATAATCCCCATATCCTTAAGGGGTTGGTTAAGAGTTTTGTTAAAATCATACTGAAACCTGGGGAGGTAAATCTCTATGCTGGTTTCAGCTTTTTGTGCATCAATGGCAGAGGTAATCAAGTCCCATGTTGAAGGGGTAAAATATCTCAGAAAAGATTTGAGATCCTGGTTTTGTGGCACTACCACTATCATCGAAAAATTGCCCCTGCCATAAGGAAGTTCAACCGCATGATACCTGTCGTTAAAAATTGACCTAACCATGAACTTCCCGCTCATGGTTGGAACTTCTATCATGGAATTGTCGTTCAGAAAAAATGGCATGTTGCTTGTCTGCGACTTGTCGAAGGCATTGATCCAATTTCCCTTGAAATAGAGGGCGTTCATAAGAAACAACCGCATTAGGGGATCAATGTTATCAATCACCCTGGGAATTTTCCCTTTGGTATTGTCGCTGGCCCATTTGTTTATTGCATCAACGGCCGATTGCTGTGTAAAGTCTAAGCCTTTTATTGTGGCGTCAAAATCTGATTCCATGGCCTGGACAAAATTCCTCTTAACATGAAAGTCCTGCCTGTAAAACATAGCGTTGGCAAGCGCAAGTTCAACTACCGGGTCGGCAGCCAATAGCTGCGAAACCAGACTTTTGTATGCCAAATTAATTTCTTCAATACTCATAGTTTCGGGATATCCCAAAGCTGTACTAAGCTGGCTGAAGGTTTCGCCACTTGTGCCGTTCAAAAGCATGGTAAGAGCTGCGCTTGCACTCAACGGCGAAAGGGTAAGGTTCCGGGTTTCATCGAGCGCTACCCTGGTAAATAAATCAATCCCAAACCGGTTGCTTCCCGAAATAACCATCTCAGAAGCGGGTGTAAGCTCAATGGTTTTTGGCGTCATAGGTTGCTCTTCGATTTTGTTGTTTTCGCATCCTGTAAAGCTGGTGGAAAGAATAAAAGTAAAAAAAAGCAAATGAAAATTTTTCATCATTACATAATTTTTAAATTGTTCAAGGTATCAGGATAATTTTAATAGGGTATATGTTTACCAAAATGATGCCATTTGCAGGTAGTTTAGATGTTTACAGGCGAAAAGGCACCTACCTGAACTCTCATTGGTTAAAATCATGATATCTGATCTTAACCGAAATGCTCAATGCAGTTTGCTGCCAAGCAAATGAATGAATTCAGCCCTTGTTTTATCGGTGAGAAATGCGCCTGTAAAATCACTGGTTGTAGTAACAGAGTTTTGC
>DATIKK010000199.1:0-7016 GCA_035477635.1 Bacteroidales bacterium | reverse complement strand
CGACTGGCGCAGGGAAAACATCAACACGGTAATCCGTTCGATTCACAACTTAGTGCAACAACAAAAACCCTGGATAAAATTCGGTGTAAGCCCGTTTGGGGTTTGGCGCAACCGCAGCACCGATCCCGCCGGCTCCGACACCCGGGCAGGAATTGAAAGCTACGACCACCTTTTCGCCGATGTTTTGCTTTGGGAGCGCAACGGCTGGGTAGATTATGTGATCCCACAACTCTATTGGGATATGCGCGACAACCGGGCAAGCTTTCAGGCGTTACTGAACTGGTGGAACCAGAACATTCGAAACCGCCATCTTTACATAGGACATGCTGTTTATAAGATTGACCCAGCAAACCAGAATTGGGGAAATCCTGCTGAAGTTCCCAGTCAAATCAGGGCCATACAACGGTTAAACCGTCCTTCGGGCTCGGTGTTTTTCAGCCAGCGCCATTTCAACCGTACCGACCTTTTGGGCCTTGCCGATACCCTGAGCCGCAGCCTTTACCGGCTACCTGCCCTTGCTCCAAATATGCCCTGGATAGACAATACCCCCCCGCCGCCGGTTCTAAACATTCAATACCATAAAGGCGAAGTAAGCTGGGATGTTGCTGCAGATAAAAACCAGTTCAATGAGGCCCGCCGGTTCATCATTCATCTGGAGCCGGTTAGCCGCAGGGCTAAAGCCAAAGGGCCTGTATGGTTCATTACCGGCGAAACTCGGTTCAGGCTGCCTCGGCGCCCTTTGCTGTCGCGCACCCGCTACCACCTGAGCGTGATGCCCGTTGACCGCCACAGCAATGTGGGCGCAATCAATGCGCTCTACCGGATTTATTACTGATTTTTATAAATTGAAACATGCAAATTTGGGGTTAAAGCAGTCAATCGCTAGCTCTGTTTTTTACTTTTATTAATCACAACCTGGATTTTACAAGCGATATTTTATCAGGAGGTCTAATCAAAAGCATGTGATTAGGTTATATAACTGTAAGCTACAGATTAATCCCCTTGTAACTGCCCCCTGAATTGTTTGACAAAATTTTTGTAATCAAATTAGTATAGTAAATTAGGGGGTTAAGCCATGGGCGTTTTGAAGCTGATGGCAATATTGCGGTAAATGCTTCAGCCAGTACACACTTAGGATTTTTTTGTATATTTGCTTAATGGAATTAGATACTTATAGAATTGAAACCATCAGAAAGTACTTCGAAACAAAACCTGTTTTGAAAGCCTACTTGTTTGGTTCACATGCCCGAAACGAGGCGGATTTCCAGAGCGACATTGACATTCTTGTTGATTTGGATTACTCTCAAAGAATTGGATTGCAATTCATCCAAATGAAAATAGATCTTGAAAAACTTTTGAATGCAAAGGTGGATTTGGTTTCATCCAATGGACTTTCACAGTACATTAAGCCCATAGTTGAAAACGAAAAACAACTGATTTATGCGAGGTAAATTGGGAGATAAGATCAGACTGCAACATATCTGTGATGCAATCCTTGAAATAGAATCATATCTTTTCACTACTGACCGACTAAAAATATGAGATTCTTCGCTACCGCTCAGAATGACATGTGTTTCTATAGTTTTTTTAAAGGAGGGGTAGAGAACTGAAATGTTGTTTTCATTTCCTGGCAACACTTTCCTTTTAATTTATAATGCACTGTCATTCTGAGCGTAACGAAGTGAAGCGAAGAATCCTTTTATCATTTTAAAAAATTATCCGGTTATTACTGATATCTTTCGAACAAAGAATGCTCTGACTTCATGAAAAACTCCATGATGAGATTTTCTTGTATTACCCTTGACAAAACCGGAGCGAAGGCTACCTTCTTTTAACCGGAATGGCAAGGAAAATGTCCTAAACCGTTTTGAAAAAAGTGTCCAGGAAATAGGGTGTTAAGCCATTTACCTGAGGCAAGATCATTGCATTCGGGCAAAAGCAGGTTTTGGCAGTTCACTCAGACAAACAACCCACCCACCGACAAGTATCTTTCGCCGGTATCGTAACTAAAGGTCAGGATTTTTGAGCCAGAAGGAATTTCAGGAAGCTTTTTGCTGATTGCAGCAAGTGAGGCTCCCGACGAAATTCCTATGAAAAGCCCCTCCAGGTGGGCTGCTTTTCGCGTAAACGCAAATGCTTCTTCATTGCTTACGGTGATGATCTCATCCAAAAGGCTCCTGTCGAGCACCTCCGGAACGAATCCTGCCCCTATGCCCTGTATGGGGTGGGGCGAATGTTGCCCTCCGCTTAGCACCGGCGAAAGCTCCGGCTCCACGGCAAAAGTTTTTAATCCGGGAAATTTTTCCTTCAACACCCGGGTAACACCGGTGATATGCCCTCCGGTGCCAACCCCGGTAATCAGGTAATCGAACCCTTCGGGGAAATCGGTCAGAATTTCAAAAGCTGTTATCTGGCTATGAACCCGTGGGTTGGCAGGGTTCCCAAACTGATCTGGAATCCACGCATGGGGAGTTTTCGCCAGGAGTTGGTTTGCTTCTTCAATAGCGCCCCGCATGCCTTTTTCGCGAGGAGTAAGCACAAATTCTGCCCCAAACAACTGCATGATGCTGCGCCGCTCTACCGACATGCTTTCGGGCATAACCAGAATAACCCGGTAACCCTTCACGGCGCCGACCATTGCCAGGCCAATGCCGGTATTGCCCGAAGTAGGTTCAATGATCACACCCCCCGGCTTTAACCGGCCGGTTTGCTCGGCATCCTCGATCATGGCCAGGGCTATGCGGTCTTTGATGCTCCCGCCCGGGTTGTTTTTTTCCAACTTAACCCAGACTTCATAACCGGTAGGGAAAAGCCTGTTCAACTTCAAATGCGGCGTATTGCCTATGAGTTCGTTTACATTGTTTGCTTTCATAAGTGATTTGTTTTTAAAGGTTTATACCGTTTTCCCGACTCGTATCGCTGATATAGCGAGGCGGGGGAATTCGCATTTTTGAAATATATCATGGGACTGAAAGGTTCTTTCCTTCATGTTTCATGAGCATTAAAGGTTAAAATACCTGCACTTCTCACCTCAAAATTCATTGAAAGATTGATTTCCGGTTCCGGCCTGGGTTTTTCTCTTTTGAATCTTAATTTGACTGTTTCGTACTACCAATGAATACGGCGGCACGCTTTCGGTGAGCCATACATTGCCTCCGATAACCGAATGGTGGCCTATGACCGTATCGCCTCCCAGAACCGTACTGCCTGCATAGATGATCACATGGTCTTCGATGGTTGGATGCCTTTTGGTTGACGCCAGCGACTTCTCCACTTGCATGGCTCCCAGGGTTACGCCCTGATAGAGTTTTACATGGTTTCCAATATGGGTTGTTTCACCAATCACTATCCCGGTGCCATGATCGATAAAAAAGCTGTCGCCTATAGTGGCGCCCGGGTTTATATCGATTCCGGTTTTACTGTGGGCAAATTCGGCAATGACCCTTGGCAGGTAGGGCACATTTTGCCTAACCAGTTGGTGAGCAATGCGGTAAACACAAATGGCGAAAAAACCGGGGTAGGCATGAATCACTTCCGAAAGGCTTTTCGCGGCAGGGTCGAAGCGGTAAATAGCTTCGGCGTCGAGCATCAACTTGTCATAGATTGCCGGAAGGGCGTTAAAAAACTCCCGGGTTATACCTTCAGGCTCCCCTTCCATAACACACTTGAGCGAATGAAGCAATTTTTTTAAAAGTATTTCGCTTTCGCTGAAACGCTTTTGGTAGTCCTCGAACCTATCGGCCATTTCAAACGGAAAAAGCAATTGGGTCAGGTCGCTGATAAACCGGTTGCTGTCGGCGGTAGCGGGCATGGGACAAGGCTCGGAAATACTTGTTTTGTAAAGCCGTTCGATGAAATTTTGCAGGTTTTCCATTTGTTGAAAATTTTGTTGCCATCATATAAAAACACGAAACCCCTTCATTGTGCAATGAAAGGGTTTTCGAAAAAGATTATGCTATAATCAAAAACACGACCCGGCCATTGCACTTACGAGCAAAAGACAACAACAACGGGCTTGGATTTTCGATTTCATGGTCTGTATTATAAAAGCAGATTTTGTTAGGTATAAAAATCTAAACGAATTGAATACCTATTGGTTTTGATGTTTGATATTTTAACCAGAGTTGATATGAAACCAAACAAACAATGCAAAATTACAAAAGAAATTGGAATTGAATTCATACAGGAACCTGACATACACCAGCGATAGCAGGATTTAGAATTTTTTAACAGTAGTATCCGATTAAATTACAACTTCGTTCGGAGTGACGTGGCTTTAGGGAATTTTGATATTTAAAGGGAGTGTGCAAAGCTTTGGCGGCAGCAACTCCCCTCAAAATATTTTTAACCGCCTGTCATTC
The DNA here is from genome assembly GCA_035477635.1 of Bacteroidales bacterium. GTDB lineage: Bacteria > Bacteroidota > Bacteroidia > Bacteroidales > UBA7960 > UBA7960. Next base: position 2,655 of record DATIKK010000199.1, on the reverse strand, counting down.
TTCGTCCCGCTGAGGCGGGACGAAGAATCTCAAAATTTCAATGCGCTTAAATGCAAAATATTAACAATTTGCTTAAAGGCCTATTCAAGGTGATTCAAGGCAGAGATGCCTCACTTTGTTCAGCATGACGAATCCACGGAAAAATGGATGGAGTTCATCAATATCAGCATTTTAAGTCAACCCATGAAAGAAGCATTCAGGGGTATTATTTTCAAGAAACAAAAAACACTTTCAGATAGCAACCAAAAAAAACTTCAAACAATTTAATTTTCGCAAAAGTTGTTACATTTGCACACCACATGTCTGTAACAAGACTTGTTTATAAAGAAGCGCAAAGAGAACAGGCTCGATGAAGCGCTGGCAACCTGCTGCCCCGGGCAGTATTGGTGCTAAAACCTGCCCGAAAGGGAATTATAAACAAATACCAAAAAAATGAAACCTTCGAGGAATTTTCTTCCACAATCAGGGCATTTTCTGAAAGGATTTTACCTTTCCCCAATATCACATAGCCTTACCATTTTCTGCCAGGCTCATAACCGGCCGGCACGGGGTATGCGCTTTATGCGCTAATCGACAAACATAACAGCCAATTTTTAGGTTCGCTGCTGGCTTATGATAAAGTCTGCAGGAAGAATTCCGTATGTTAAATTTCATTTCTAAAACTGTTTCAACTCATGACAACCCAATCATTCAAACATTTCGAAACCCTGCAGCTACATGCAGGGCAGCAGGTTGACCCGGCTACACAGTCGAGGGCGGTTCCAATTTATCAGACCACTTCCTACGTCTTTAAAAGCGCCGACCACGGGGCCAATCTTTTTGCATTAAAGGAGTTTGGCAATATTTACACTCGCATAATGAACCCCACCACCGATGTTTTTGAGAAACGCATGGCTGCCCTCGAAGGCGGCGTTGCTGCGCTTGCAGTGGCATCGGGGCATGCAGCCCAATTTATCGCACTCAATAATATTTTGCAGCAAGGCGACAATTTTGTTTCTACTTCGCAGCTATATGGCGGCAGCTACAACCAGTTTAAAGTATCGTTCAAACGCATTGGCATTGAGGTGCGGTTTGCAAAGAATGATAAGGTGAGCGAGTATGAAAGGTTGATTGACTTCAAAACCAAGGCAATTTACCTGGAAACCATCGGCAATCCTGGGTTCAATGTAGTTGATTTTGATGCATTTGCAAGTCTTGCCCAAAAATATGATCTGCCGTTGATTGTAGATAATACCTTTGGCGGGGGCGGTTATTTGTTCAGGCCACTGGAGCACGGAGCCAACATTGTGGTGGAAAGCGCAACCAAATGGATTGGGGGCCATGGCAATTCGATAGGCGGAGTGATTATTGACGGAGGCAATTACAATTGGGGCAATGGCAAGTTTCAGCAATTTACAGAGCCATCGGAAGGTTATCATGGGCTTATTTTCTGGGATGCATTTGGAAGCGGCAGCCCTTTCGGCAACATTGCCTTTATAATCAGGGCCCGGGTAGAAGGCCTGCGCGACTGGGGTCCGGCGATCAGCCCGTTCAATTCGTTCCTGCTGCTGCAGGGGGTGGAAACCCTATCCCTTCGCATGGACAGGCATTGCGAAAACGCCATGAAGTTGGCCACATGGCTCGAAAAACACCCTAAGGTGGAAAAGGTAAATTATCCCGGTTTAGAGAGTAGCACCTATTATGAGAATGCCAAAAAGTATCTGAAACGGGGCTATGGGGGCGTATTATCTTTTACGGTGAGGGGAGGTAAAGAAAATGCCACAAAACTGACCGACAATCTGCTACTTGTAAGCCATCTGGCCAATGTGGGCGATGCCAAAACCCTGATCATTCAACCTGCTGCTACCACCCACCAGCAACTTAGCCCTGAGGAACAGTCAGCTGCGGGTGTTCAACCCAATAGTTTAAGGGTATCGGCAGGTCTTGAGCATATTGACGACATCATTGAAGATTTTCGGCAAGCGCTTGAAAAAGTGTAACATTGCAGGGAAATTAATTCTATCCGAATAATGATTAGGAAAGTCTATAAGCACCCGCATCCTTTCGGCCTCGAACGAGGAGGAACAATAACCGGATTGGAAATTTGTTATCACATTTCAGAAGAACCCATTGACCGGACAAAACCACTTGTGTGGATATGTCATGCCCTTACCGCCAACTCCAACCCTGAGGAGTGGTGGCCCGGAATGGTGGGAAGCGGAAAATTTTTCGACCCGGCAAAATACACCATAGTGTGTGCCAACATACTTGGCAGTTGCTATGGAACCACCGGCCCCATGAGTATAAATCCAGAAACAGGGAAAAAATACCGGCGCGATTTTCCGCTGATTACCGTACGCGACTGGGTAAGCGCTCATGAAATATTGCGAAGCCACCTGGGTATCGAAAAAGTCTATCTGGCCACCGGTGGCTCCATAGGAGGTTTTCAAAGTTTGGAATGGGCCATTATGCACCCCCAAACTGTAGAAAACATCGTGCTTATTGCAAGCTCCTATACCCAAACTCCCTGGGCGGTTGCCATAAACGAAACCGAACGAATGGCCATCGAGGCCGATGCCACATTTTTTACCGACATGGAGGGTGGTGGCAGGGCAGGTTTAGCGGCTGCACGTGGACTTGGGCTGCTTACTTACAGGGGTTATGAAGCATACAATC
>DATIKK010000198.1:0-10996 GCA_035477635.1 Bacteroidales bacterium | reverse complement strand
AAGATAAGGTAACTTCTCAATCTCCGCCATAAATGACGGAGTTAGCCACAAGTGAGAAGCAGACTCCTTAACTCCGCCCTTCAGGGCGGAGAACCAGCCCACCCAAGAACCATCGGGCTTTAGCCCTGGAATTATCTGAATAGGGAACTCAATACACATTTCGACAAGCTCATTTCGACAGGCTCATTTCGACAAGCTCATTTCGACAGGCTCATTTCGACAGGCTCATTTCGACAAGCTCATTTCGACAGGCTCAATGCATCGCAATGACCGCAATGACCCGGAATGGAAAGGCGGCTTTGAAAATACCACTCAACTGCGGGCTTGATGTTGCGCCAAAAATTCACGGAAATCGTCCGGAGTATTTATGTTGGTCAAAATGCGGCGGTCGGCGGTTGCTACCGTGGCTTTCCGGAACTTTTTCAAAAAGTCGTTTAAAGGTGTCCGTGGGTCAGGATGCATTAGAATGGACTGGACCACATAAGAGTTGAGCAAAACCGGATGCCCCCCTTTTGATTCATAAACCGGGACAACAAAATCACCCAAAGGACGGTTCTTCAAAAGTTTTTCCAGCAGCGCAGGATCAACAAAAGGGTTGTCAATATTGTGAACAAATACACTGTCGGCGCTTTTCAACGCCTGTAGCCCAAGTTGCAGGGAAAGGAAACGCCCCGCTTCGGGGCTGGTATTTATTACAACCGTTGCCGGTACTTTTGCCGTTTCAATTATTTCCAGAGCACGGGATTGCCCAATGGGATTCACCACAACAACACACTGGCAGTGCCCTAAAGCATGATAATCAATTAAAATCTGCGACAAAAAGGTATTTCCATTCCCAAACTCAAGTGAGAGTTTATCCCTTCCCATCCTTTCCGACAAACCTGCTGCTAATATTACTACTGCCTCCGGGCTCATTCAATTATTGTTTGGTGGTAAATTTATAGAAAACATAATGATTTCCTCTCAAGAATAGTTTTTTTGTTTAATTTGCCGAAATTTTTAGATTATGTTATCCGACAGGTTTTACCCCACTCCTTTACCAGAGCTTCTTTCATTGACTTTGAGGCAATTAGAAAAAAATTCCTTTTTTGGTATTCCTTCTGCGCTATTTTTCAGGCCGAAGGCAAATGACCGTTTCAGAACAATTCGTTTTGGGAGCATGCTCGAAACTCCCATTGGGGTAGCTGCAGGCCCGCAAACACAGCTTAGTCAGAATATAGTTGCCGCTTGGCTCACCGGGTCAAGGTTTATCGAACTGAAAACCATTCAAACCCTCGACGAACTGGAAATTCCAAAACCCTGCATTGATATGCAGGACGAAGGATACAATTGCGAATGGTCGCAGGAGCTAAAAATTCACGATTCATTCAGCCAGTATTTAGATGCCTGGATCATTATTCACATTTTGCGCCACAAGCTCGGATTCGATTTAGACGGACAGCCGGGATTTATTTTTAATATGAGCGTGGGTTACAATTTTGAGGGGATAATGAATGGCAATGTGCAATGGTTTCTGGATAAAATGACTAAAGCTCCTGAAGAATTGGAACAGAAGCTGGAATCAATAAAGCACATTTATCCTGCGGCTTTGAGGCTGGGTATCAGCCCTTGTATGTCCGACAATATTACTCTGTCAACCATGCATGGATGCCCACCTGATGAAATAGAAAAAATCGCCAATTATTTTCTGGCCGAAAGGAAACTCCATACAGCAGTGAAGCTAAACCCAACCTTGCTCGGAGCAGACTTTTTGCGAAAGATAATTCGTGATTCGGGGTTCGAGGTCCAAGCGCCCGATCAGGCTTTTGCCCACGATCTCAAATATCCTGATGCTATTAGAATTATCAGCAACCTGCAAAAAACCGCCCGGAAAAACAACCGTCATTTTAGCCTGAAGCTGACCAACACATTGGAAGCCAAAAACCACAAGGAAGTATTTTCTGCTGAAACGGCCATGATGTACAATAGCGGCAGGTCGCTGCACCCAATATCCATTAATCTGGCGCTGAAGCTGCAGGAGGAATTCAGGTCGGAACTTGATATTTCCTTTTCAGGAGGGGCGCACGCTTTCAATGTGGCAGATATTACGCGATGCGGCCTTTGGCCGGTTACGGTATGTACCGACTTGCTCAAGCCCGGTGGATACGGACGGATGCACCAATATGTAGATGAATTGAGAATGCTATCCGACCATAAAAACCCATCCAACGAAGAGGCGCTCCGATTTTTGGAAACCGGTAAACAAGGGGCCGGATTAAAGGATTCTATGCTGAAAAACCTCCGGGATTATGCAAAACAGACCCTGACGGACCATCATTACAAGAAGCAGGACATCCACGATATCAATATCAAAACCCAACGGCCCTTGGCAACTTTCGACTGCATTGCTGCCCCGTGTGTGCATACCTGCTCAACCAACCAGGACATTCCCAATTATATTTATCATGCCGGTCAGGGAGATTTTGTAACATCTCACCGTGTTATCCTGCAAACCAACCCCTTTCCTCGTACAACAGGGATGATCTGCGACCATCAGTGTCAGCAAAAGTGCACAAGGATACATTACGATAAAGCCTTACACATAAGAGATATCAAAAGGTTTGTTGCCGAGGCCGTTTCTGGGAATTTTATACAAAACCAAACAAATACCCAAACCGGCAAGCTGAAAAGCGTTGCTATTATAGGGGCCGGGCCATCGGGCCTATCGGCAGCGAGGTTCCTTGTTCAGGCAGGCCTTGAAGTAGAAATATTTGAAAAAAAGCAAAGCCCCGGAGGCATGGTTTCAGGCGTGATACCACCCTTCAGGCTGACAGATGAAGCAATCGCCTCCGACATAAACCAGATAGAACGGTTGGGAGCTCAAATCCATTATGGGTTTGAAGCCAATTCCAATTCGTTTAATCAATTGCGAAACCGGTTTGATTATTTATACATAGCTGCAGGGGCACAAAAGGCATCGCGTTTAAACATTCCCGGCATTGAAGGGCAGGGTGTCATTGATCCCTTATGGCTGCTTGAACAGGTGCGCCGGGGGCAAAAGCCGGCCATAGGCAAAACCGTGGCAATCATAGGCGGGGGAAACACGGCCATGGATGCAGCCCGCACCGCCATTCGGCTGGTTGGGCATGAGGGAAAGGTAACCGTGGTTTACCGGAGAACCATTAAGGAAATGCCTGCCGACTTAGGTGAGATCAAAGCGGTAATGCAGGAAGGAATCGAAATTATGGAACTTACCGGCCCCATAAAGGTAAACCTTATTAACGGTCGCGTTCACAGCCTTAGCTGTTGCAAAATGGAACTAGGCCCCAAAGACGCCTCAGGCCGGAGAAGCCCCGTTGTGGTTTCAAATTCGGTATTCGAATTGCCCGTTGATTCGATAATTCCGGCGGTAGGCCAGGATATTGCATTCGATTTTGGGTTAGACAAACCCCTGAAGGCAGAGCCGGGAAGGTTCGAAACCCATATTCAGGGAGTATTCATTGGAGGCGATGCCTTGCGGGGTGCATCAACGGCAATTAACGCAATTGGCGACGGCCGTAAGGTGGCCCAGGAGATAATTGACCGGGAAAAACTCAACATGGTTACGCGGCCTTTGAACCCGAGGCAGCCACAAACAATTGAATGGCACATGGTGCAGAGATCAACCAGAAAATACCCTTATCTAAAGCATACCGGTGAAATTGACAAAAATCTAAACTTTGACCTTATTTCAGAAACCTTAATTGAAAATGAAATTCGGGATGAAGCCCAAAGGTGTTTGCTGTGTGATGAGTTTTGCAGTATATGCACTACGGTTTGCCCCAATCTGGCATTGCAAACCTTTAAAATCGAGCCGGTTGATAAGGCTTTACAGATTATCGCAGTACAAAAAAACGGGGCGCTAAAAGAGGATTGGAGCAATTTCAATGTTAATCAGGATTTCCAAATCATTCATATTGCAGATTGGTGCAACCATTGTGGCAATTGTAACACATTTTGCCCTACTGCAGATTCCCCATATTTGGAAAAGCCCCACCTGTTTTTAACCAAAAAGTCATTTGAAAAAGAAAGCCATGGATATTTCCTTGAGCGAAAAGGTGATAATCCGGTATTGGTTAAAAATGTAGATGATGTTATAATTATGCTTGAAGAATTGGAAAATGAATTCAAATTCTCATCATCATGGGGAACAATAACCCTGGACAAAAAGGACTTTGCGGTAATAGATACAGCCATTATAGAAGGATTTGAAGGGGAAATTTCCGTGCCCATTGCTGCCGAAATGGCCATAATTATGCAAAGGGCAAAAGAATTTTACACCTGAAACAAAATAACCTAAGAAATACCAACATTTTAATTTATCTGAAAGATATGCAAGACAATAAAAAAGCGTTACAAAACGCCATTGAAAGGTGCAGGGAAAAAAAAGTTATCCTACCCACTTTCAAACAGATGCGCCACCCCGAAAGCATTCCCGGAAACATCAGGAAAGAGTTGTTAAAAATTGGCCTTTGGGACCTCAATCCGCTAAACATGTTCAGGATAACCTGGAAAAATCAACCCATTGCAAGTGGTGGGGGATTTGGTGCTGTGAACCATATCGTATTACCGCCTGAGCTTACAGGCGTGCCAGCCCGAATAGTTGTTCTTCCGGGAAAATATTTCCCCACAGGGGCGCATAAGGTAGGTGCAACTTTTGGCCCTTTGGTAGAAAAATTGATCAGTGGCCGCTTCGACCCTTCCTGGCAGAAAGCTTTGTGGCCATCTACGGGCAATTACTGCCGCGGAGGCGCTTACGATTCTTACCTTCTGGGTTGCGAATCCATTGCTGTACTGCCCGAAGGTATGTCGAAGGAACGCTTCGAGTGGCTGCACAAGGTTGGTGCAGAAATACATGCAACGCATGGTACCGAAAGCAATGTAAAGGAGATTTACGACAAGGTTAAAGAACTCATTGCCAAACGCGGGGATGAGATTGTAAACCTGAATCAGTTTGAAGATATGGGGAATCCCCTGTGGCATTATTCTGTAACAGGCCCTGCCATGGAGGAAGTATTTCATTTGCTTCCCGGCCCAAAGAAATTCAGTGGCGTATTTCTAACCCAGGGCTCGGCAGGAACGCTTGCAAGCGCCGATTACCTTCGCGAAAAATTTCCTCATCTAAAGGTTTGCGCCGGCGAGGCGCTTCAATGCCCCACGCTTTTGTATAATGGCTATGGGGACCACCGCATTGAAGGTATTGGCGACAAACATGTGCCTTGGGTGCACAACATCCGGAATATGGATATGGTGGCAGGCATTGACGATAATGCCAACATCCGGCTTATGAGGCTTTTCAATGAAGCAGCCGGCAAGGAGTATTTGACAAAAGAAGTAGGAGTTGACCCGGAGCTCGTCCAAGAGCTACATCTGTTGGGCATTTCGGGTATTGCGAATATGATGGGTTGTATCAAATTGGCAAAATATTATGAATTGACTTCTGACGATGTGTTGTTTACCGTAGCGACCGACTCTATGGAAATGTACCACTCGCGTTTGGAAGAAGAAGTGGAAAAGCACGGGAAATTTACACCTGTAAATGCTGCCGTTAGCTTTGAGGCAGACATAAGGGCAATAACAACCGATCACATGATCGAAATGACCTATTACCAAAAGAAGCGCATGCACAACCTGAAATATTTTACATGGGTGGAACAACAAGGAAAGACGGTGGAAGATCTCAACGCTCAATGGTACGACCTGACCTGGTGGAAAAAACAACTGGGCAGGGCCGATGAGTTGGATGCATTGATTGAGGAATTCAACGATAAAACAGGCGTGGTTAAGTCGTATCTTTAACAAGGCAACAGAAAATGAGCCCTTTACAAAAAGAAACGGTTATGGAGAAACAGCAGAAGTTCGTTTACGAATGTGTAAACTGCGGCCGGCAATACAACGATTCAGAAATCATTTACCTCTGCCCCGTTTGCAAGGCATCGCAGGTTGAGGGGCAACCTCCGGCAGGAATTTTAAGGGTGCTGTATGATTACGGGCATATCTCCAAACTGGCCGGAAGGTTTGAGGTCATAAAGCAAAACAGGTACCTCGACATTTTGCCCTATCAAAACAACGGCAGCCTGCCGGCTCTGAAAATCGGCCAGACCCCTTTGTACCTGCACCAAAAATGGGGAGGCAAGGACCTTCCATTTCAGCTTTACATAAAGGACGATTCTCAAAACCCCACTTTTTCGTTTAAGGACAGGGCTTCGGCGGTAGTATCTGCTTTTGCACTGGAACATGGGATTCAAACCCTGGTAGCGGCCACCACCGGCAACGCCGGATCATCTCTGGCAGGGATCTGCGCTGCCCAGGGCCAGAAAGCCATTATCATGGTGCCACAAACCGCTCCTGTAGCCAAGCTTACACAGGTGCTTATGTATGGGGCAACTCTGGTTCCCGTTAAAGGCACCTACGACGAAGCTTTCGACCTGAGCGTTGCGGCCACCAATGCATTTGGCTGGTACAACCGCAACACAGGGTTTAACCCACTCACAATCGAGGGCAAGAAAACAGTTGCATTGGAGCTGTTCGACCAACTAAATGGACTCCTCCCCGATCATATTTTTCTGCCTGTTGGCGACGGAGTGGTGATTTCAGGAATGTACAAGGGCTACGAAGACCTGATGAAACTGGGCTTTATTGACCGGATGCCCAAAATAGTCGGGGCGCAATCATCGGGCAGCGATAATCTTGCAAGAAACCTGCATGCAGAAATTTTCAGGGCATCGCCAAGCAACACAATTGCCGATAGCATTTCGGTGGATATCCCGCGCAACTTTTTTATGGCAAGAGATTTTGTTAAAAAATACAATGGCGACCTGATTTCAGTTTCTGATGAAGACATAATTACTGCAGCAGCAGAACTGGCGCGCCATACAGGCCTGTTTACGGAGCCTGCCTCAGCCGCCTCCTTTGCCGCTTATAAAAAATACCTGAAACAAGGTCTTCTTCTTCCGGGCACCAACAACCTTGTACTGCTGACGGGAAGCGGGCTGAAAGACCTCAAATCGTTTGCAAGCGTGGCAAAAATTCCAAGCCCTGTTGAACCCAACATCGAATCACTTAAAGCCTTTCTGTCATGATCCGCTTTTTTCTCAATGGCGAAAATGTAACATATCAAGGCGACCCAAAAAGAACGCTGCTGGAGCACCTGCGTTTGGACCACCATCTTACTGCAGCCAAAGACGGCTGCTCCGGACAGGGAGTTTGCGGAGCCTGTACTGTGGAGGTTGACGGAAAAGCACGGCTGGCTTGTTTGCTGCCCATGGAAAAACTCAAAGGTGCCAATGTGCTTACCCTTGAAGGCTTTCCTGAATATGTACGCAATGTGCTGGTCAATTCCTTTGTAAACAAAGGGGCTGTGCAATGCGGGTTCTGTATCCCGGGAATTATCAGCCGCAGCAAAGTATTGTTGCAAAACAACCCCAATCCCAATATTGAAGCAGTCAGAAACGCTCTGAAGCCCCATTTGTGCCGTTGCACGGGATTCAAAAAGATTGAGGAAGGGATCATGGCGGCTGCCGACGCGCTAAGGGAAAACAAACAGGTTCCTCTGGAACACACCTGTGGCTGTACAGGCAAACCCCAGCCGAAATACCTTGCACAAGAAACCGCAAGTGGCGAAAGGCTGTTTGTTGACGACATCTTTTTCGACGGAATGTTGTTCGGAGCGCTGAAGTTCAGCGATCATCCCAAAGCTATCATAAAGGCTATCCATACGGAAGAGGCCTGTAAAATCCCGGGGGTAACCAGAGTTTTCACAGCCGCCGACATTCCGGGGAAAACACATGTTGGACTAATTTACGACGACTGGCCGGTAATGATTGGTATCGGGCAAACCACCCATTTCATTGGCGATGTGGTAGCCGGTGTCGTAGCGGAATCCGAAGCGATTGCGCGAAAAGCCGTTGAAACCATACAGGTGGAATACGAAGTTTTGAAGCCGGTTACCGATGTTTTTGAAGCTATTGAAGGCAACCGTGTGCATGCTTCCAAACCCAATTGTTTCAACATCACAAAATTTACGGTAGGAAGCCCTGATGAGGCCTTCGACAAAGCAAGGTATATGGCCGCAGACCGCTTCGAAACCCAGAGGGTGGAACATGCCTTTATGGAAAAAGAGTCGGCCGTAGCACGGCCCGGCGAAAATGACACATTGGTACTTTACAGCCAAAGCCAGGGAGTATATGTTGACCGCAAACAAATTGCCCCTGTGCTTGACATCCCGGAAGATAAGCTTCGGGTAGTGCAGGTTGAGAACGGAGGGGCGTTTGGCGGCAAAGAAGATCTAAGTATTCAGGCCCATACAGCCCTGTTTTCATACTTGCTGCAGCTACCTGTAAAGATTACTTTAAGCCGGAGCGAATCCATAAGGCTACATCCGAAAAGGCATCCGGTTTTTATGGACATGGAGCTGGCTGCCGACGAAAGCGGGAAAATTATTGGATTGAGGCTTTTAGCCATGGGAGATACCGGTGCATACGCCTCGGTTGGAACCAAGGTGATGGAGCGGGTTGCCGGCCACGCCGCTGCAGGTTATTTTATTCCCAATGTGGATATTGAAGCCCGTACGGTTTACACCAACAATGTGCCTTGCGGGGCAATGCGCGGATTCGGAGCTAACCAGGTAAATTTTGCCATTGAAACTTGCATTGACGACATTTGCTACCAGGCAGGTTTCGACCGCTGGCAATTCCGCTGGGACAATGCTCTCATTGACGGGCTGCGTACATCCACAGGACAAAAGGTTAGTGGAACAGGAATACGGGCATGCCTCGAAGCCTTGAAGGAAGAATACAAAAATGCTCCATTTGCCGGTCTGGCAGTAGCTATCAAAAACTCGGGGGTGGGTAACGGGATGATTGACGAATCGAAGGTGGTTATTGAAATCCTTGACCGCGGCCGCATCCTGATAAAACACGGTTGGACCGAAATGGGGCAGGGAGTGCATACCATGGCAATCCAAACGCTCTGTCAGGAAACAGGGTTAAGCCCCGAAATAATGGATGTACGCACTGACACTGCCGACGAAATACCCACAGGAATGACCACCTCTTCGCGCGGAACAGCATTGCTTGGCCTGGCTGTGATTGATGCTGCAAAAGCCCTGAAAAACGATCTTCGGACCCAAACGCTGGAAGCACTGGCCGGGAAAACATATCGTGGCCAGTTTGTCTGCGACTGGACCACCAAGCCGGGAACCCCGGGCGTGGAGCAAATTACCCACTATTCGTATGGCTACGCTGCACAGCTTTGTGTGTTGGATCATGATGGCAAAATAAAAAAAATGGTGGCCGCCCACGATGCCGGCAAAATCATGAACCCGGTGTTGTTCGAAGGCCAGATTCAGGGCGGTGTGCACATGGGACTGGGATACGCACTCCGGGAAGAACTTCCAATGAAGGACGGCTTTCTGCTGAACGATAATATGGGCAAGCTGGGAATTCTGCGCGCCCACGAAACCCCCGAAATTATCGTAAAGGGAGTGGAAGTGAAAGACCCCGTGGGCCCATACGGGGTAAAAGGAATTGGCGAAATCGGAATGGTTCCCACTGCTTCAGCAATAGCAAACGCATTTTATGCCTTCGACGGAAAGAAACGAACCCGGTTGCCGCTTTTTCCCAAAAATGAAAGAGACCAGTCCAAAAATCAACAATTTCGGGCTAAAGCCCGGTAGCTCTTTGGCTTTCAATAGGGCTTTAGGCCAAATAGCCAATTTTTTAATTCATTTAATTGCATAAAATATGGCCATCCTCTTAAAAAACGCCACCTTCATACACTGGGAAACCCTCGCATTCGACAAAAAAAACATTTTGATTGAAGAAGGAAGTGGAAAGCCTTTACGATTTCTTTCCGATCAGGAGTTGGCCCTTTTGCCATCAGCCGGGCTTAAGACGATAGACTGCGAAGGAATGTACGTAACCAAATCGTTCGGAGTTGGTCACCACCATGTCTATTCCGGCCTGGCGCGGGGAATGCCTGCTCCGGCAAAAACCCCGGTCAACTTCAGGGAGATTCTTCAATACATCTGGTGGAACCTCGATAAAGTTCTCGATAAGGATACCATTGAGGCCAGCGCATTGGCCACGGCCATGGCATGTGCAAAAGCGGGGAGTACCTTTGCCATTGATCACCACGCCTCTCCGGGATATATCCGAGGTTCGCTTGAGGTAATTGCCAGGGCATTCGAAAAGGTGGGCGTGGGGCATCTTCTGTGTTATGAAGTAACCGATCGGGATGGGTTGCATCAGGCACAAGAAGGACTCGAAGAAAACCTGCATCATATCAAAAGCCATCAGGGACTGATTGGACTTCATGCTTCGTTTACGGTTAGCGACCAAACTCTTGCTGGGGCAGTCCGGATCATGGAAGAAACCGGTGCCGGAATCCACATGCACCTGGCCGAAGATCTTTACGATCAGCAGCACTGCCTTGAAAATTACGGAATGCGCGTTGTCCAACGGCTTCAGAATTTTGGATTTACACAGAACAGCAAATCAATTCTGGTGCATGGCATCCATCTCGATGAAAAGGAAAGAGAGCTGCTTGCTGCAAGTAAGGCCTGGATTGCACAAAATGTGGAAAGCAACCTGAAGAACAAAGTTGGCATGTTCAATGGAGCAGGCATTCCTAACAGCCGTATCCTTCTGGGGACCGACGGCATGCATAGCGACATGCTGCAAAGCGCAAAAGCCGCATTTTTTGCAGGACTGAAAACTGATGTGGTATCGCCGGCTATCGTTTACGAAAGATTCCGCAACATACACCGGTATCTTGCCGCAAACAATTTTTCCGGCGACGGCGAAAACAACCTGGTGGTATTGAACTACGACACCCCTACCCCATTTGGAAGCGAAAACTTTTTGGGTCATTTTATCTTTGGCCTGCGTTCCCAGCATGTAAAACATGTGGTTGCAAACGGAAGGCTTATAGTTGAAAACGGAGCCATTCAAACAGTTGACGAAAAAGCCATACTGGC
>DATIKK010000197.1:0-6237 GCA_035477635.1 Bacteroidales bacterium | reverse complement strand
GATCCGAAACCCTTTACTTCGTGCTTTTTTTATGCCTGCAATTGTAGCGTTTTTTATTGGCGGAGGGCTATTGCTTTTGGAAATTTTTGAGCCCTTTCTTGGTGAATACGGGAGCCTCGGCTCCATAATCCGGACAGCTATTACCACCTACGAAGACCATATAAGGGCAGTGCAATACGGAGAGCATTTTTATTATTTAGGGCAATTCGACGGAACAACATTGGACTTTTTCAGTAAGGCTCCGGCCGCAATTATAGCAGGGCTTTTCAGGCCTTTCATCTGGGAGGCAAGAACAGTGTTTATGCTGATTGCCGCGCTTGAAAACACGGCTTTTCTACTCCTTGTGTTTGCTGTAATCTGGCGTACCGGGCCGGTAAAGGCCTGGAAAATAGCCTTTGAAGAGCCCTTGGCGATTTTTTCGCTCGCATTTGCCGTTACTTTTGCCTTCGGAGTCGGAATTTCAACTGCTAATTTCGGCGCATTAATGCGACTTAAAACCCCATTAATTCCTTTCCTGTTAGTTGGCCTTTTTATTCTGTACCATCGCGCCATGGAATTGAAAAAGCAAAGTCAGGCCAATTCAATTTTTCAAAGTGATCAACAGGTGAGCTGAAAAGTTGTTGCCCTTCCTTGCAACCCCTTCGCAGGCATGCTCAACCCTCATGCAAGCAAAGTCATTTTCTTAACACTAATTCTGCCGTGTCTTCAATCAGTAAATTGGTTTTTTCAATATGATAATTTTCCAGCCCTTTAGTTTTGCAATATTCCTGCAATTCATCAATATGAACCGGCACGGCAACTTTGGCGTGTTTGGAAGCAAAGAAAATATAGAACAATACCCCTCCGGGCGCAAGCTTTTTCAGGGCTTTACCCATGAAATCATCAAAAATAGGGGAACTCAAAACGCTGCCGGTATCATAATGCAATGGCAAATTCGAACAGAAAATAAAATCGAAGGTGCTATCTTCCAGATCATCAAGCGCTTGGCTGTCCGGCATGGTTTTTTCGCCTGCAAACACTGAATTAGAACGGATTCAAGGCCTTCAGCCGGATGATAACGAAGTGCCATCGCCATCTCCGCCATAAATGGCGGAGTTATCACCCCGTGAGAGGCAGACGCCATAACTTAGAACTTCAGGGCGGTGAGAGTTCGAAAAGCCCCTTCAGGGAGTTGCCTGTGCCAGTAATGTGCAGCACACCATTCAATAAAGATTTTATAAATTTCATCACGCCTTCCCTTTCGAGGGCTACCCTTACCTGCTCATCGGTGCTGCTGCCTGTAAAGGGGTTTTGCTTCTCAGGGGCGAATGTATTGCGCAGTTGGGTGATGCTAAATCCCGTACACTCCAATCGTCTCGTTGCGAAGCCATTGCGTTCCATGAGCAACTTCAAGGTGCGGGGGGTGTAGTAGCTGAGATGTTCGGGATACGCAATGTCGGAAGATTTTTCACGCTTGTAAAGCCGTAGCAGTGAATTAAAATTAGGTGTGGTAATGTAAAGTGCGCCACCGGGGCGGAGCGCCCTCCTTATCAGGCTCAGCTCTTCTACCGGGCTTTGTATGTGCTCAATCACCTCGATAGATATGGCTACATCCATCTTGGGCAATACAGATGCAACATCGGCAAGCACCCCCTTATGGACGTTGCTCAGCCCCTTTTCATGACACCGCTGCACACCCTTGGCCGACAGCTCCACCCCATAAACATCCCAACCCATTTCGGCGGCCACCGTCAGGAAAATTCCATTGCCACACCCCACATCGAGCACCCTGTTGGTTTGGCGATATGGCTCAAGCCCCTGCAGTATCTCACGATACCTTTTTGTCGTGATGGGCGATACAAAGTACTCCCTGTCGTACGAATATTCGGAATAATACTTTTCAAGCTCATGAAGCGGGGGCTGCTTTCGTGCAAATACAAAACCACATTGGCTGCAACGGCAAAGAAAAGCCCTTTGGTAGCGAGGCATGCTTGTGATGCTGGCCGAGCCGCATAAAATGCAGTTTTCAAAATATTTATCCATAATGCACCATTTGGGGACAATTCAAAATATGGGTTAAAAAAATTGCTCGCACACCCTAAAATATCATATCAAAAATACAATTTATGTCAATCAGTGATCAAGCAATAATCAGTTTAATAGGGGGCTAAACCACTAACAAGTAAAATTTTTGGGGATCCCTAAGATGAAAACAGGGGGCCATTGCCCCATTGGGGCAAAATATCGGCAGAAAACATATCGTAAGGATGTTCCGCCCTAACGGGGCGGAAGGCTTCGTCAGCTATTCGTTGTTCTACCGACATTCCGCACCTGACGGCGCGAAAACAAATACTTTGCGGTTTCTGTAAGCAAGTCACAGGTAGCTAAAGTGAGGTAATATATCGATAATCAGGAGACACACCACAGCAAAAAGACTTTTCAACAGGAATACGATGAATTTATTTCGTCTTGGAATTTTTGAATCCACGGCTAAAGCCGCAAATGATGAAGTGCCATCGCTATCTCCGCCATTAATGGCGGAGTTATCACCCCGTGAGAGGCAGACGCTATAACTCAGAACTTCAGGGCGGTGAGACCAAGCAACCCAAGCAACTCCTTCCTTCAGGACATAGGGAGCCATCTGCAGGGAAGAGAACCCATCAAGGTAGAGTACGGTAACTCTGCCCTCCAGCCGGAAAGAACCCATCAGGGCAAGAACTCCAACTCCGCCCTTTAGGGCGGTGAGACCGGCAACACAAGCATCAGAGGGCTTTAGCCCTGAAAGAGTCCACGGCTAAAGCCGCAGATGATGAAGTGCCATCGCTATCTCCGCCATAAATGGCGGAGTTAACCCCTTGCGAGAGGCAGACACCATAACTCAGAACTTCAGGGCGGTGAGAGTTGATTATTACACTTCGTTTTTGACAGTAAGTTCGACAGTGTCGTTATTGAGTAGCTGTGAGTTTTCGAGGCTCCAGTTTTTTAATCCGCTACGCTCGCAGTACATTCTTAGTTCGGATGAATCCACAGGTATTGCTACTTTGGGATGCTTTGAAGAGTAGAAGATATAATACAAAGTACCGCCCGGATTCAGGCAATTTACCGCTCTTTCCATAAACGTGTTGAAACTAACACTCGTAAGCACACTGCCGGTATCATAATGCAAAGGCAAATTCGAACAGAAAATAAAATCGAAGGTGCGATCTTCCATATCATCAAGCGCTTGAAGCACATCGCCCTTCAAAAACAATACCGGATAATGCTTGTAACGCATTTGGGCATAATATGCCTTATCGCTCAGCTCCACCCCGACAACCTTGTTTCTTTCGCAATAAAAATAAAAGGAATGATAACCTGTAAAAGAACCTGCATCAAGGATTTTTTTGCGACGCAGTCCGAATCTTCTGCAAATTTTTCTGATCAGGGCGTTGGAGCTCTTATGGGGGAAATTGCCGCTCAGATAGATGGCAAAATCATACAGTTTCAGCAACGGCAAATATTTGTTTCCGACTTTGATGTTGTCGTACCCCTTTTTCATTTGCTGCAAAAAAGCATCCCTGCTCATATTTTTTTCCATAGATAATACAACCGTTTTGCTATGCCCAAAAGGAGTTTTTTGTATGCACTCAGGGTAAAAACCATCTTTTTGGGGTAATACACTACCAAACCATTGAAACCCATCTTAAACCTGTTGATATGGAACACCTGATCGGATTCATCTACCATCAGATTTATGCCGCCCATATCCATGCGCTCAACCTGATGGTTGGCGGCTATTTTCATGGCTTCAAAAAATGCAAGGTGCAGCACAGGTAGTTGCTTCCCCGTGGCAGTACACCCAAATGCGTATGCTATGGTGTTATTGCAGATAGTAAAGCAGGCACCTCCCAGCATCCTGCTATCTTGTGCAAAAACACCCATAAAAAGGCCTTTTAATTCCGTTTGAAACAAACCGTAAATTTCCAAAAACACAGCCTTGCTGTCGGCAAAGGGGGGTATCTGTTTTCTGTGTCTGTACATAGCATCGTACAGTCTGGCGAATTCTCTCACGGAGGCTTCATCCTGCAAAACCACTGCCTGTAAGCCATTTTTTACGGCCTTGGCAATAGAACGTCTGTGGTTTTGGGAAAAGGATGACAAAAGCGTATCCGCTTCCCGGTTTAACAAAACATCCATGGTGGTCCAATTCTCCCTGCTGACCTTTTGGGAAAATGGTAATTTCTTCCCGATGGCATACTCTATCTCTTCCGAATGTTGCGAAATGGGCATTCCCAGTTGAATCTCCAGGGTGGCGAACCCCCTGGCATTGTAGTGCTCCACAATCTTTTCGACCGAATCTGCAATCACAGCCGCTTGAGTGCCACAAGGGCCGAACGCGATTTTTGCTTCAAGGAAACCCTCAACAATCAGGGCGAAACACAGGATCCGTCCATCATTCCTTGCAAGATAATACCTTACCGTTTTTGCCTTATGTATGGCACGGTTCCACCCGGGATGCTGCAGCACAGAGCAAAACCTCAACGACGACAGAAACTTTTGAATTTCATGCTCTTCATCCATAGAGAGATTTTGCAGGAAAACCGCTTCCATCAGTCAGAGTTTTTGCATAAATAATACAACCATGGATCGTCCACTTTTTGCCAGACCACATCCTCAACCGGTATCACCTTTCCTGTTTTTACAGAAAACACCTGCACCTCAACAAAACCATGCTTCCCCAATTCTTCAATTTGCTTTTCGGGTTTGTAGTACAAATACTCGGCGGTAAAATTGATATCACCGTCAAACACCGCATACCAGTCATGTGCCAGCATTATTTCCTTGGTGGGGTTGTGGCTTTTCACCCCTTTATACCTTTTGTATTCTCCGGGATATTTGAAGGGGTTTTTGGGAAATTGAAACGAAAATAAAACATCCAGACTATACAGATTGTGGGTAGAAAAGGCAAACCATGAGTTGGGCTTACCTATCCGTTTCACTTCTGACAGGATTTTCTGCCGGTCGGCGAAGGAAACGCAGTCAATACCATTAAAACTAAACAAAACAAAATCGAAGCTGCCTTTGCCGAACATCTGCATATCACGGGCGTCGCAATGCAAAAAACTGCAACCACGAGCACCTGCAAACCTATGGCGTGCAGCATCAATCATTGGCTTTGAGTAATCAATACCGATATAATCCTGAAACACCCCTGCAAAATGCACGGTTGTCCTGCCGGCCCCAACTCCGATATCGAGCATACGACCGCCTTGTTTTTTAGCAACGGCATCAAGTATGGCCCTTTCTGCCCGGCTCAGTTTGTGCTGCCGCTCGTAGCGCCTCACTACATCACCGGTTTCATAATTTTGCAGGTTATCGGTCATTGAGTATGTTATAGGTAAATGCTTGTATCTTCAAAAAGGTTTTCCAGTAGTTGGTATCTGATAAAGTAATCCGCGGCAGTTCAAAACAATCGAAGGGAGCAGTAAATGACCTCCGGCGGGTAGTGAGTAAAAACCTGTATCCTGCAGCCCTGCACGCTTCTATCACCCCGGAATTGTACTGCCCGTTGGGTACAGCCAGCGACAAGCAAGACTGTTTGCCGGTAATTTCTTCAATAGCCCGCTTCGATGCCGAGAGTTCATATTCCAATTCGCTGCCTTCCAACAGGCATAAGTTCCTGTGGGTATAGGTATGAGAGCCGAAAGTTATGCCATACTGCATACATTCTTGAATCTGTTCACGGTTCATCATTTTAGAGTACCGAACCTCCTCTTGCAGCGCCCTTTCAAGATTTTCGATAATCCCGTGCAAACCCGGATCGTTAAGCATCTTCAGGTAAATTTCCCTGCACAGTTTCTCGGTGTAGGCTTTACCTTTCAGCAGGGTATGGATACCCAGTTCAGGAACAACAAACCGCCGGGAACCAAAATAGTATGCATCCATCAGATCGTTGAGTTTCTGCGACCAAAGGGTTTGGCCCGTGATGACACTGCCGGCAATAACATGGTGGGTGGCAGTAAGTTTCATTTCTGAAAGGATTTCCAGGGCGTTTTCATGAAAATCGGAAAAACCGTCATCAAATGTAATCACGCCAATGGGTTTGCGCGTACTGAAACTTCCCTCAATGTCGCTGAGGGGTGCGATAAAAAAGTTTCGTTGCAGGTACCCGCAAACCTGCCGAAACACATTTACGGGCATGGAAGGAAACGCCGCCGACCGCTTATCGGATATGCTGTGAAAATTAAATATCAGAAACTTTCTTTTCATTACGGGGAG
>DATIKK010000196.1:0-2911 GCA_035477635.1 Bacteroidales bacterium | reverse complement strand
AAACTATCACAACCAAATGTTTATCAAATCCAGAATAATTCGCAGAACGATATTTTAGATAAAATTGAAAAACTAAGTACTCTTAAAGAAAAAGGGATTATTACAGAGGAGGAATTTTTAGAACAAAAGAAAAAATTGCTTGAAAAATTATAAAATGTTAATCAATTAAAATAAAAACCGCCAAACAATATAGGATTTAAGGCACAGTTGGGCCCAAAAAAGAGGCACTGAGTTTTGAGAACAAAATGCCTCTTGCAAGAGATATGAACTTTCAATATACAAGCCCAATTGTGTTTTAAATCTTGTTGGGCTAAGCCGCTGGTAACCAAGCTAAATACATAAGGGGATTAAATGCCTGGCGATATATTTTGCGGTGTAATTTTAAGATATTTTTTTGCAGTTTTTATATAAGAATACCTTCAAGAATGTTTTTCCATGCATATTTGGCCCCTTATTGGACATACGTTTCCCGGTCTGGTAAAATAGGGCATACCAGTTAAGGACGAAATCCGTAACATTCAAAGAACTTATTACCTTAGGTTATCCAGGCCGGGAAACGACCCCTGCAAAGTGTAGCCTTCCTTTTTTACATTGTGGGCAGTTTGGCTTTTTGTAATCCTGGATTTTCCCAAGTATCTCCTTCCACACATTATCCTGCCTGACCCAAACCTGTACTCCATCTTCTATGGCCTGCTGCTTGAGCAGTTCATTTTCCTGAATTAAAAGAGTCCTTGCAGTTTCGATGTTTTGTTTTCGGTACCTTGATGAAAAGATACCATAATAGCGTACCTTAAAAAATCCATGAGGCAACACATGTAATAAATAACGTCGGATAAACTCATCAATATCGAGTTTCATTTCTCGGGACAAACCGGAGCGATAATCTTTCCAATGGAAGCGGACTTTGCCATCTTTCACTTCAATAATGCGCCTATCGGTAATGGCCACGCGAAATACATACCGGGAAAGATATTCGAGTACTTTTTCAGGTTTCCCGAAAGGGGCCTGTATGTTTACTACCCAATCTTTGGCGTAAAGGTTTGCGGTGAAGGCATAAAACTTGGTTTTCGCCGCCAATGGGGCAATTGTCCCTTTAAAGAGCAATTCTCCATTGGCAAAGGCATTTTTGAGCAAATCGAGATATTTTCCCCTGAACATTCGGGAGATAACCTTGACATAGATAAAGAAGTCGTTCTTTTTGCCTGGATGTACCCAGTGCCCTTTATCGAAGCTTAGCCCACCTGAAGGCATAATGCAATGCAGGTGGGGGTGTTCCATCATGTTTTGTCCCCAAGTATGGAGAACGGTTATCACACCGGTATCTGCCCCCAGGTGTTTGGTATCACGGGAGAGTTCCAGAATGGTTTGGGAAGCTGCTTTAAAAAGGATATTGTACATCACTTTTTTGTTGGTAAGGCAAAGAGCGTTTAATTCATGAGGAATGGTAAACACCAGGTGGTAATACCCAATTGGGAGCAATTCCTGCAAACGCTTATCCATCCACTCGAGCTTATCTTTCTGCTGGCAGGTAGGGCAATGCCTGTTACGGCATGAATTGAAAGCCTTGCCTATGTAATTGCATTGGTCGCATCGTTCGAAGTGGCTGCCCATAGCCTGTGTGCGGCACATTGATAACAGATGTACCAGCCCTTTTTCCTGACCGGAGATATGGTTTCGGGTGATATAACCTTCCCCATATTTATCCAGGATGTCGCCAATGGTTATTTGCCCGTGCATAGCGCTTCTATCCCGGTTAATGTATCGAGGGGGTTTGTTACCTGGTTTATCCCTAATTGTTGAACATGTAGATATTTAAGGGTGTTGCTTAAATCGGCATGCCCCATCAGGCGTTGGATCACTAACAGGTTTGTGCCTTGTTCGAGTAAATGGGTAGCGAAGCAATGGCGAAAGGTATGAGGGGTATAATCCTTTTTGATATCAGGGGTACGGAACCGGGCTTTTTGGCATATTTCACGCACGGCACCAACACCCAGGTGTGAGCCTTTTCCGCGGGCACCTTCGAAAAGGTAATGCTGGGGTTTGGACTCTTTGTAATACCTGCGCATGGTAGATAGCAACAGTGGGGATAGGGGCACCTTTCGTTGTTTGAGCCCTTTCCCTTCCTGGATATTAACCTGCATGCGTTTGCTGTCTATATCGGTGAGTTTAATGTTCACACATTCGGAAACCCTGGCACCGGTGGAGTAAATAAACATAATTACACACCGGTGTTTGAAATTAGGGATAGCCGCCAATACATCCAGAACTTCCTCTTTAGAAAGAACCAAGGGAAGGGTTTTTGCTGTTTTAGGGGTAGGAAGATATTCGCCAGCCCAATCTTTATGATATATTTGTGTAAAAAGGAATTTAAGGGCATAATAGCCCATTTTTACACTTCCGGGTTTGTGTTGCCCATCAGTTAACATGGATTGGAAATAGGAACGCAGTTCGTCTACTGTACTTTGTTCGGGGTCTTTCCCAAGAAAATTTTGATAATCGGCAATGTGCCACCAGTAACTTTCCCTGGTACGTGGACTCAAATTACGAAGAGTAGCTTCTTGTTCGAATTTTTTTTTAAATTTGTCATAATTAAGATAATTTATATGAATAAGCCTCAAAAATACTAGTTTTCGGTTGACTTTGGCCACCGAACGCTAGTGAGGTTTAGTTCAACATAGGGTATACATCATGCGGGTTTCAGAACAATTTGCAAGTTCATCGCTCGCTGGCAAAGGCAGTATCGGGGGATAATGAAGTATTCACGAACTCCCGCACGCTGCATACCCTCAACGTTAGCCCTCATTATAAAAAACAACAATATGTCCATATTTAAAATTGAAAGCAATAAACTCGTTGAATTAACAAATACATCTTTTGAAACAGAAAGAATATACGAGGTTCGTGACTTGCA
>DATIKK010000195.1:0-9140 GCA_035477635.1 Bacteroidales bacterium | reverse complement strand
CCTGTTATGGGTATTATTGCCGATCGTACCAGCACCCGGTGGGGTAAATTCAGACCTTGGATACTTTGGACTGCCATCCCATTTGGTGTGATTGCCTTGCTTGCGTTCAGTACTCCCCAATTCAGCGAAGGCGGGAAATTAGCTTACGCTTTGATTACATACATCTTGCTGGTTTTGATTTACACAGCCAACAATCTTCCTTATGCTGCCCTTAGCGGTGTAATTACCGGCAATATGGGCGAGCGCAATAGCCTATCCTCTTATCGTTTTACTGCGGTAATGATTGCCCAGTTTGTGGTGCAGGCTTTGCTGCTGCCTTTTGTTTTGATACTTGGCGATGGCAACCAGGCTATCGGATTCGAAAGGGTAATGGGCATTTTTGCAGTGGTAGGCATCATCTTTTTTATCATAACCTTTCTAACTACACGCGAAAGGATTCTGCCGCCTGCAGAGCAAAAAACTAAGATTTCAAGCGACCTGAAGGATTTGGTGAAAAACAAGCCCTGGATAGCAATCCTTACCCTTACGGTGTTTTTGTTTATTACCCTCTCACTTAGGGGAGGAATGCTTGTGTTTTATTTCGAAAATTATCTTGGAGATGAATATCTTGCCGCATTCCTCAATGGTATTGGTTTCAATAACTTTATTCTTGGCTTGAATAATTTCTTTATGGGATTAGGCCTTACAGGTTTTCAATGGCCTGAAGATCCTTCTACCTCTGGTTTTAGCCTCTTTAACGCTGGAGGGATTATTTTAATGATTATCGGGATTTCATTCTCGAAAGGACTTGCTGATCGTTTTGGCAAGCGGGATGTTTTCCGGATAGCATTGTTCCTGTCTGCCGTCTGTGTTTTGGCATTTTTCTTCATCCCTGCCCATTTGGTAGGTTTGGTTTTCATTTTTCAATTACTGCATGGTTTTCTTTATGGCTTAACCATCCCCTTGCTTTGGGCTATGGTAGCCGATGTTGCCGATTATTCCGAATGGAAAAACAACCGAAGGGCAACTGCCATAGTATTTTCGGCTATGTTATTTGGCCTGAAAAGCGGATTGAGC
The DNA here is from genome assembly GCA_035477635.1 of Bacteroidales bacterium. Taxonomy (GTDB): domain Bacteria; phylum Bacteroidota; class Bacteroidia; order Bacteroidales; family UBA7960; genus UBA7960. The sequence goes on along the minus strand of DATIKK010000195.1, from coordinate 8,084 downwards.
ATTGGTGGGGCTTTGGTTGCGGCAATCCTTGCAACATTAGGTTACCAGGGTGGTGCAGAAGTCCAGCCTGAGCAAACTGAGCAAGGTATCAAACTCGCGGTAAGCGTTATACCATTCTTAACCTTTATGGTTGGAGTAGGGTGCTTGTTCTTTTATGAGATTAACAAAAAAACCGAAGCTCAGATCGAAAAAGACCTGATGGAGCGCAGGGCGCAAACAAAATAACAAGAAAATAATTAACCTGTAAACCGAGCATGATTCGATTTGTTCCAATTTGGATTAACACCCATCATGCGGGTTGCGTCCGGATTACATTAAAAATAATTTTCAGAATGAAAAGGACAAAAAAATCTGTAATATTCCCTCTCACAGCCTTGATTATTATTAGTTTACTGGGCTGTGCGCCTGCTAAAAAGCAGGAACCTTCGTTGAAAGATGCCTTACAGCCTTTTTTCTACATGGGAGCAGCGTTGAGCGCCGACCAAATTAGCGGTAAAGATTCTTTGTCGGTAGGCTTAGTTCTGCGCCATTTCAACTCCATAACTGCCGAAAACATAATGAAAAGCGAGGTGGTGCAACCCGTTGAAGGTCAGTTTGATTTTACCCTGGCTGATCAGTTTATTGAATTTGGCGAAAAGCACAATATGTACATTGTAGGACATACCCTTATTTGGCATTCCCAGGCTCCCGACTGGTTTTTTGTTGATGCCGGGGGTAAACCCGTATCGCGCGAAGTGCTCATCGAAAGGATGCGCAACCATATCCATACCGTGGTAGGTCGTTACAAAGGCAAGGTGCATGGATGGGATGTGGTGAATGAGGCTATCCTCAACGATGGCAGTTGGAGACAAAGTCCGTTTTACCAAATCATTGGACCCGAGTACGTGAAGCTGGCATTCCAGTTTGCGCATGAGGCCGATCCCAACGCAAGATTGTATTATAATGATTACAATATGTCGTTTCCGGGGAAAAGAAATGGAGTAATAAACATGGTGAAAGAGCTGCAAAATGCCGGGATAAAAATTGATGGTGTGAACATGCAAGGACATGTGAATCTCGACAGGCCCGACATAAACGAATTTGAAAATAGTATAATCGCTTTTTCTGAGTTGGGCGTGTCTGTTAGCATCAGCGAGTTTAACATCACGGTTCTACCATGGCCGGCTGGCGAACTCACTGCAAATGTTTCCCTTTCGCTCGAAAATCAGCCGAATATGAATCCTTTTCCCGATGGCTTGCCCGAAGAAGTCACTCAACAGCTCTACAACAGGTATCGGGAGTTCTTCAACCTATTTCTAAAACATAATGATAAACTGCATCGTGTAACGGTTTGGGGAGTTTATGATGGCCAATCATGGAGGAATAACTGGCCCATTGCCGGTCGAACCGACTACCCGCTCATGTTCGACCGCAACCATCAGGCAAAGCCGTTTGTGAACACAATTATTCAGGACGCGCTCAGCCTTCAGCAGCAGTTATCAGCAATGGAATGAAATCAACAATTTAAAAATCAAAAATTATGAAACAGCCAAGATATTTGGTAAAAGATCGGTATTCTGCCGATCCTTCGGCACATGTGTTCAACGGGCGCATTTATATCTATCCTTCGCACGATGTGGATGCCGGCATTCCCGAGAATGATTTGGGCGACCATTTCGATATGAGAGATTACCACATTTATTCGCTCGATAGCATTGATGGCCCTGTAACTGACCATGGCGTTGCTCTGGCAGTGAAAGATATTCCCTGGGCCGGCCGGCAGCTCTGGGCGCCCGATGCGGCCTACAGGAATGGAAAATACTACCTGTATTTCCCATTGAAGGACCAAACCGATATTTTTCGAATTGGCGTTGCCGTGAGCGATAAGCCCGAGGGTCCATTCCTACCTATGGAAAACCCTATCAAGGGTAGCTACAGTATTGACCCCGCAGTGTACGATGATGGTGAAGGAAAATTTTACATGTACTTCGGTGGGTTGTGGGGTGGACAGTTGCAGCGCTACCGCAAAAACAAAGCCATTGAATGCGGCCATGAGCCTGCCAACCATGAGCCAGCACTTTGCCCGAAAGTAGCCGTGCTTACTGCCAATATGCTCGAGTTTGCCGAAGAACCCAAAGATGTGTTGATTCTCGACGAGAACGGCCAACCCCTGAAAGCCGGAGACCACGACCGGCGGTTCTTTGAAGCGGCATGGCTGCACAAATACAACGGAAAGTACTATTTCTCGTATTCCACCGGAAATACCCATTTCCTGTGTTATGCCATAGGCGACAACCCCTACGGGCCATTCACCTATCAGGGTCAGATTCTTACACCGGTTGTGGGCTGGACCACACACCACTCCATTTGCGAGTTCAAAGGCAAATGGTATCTGTTCTATCATGATAGTGTTCCATCGGGCGGAAAGACCTGGCTGAGAAGCATTAAGGTGATCGACCTGGAATACGATCAGCATGGCAAGTTCAAAACCATTGATGGTACTCTGTAAACTAAAAGTGGAATAGAGCACAAATTGTATCAAATTGAAGGCCTCACCATTCCAGATTTTACTTTGATTTTTTAACCCACAATAATTAATACACAAAAGCCATGTCAAAATTTCTTGTGTTAATCCTTATTGCAATATTTGTGTCGGGTTGTGCCAAAAAACCCGAAACCCTCAGACAGGGAAGCGCTTTCTTCGAACATGTGAATTACCTCGGCAACGACGCATTTTTTAACGAGAATCCTTTGTCGGAAGGACAGTTCTACAACCCTATACTGTCGGGCTTTTTTCCTGACCCCAGTGTCGTGAGGAAGGGTAACGATTTTTACTTGGTTCACTCTACTTTTTCCTTTTTTCCTGGAATACCTATTTTTCATAGTACCGACCTGGTAAACTGGAAGCAAATAGGCCATGTACTCGATCGCCCATCGCAACTGATGCTTACAAACCAAGGTGTATCGCATGGTATTTTTGCTCCTGAAATAACTTATAATCCGCACAACGACATGTTTTATGTCGCTACTACTTTTGTTTATGGCGGGGGAAATTTCATTGTTACAGCCAAAAATCCTGCAGGCCCCTGGAGCGACCCCATCTGGACTCCAGAGGTACCCGGAATAGATCCAGCAGTGTTTTTTGATGACAATGGAAGGGCGTATGTACTCAACAACCAGGATCCTGACTATCCGCCATTATACCAGGGGCATAAGGCAATTGGAATCCAGGAATTTGATGTGGTGAATCAAAAGATGATCGGGCCGCGCCGCATTGCCCGCGATGCTGGCCACGATATTACCGAAAAGCCAATCTGGCTCGAGGCGCCCCAGGTGTTCAGACTGCATGGATTTTACTACATGATTGCGGCAGAAGGAGGTACATCCATCAACCATTCTGCTGTTGTTTTCAGAAGCAAAAATATTTGGGGACCTTGGGAAACATTCGAGGGTAATCCCATCCTTACCCAGCGGCACCTGGATCGCAATCGCCCAAACCCCGTAACCAACGCCGGCCACTCCAATCTTGTGCAGGATACTGCTGGAAACTGGTGGATGGTTTTTCTGGGATGCAGACCCTATACACCTCAGAACCATTTCAATATTGGCCGGGAAACATTCTTGCTGCCTGTGAGATGGATCGAAGATAAATGGCCCGTTGTGCTCGAGAGTGATGAAACAGTACCCCTGATTCAGGATTTTCCCCAAGGGGTGGTTGACAGGCAGCACGAGGAAGGCTTTATCAAAAGGGGCAATTTCTCCTTTGTGGAAAATTTCGACTCTGATGAACTGCCCATGAAGTGGTTTTTCCTGAGAACACCACAGGAAAAGTGGTACGAACTCAATTTACCCGAAGGTGGTATTTGGATACAGGCAAGGCCCTACAACTTAAGGGAGAGAAACCAGCCTTCGTTTATCGGCACAAGGCAAAGGCATCATACAATGGCAGTTGAAACCCGCATGCATTACATGCCTGAGGCTGAAACAGATCTGGCCGGACTTGTGATGTTTCAAAACGAGGCCAATCATATTACTCTTGGAGTTACTAAACTCGAAGGCGAAAACACTTTAATTTTGCAGAAGGCACAGCGTAACGAAGACGGCTCGGTAAGCAAGGTCGTAATGACGCAACAACCCCTGCCACGAAGGTTCAGAGGGGAAATAGACCTTAAGGCTGAGATGGATCAAGGTAAACTATCGTTCTCCTATCGTTTGGGTGGTAGAGGAAACTGGACACTGCTCCAGGATGCTGTGGATGCGCGCTATCTGAGTACAGCCGAAGCCCAGGGTTTTATCGGAACCATTATCGCCTTGTATGCCTCGACTAATGAGTAATAAGCCGAAAGGCTCATAATAGATTGAAAAGTACTTCAGCATTGCTGATTTTGCTTAACGCACAACACGAATAAAACCCCAGACGAATTCCCGGATGGTTAATTTTGCCATCCGGGAAATTGTCTTGCATAAAATGGAGTATTATTTTTTTGAAAAACCTGATTTGAATGTTTGAAATTGCAGGAAAAGTGGCCGTTATAACCGGCGGAGGCGGTGTATTGGGCGGGAGTATTGCCAGGAGTTTTGTTAAGGCTGGTGTAAAAGTTGTCATTCTTGATATCCGCAAAGAAAATGTTGACAGCAGGGTGAAGGAGCTTCAGCGGCTTGGTAACGATATAATGGGTGTGGTTTCAGATGTGCTTGATGAAGAAATGCTCAAACAAACCCGGGAAACTGTCTTATCCAAATGGCCCAGGATAGATATCCTGATCAATGCTGCCGGGGGAAACCTGCCTGGAGCAACACTTTCTTCAGGTCAGACAATTTTCGATATGAAACTTGAAGATTACAAGAAAGTAACCAATCTGAATCTTGACGGTACCATTATTCCATCGCTTGTTTTCGGGGAGGCTATGGCAAAGCAGGGTGAAGGAAGCATTATCAACATATCATCAATGGCCACATTTTCGGCAATTTCGAGGGTAATGGGCTATTCGGTAGCCAAAACTGGCATAAATAGCTTTACTCAGTGGATGGCTATGGAAATGGCTCAAAAATTTGGAGAAAAAATAAGGGTAAATGCCATTGCTCCCGGGTTTTTTATCGGCGACCAAAACAGGGCGGTGCTAATCAATCCCGACGGGTCATACTCCGAACGAAGCCATAAAATTCTTGCCCGTACTCCAATGAACCGGTTTGGCAATATTGACGAACTAAATGGTGCCGTGCAGTTTCTTTGCTCCGACGCTGCATCTTTCATTACAGGGGTAATTCTTCCGGTTGATGGCGGCTTTAGCTCTTATAGTGGAATTTAAAATTTGAGGTGGTTTATGGCATTGGAAAAAACCTGGAGATGGTTTGGGTTTAAGGATCCTATTTCGCTCGAATATTTGGTACAAATGGGAGTGGAAGGTGTGGTTACATCGCTTCATCATATTTCTAATGGCGAAGTTTGGGAGGTTGATGAAATCATGAAGGTAAAAAATGCCATTGAATCGCATGGCATGCGTTGGAGTGTGGTGGAGAGCCTGCCAGTTTCAGAAGGGATTAAAACCGCTTCGGCCGACAGGGCGCAGCTTATTGCCAATTATCAGGCTTCGCTGCGCAACCTCGGCAAGTGCGGTATTGATATTGTGGTGTACAATTTCATGCCCGTCATTGACTGGGTGCGCACCCACCTTACTTACAAACTGGCAACAGGAGGTGAATCCATGTATTTCGACCTGCCCACTTTTGCTGCATTTGATGTTTTTTTGTTAAAACGGCCCAATGCCGGGCAGAATTACTCAAAGGGCCTTTTAAAAAAAGCCCGCGGGATAGCCGGGCGTATGACACAGGAACAGGCCGATGCTCTTGTGCATAACATCATTGTAGTTACGCAGGGTTTTATCAGTGGTTTGATAGATGGTTCAGTGAAAGATCCCAAAAATGTATTTCTGGATCACCTTTCTCGGTACAAGGAAATTGACCAGAATACTCTGAGGCAAAACATGAAAGCCTTTCTTGACGATGTGGTACCCGTGGCTGGTGAAGCTGGCATAAACCTGTGCGTACACCCCGACGATCCGCCGTACTCTGTATTGGGCCTGCCAAGAATCGTAAGTACTTACGAGGATATCAAATGGATATTACAAGCCCACGAATCCGTTCACAATGGGTTTGCATTCTGCGTGGGTTCGCTCTCGGCAAGGCCTGATAATGATTTGCCGGGTATTGTAAACGACTTTGCTGGCCGCATTCATTTTGCCCATTTGCGCAACACCCATTTGCTGCCCGATGGCAGCTTCTACGAGTCGGGCCACCTTGATGGCTCGCAGAATATGGCCGAATTGGTAAAACTGTTGTTGATTGAACAGCGCCGGCGCCGTGCCGAAGGCCGCAAGGATGTTAGAATGCCATTCAGGCCCGATCACGGCATCAAAATGCTTACCGACTACAATCATAGCTACAATCCCGGTTATCCTCTTATTGGAAGGCTAAAAGGCTTGGCCGAAATAGATGGTTTAATGGCCGGACTTGAGCATTATTTGAACAAAACATAGTTTTTTTAAAATTTCTCTCCTTTTTATGTTACTACTTGGATACGATATTGGAAGCTCTTCGGTGAAGGCCAGCCTGATGGATGCCGAAACCGGAAATCTGGTGGGTTCGGCATACCACCCCAAAAACGAAATGCCCATTGTGTCGGTTGCTGCCGGATTTGCCGAGCAAGACCCCGAAGCATGGTTCAAAAGCCTTACAGAAGCTACCCTTGAATTGATGAAAAGAACTGCCGTAAAGCCAGATTCTATCAAGGCCATTGGAATTTCTTATCAAATGCACGGTTTGGTGGTAGTGGACAAAAACCTTAGGTCATTGCGTCCGTCAATTATCTGGTGCGACAGCAGAGCCGTGCCCATTGGCGATAAAGCGTTTCACGAAATAGGTCCCGGCATGTGCCTATCAACACTTTTAAACTCACCCGGAAACTTTACTGCATCCAAACTAAAGTGGGTCAAAGACCATGAACCCGCTTTGTACGAAAAAATTTACAAAATCATGCTTCCCGGCGATTTTATTGCCATGAAACTTAGCGGGGAGGTGTTTACAACGCCTTCGGGACTTTCGGAAGGCATTATGTGGGATTTTAACCGAAACAGCATCTCTGATATGGTTATTGAGCATTTCGGTTTCCACCGGGATTTGATTCCTGCCATCACTCCCAATTTTTCCTATCAGGGTAGCCTAAGTGCCAAAGCTGCTTCTTTGCTTGGCCTGGAAAAAGGAATCCCCATTACCTATCGTGCAGGCGATCAGCCCAATAATGCTTTTTCGCTCAATGTTCTCAACCCCGGAGAGGTTGCTGCCACCGCAGGTACTTCTGGTGTGGTTTACGGAGTGAGCGATGTGGTAAGCTATGACCCCGAATCGAGGGTGAATACATTCGCACATGTAAACCATACCCCCGAGGCCAACAGGCTGGGAGTGCTGCTTTGTGTAAACGGAACAGGCATACTCAACTCGTGGCTGAAAAAGCACCTGGACGACGCAACGGCAAGTTATGGCCTGATGAATGAACTGGCAGCAAAGGTTGCTGTGGGATCCGAAGGGCTGGTTGTGCTGCCTTTCGGAAACGGTTCAGAGCGAATGCTGGGCAATAAGGATTTGGGATGTACTTTTGATGGTCTTGATTTTAACCGCCATAGCAGCGGCCATCTCATCAGGGCTGCACACGAGGGTATCGCATATTCGTTCAAGTACGGAATGGACATCATGAACCTTACGGGAATACACCCGGAGGTAATTAGGGCAGGGGAGAGCAATATGTTCTTAAGCCCGGTTTTCAGGCATACATTAGCCAACATTTCCGGAAATATAATCGAGTTGTACAACACCGACGGTTCGCAAGGCGCGGCAAGGGCTGCAGGCCTGGGAGCAGGAATTTTCAGGAGCGTCGCCGAAGCATTTACCGGCCTAAAGGTTGTAAACACTGTGGTGCCACAACCCCATGTTGGCGATCAGGTAAAAGCTGCATATCTGAAATGGAAAAAAGTTCTCACCGGAAAAATGGAAATGGTGGAGACGAAAGGTGACTAAATTTTTAAAACTACTCATGTTAAACCTTATATTTT
>DATIKK010000194.1:0-6628 GCA_035477635.1 Bacteroidales bacterium | reverse complement strand
AACAGCAGGTGGATGACAGGGCAGATGAAATTCGCACCGAAGTGGAAACCCGGGTGCAGGAAACTGCTGATGAAGCCCGACAAAAGGTTCAGGCCGAACTTGATTCCCGCGCCAATCAGGTAATGGAAGAAGCAAACAGTGTGGCAGAACGGATACGCAGCGAAGCACGTACTGCTGCCGAAAGGTTGCGTTCCGAAGCACGCACACAGGCGCAACGCTTGGAGGCAGAGGCCTCGGGTCCGATAGCTCAACTTGCTGCCAGGCGTGCAGGTCAGGCGCTGATAGCTGAAGCCGACCAAAGAGCCAATGCTCTCGAGGATGAGGCAGGGCGAAATGCAGCGAGGGTGGTTACGGAAGCTCAAACAAGGGCCGACAGGATAAGGGCCGGGATGGAATAAGCTAATCTGGGATTTTTTTAGAAAGCAAACTTAACGCTGATGGTTGCCACACAGGCAATTTTTCAGGACTCAGTTTGTCTATTTACTTGCCTTGCAGTTTCTGCAAAAAAGTAGCCGCATGTACAATGTAGCGGGTGTGTGTGCCAAGTCCTATCCGGCCGGTTTCGTCGAAAGCCTCAATGTTGAATTGTAGCTTATTGTCGCTGACCCCGAACAACTCTGATTTAGCCGTAACCAGCATACCAACCGGAGTAGCCTTTATATGCTTAATATTAACCTCAGTTCCTACTGTAATGTAGCCTTCCTCTAAATACGGCTGTACGCTCAGGTGGGCGGTGTTTTCCATCAGCCCGATCATTGCCGGTGTGGCAAACACTGCAACAATTCCTGATTTACATGCTTCTGCGGTGTTCTCCGGTGTAACATGAATGGTCAACTCCCCTTTAATTCCTGTACTAAGGTTATGTGGCATTTTTATGTTTTTGATGCAAAGTTAAGGGAACCGTGCAGGGGCTTATAGCATATGCAAAAAAAGAAGCTGAAAAAGTTGCTTAGTTAAATTCTATTGTTCTTAAAATTCTGACAAATCTGAAAGGCATTGTAAACTGTACCCTTACAGGCTGATCTCCCTGACGACCGGGAATCCATCGCGGCATGCTTTTAACAACCCTTACAGCCTCTTCGTCCAAGCAGCCACCAACTCCCCTTAAAACTTTCACATCTGTTATTGAACCATCTTTCTCAACAACAAATGTAACAAAAACATTTCCCTGAATCCCTGCTTCAAGTGCTCGCAGTGGGTAGCGTAGGTTCTCCACGATAAACTGAATGCGCGCTTCTTCTCCGCCTGGAAATTCAGGCCGTTGCTCAACCACTATGAAAATTGTATCCCCGGGAAACTGAGGTGAAGCGGCGGGTGCTTGCATTTCCACAATTTCTGCATTTATTGCATAAGTTATCTGAATAGTGTTTTTGCCGGCAATGGTTTCCTGCGGAGCCATTGTGGCCATTAGAGCAAGTGCCATACCTATCCAGTAGGACAAGCGCAGTTTGTTTTTGATTTCAGCTTTTTGTGCCATTTTTGTTTTCTTAATTTTAAATGGATTTGAAGGTTTGAACTGGACTAATGCGGTTGGGCAGTTTTTTTTCAAATATAAGATAATTTGCTATTGTTGTTAAAAGTGGGAGGTCCGAGGGGAGACTAATAACTCACGATTTTGTTAATTATTTTGTCAGGCCGCAGCCATGTACCTCTCTGAAGGTGGATTGCAGTCTTCCTCTGATGGATGTTTATACCGTTTCCAAGCCTTAATTGCACCCAATATATTCGCCTGGAGTGAAATGAGCACCCTGTAGGCAAAAAAAAGCGGCAGTTGAGGCCGCCTTTTAAAAACCAGTCATTTTTTAATCGAGAACAAACCTGATAGGCATTACAAACTGTACCCTTACAGGCTGATCTCCATGTCGGCCGGGAATCCATCGCGGCATAATTTTAACAACCCTTACAGCCTCTTCGTCCAAGCCGCCACCAACACCCCTTATAACTCTCGCATCTGTTATTGAACCATCTTTCTCAATAACAAATTTAACAAAAACGTTTCCCTGTTTCCTTGCGTTGCGCGCTGCCTCAGGGTAGCTAAGGTTCTCCCGGAGAAACTGAATGCGCACTGCTTCTCCGCCAGGGAATCTAGGCATTTGATCTGCCTCTATGAAAATTGTATCCCGGGGAAACTGAGGTGAAGCGGCGGGTGCTTGCATTTCCAGAATTTCTGCATTTTTTGCATCAGGTATCTGAATAGTGTTTTTGCCGGCAATGGATTCCAGCGGAGCCATTGTGGCCATGAGAGCAAGTGCCATACCCATCCCGAAGGACAAGCGCATTTTGTTTTTGATTCCAGCTTTTAGTGCCATTTTTGTTTTCATAATTTTAATTGGATTTGTGGTTTGATTTTGTGAAAAAACAGACTTCAAAAGGGTGATATACAAAAATTCTTCGCAAAACCTAATGCAATTTTAATCGTCAGAAGAATGCTTTGTATGCTGATTATCATATATTAAAGGCTTTAATAATGCTCAAAAATTATGCCAGAAAGCAATTTCGAAAAATGCTCGTACCAATATGAAATTTTTGGCGCTGGGTTGAGGGTTTCAAAATTTTATTCATTTTTGTAATCAATAGCTACAGTTTTTAGGTCAGTATTAAATCACATATATGAAAAAGTTTGCAGTAGTATTAGCCGGATGTGGTGTTTTCGATGGTTCTGAGATTCATGAAGCAACTCTCAGTTTGTATGCCATAAAAAAGCTGGGCGCAACATACGATATTTTTGCTCCCGACATTGAGCAGTACCATGTGATAAACCACCTAACGGGCGAAACCATGCCTGAAAAGCGAAATGTTCTTGTTGAATCAGCCCGCATAGCCCGTGGCAAAATCAAACCGTTGAGCCAATTCGATCCTGTTGCCTATGATGCGTTGCTGATCCCCGGAGGCTTCGGAGCCGCAAAAAACCTCTCCACATTTGCATTCGAGGGGGTTGATTGTAAGGTAAACGATGATGTTGTAAAGGCCGTTAAAGGCATGCACAATTCAGGCAAACCCATCGGCGCCCTGTGCATTGCCCCGGTGCTTCTATCGCGTATTTTAGGACTTGGAGAGATTACCATCGGGTCGGATAAGGGGGTAGCCGAGGCCATCGAAAAAATGGGGGGGAAACATAAGGCAACCGATCACGGTCAGGTTATTACCGACAGCAGACACAAGCTTTTCACCACACCCTGCTATATGCTTGATGCCGATATTGCTCAAATTGGGCTTGGGGCAGAAAACATAGTAAGAGCAATGCTTAACAGCAAATAAGCCTGGAGCATAGGCCAGAGGGCATGTAATGTATAGTGTGGCTTCATTCCAAAAAAGCCCTGCTTACAGCCTTTTTTATAACCAGCTCATGGTCGAAAGCCATAGGTGGGAGGTTCGATGGATCAAACCACGCTGTTTCCTTAGCATCGCTCCCGGGTTGCGGGATACAGGCAGTATCAGCCTTAGCAACAAAAACAATGGTTATGGTACGGTGTCTTGGATCGCGCCCCAAGGCGCTGAATGCTTCAAATTGTTCGAACCGCAGGCCTATTAGGCCTGTTTCTTCTTCGATTTCCCTGGCAACACACTCTTCAAGGGTTTCAGCCATATCGAGGAAACCTCCGGGAAGCGCCCAGCAATCCTGAAAGGGGGGATGAGCCCTTTTTATCAACAAAACTTCAATGATTCCGGAGTTTTTTTTATATATGATTGCATCAGCTGTAACCGCAGGCCGGGGATAGGGGTAAGTATATGCCATAGTGCAATTTAAAAATGCATTTTGTGGTAGTCGCTAAGTTCATGGCGTTTACGCCTGATGACTCCATCTGTTTTTAGCGCAATTATGATAAATACATCGAGCTTTTCCTCCTTTAACCAATTTAATGAAAACTTATCACCCTGTGCTGCATCAGAAAGCTTCATTAGAAATTCAAAACCGTGTTTTTTCAGCCAGTAATAGGAGGATTTGTCGCCCCACACGGCCTTTGTAAATGCAGCATAATGCGGATACTTATTTTTCATTAGCCATTCGAAGGCCTCCTGGTTAAGGTGTATAGCGTTGGCAATAGCAGCCAGTTCAGGAAACCCGTTGTTTAATAGCCAGTAGAGAATTTTCGCATTCTCATCAATAGCTTCAGAAAGTGCAATCAAAACTTTTGGCGGATACTCAATCATCTTTTAATTATTCTTACTTAACGGATAAGGTACATTTTGCCCATTTGCCTGTGAAAGAAGCGACTGGCTTCTGTTGGCCTATTTTCAATGCTTTGTCCGTCGATGTTGGTTATTATTCTGTAAAGATACACACCGTTTGCCAATTGGGCGCCATAGCGGTCGGTTCCGTCCCAGGCAAACTGAGTTATGTTACGTCCAATCCGCAAAGGGCCCAGTTCACTCAGATCGATTTCGCGCACTACCTTACCGGTAATTGTCATAATTTGAATTTTGAAGTAGGTTGGAAGCTCCGACCCTGTGAGAGTGAAAACAAAATGGGTTGCGGTACTGAAAGGGTTAGGCCAGTTAAGCACTTCGGTGATGGTGCTCTGGTTAATAACCTCAAAATTAATGATATAATCCTCCGACCCTGAATTGTTCAGCGAACGGTCAGTAGCTTGCACCTTTAGGCGGTAAGCCCCATCTTGAGTGAATCTTGGCTTCAATTCTACAATGCAGGTATTTTTTTGTGGTGTGGCAGGGAAAAATCGCATTTGTTCGTGGCCGCCCTCCCTGAAAAAAATCCTTCGGGGGTTTTGCTCACCAGGATAATAGATAAGGACCCGAACAAGAGATGTATCGTCAAGGACCAGGAACTGGTTTTCGTCGTTCAGGGTAATACGGATAAGGGGCTCGGCCGAAACCACTTCTCCATCCATAATTCTTAAACCATCGAAAGTTACATCGAGAAGCGGATTAGCCCGGTCGCGCTTTACATAAAACGGCAGGCTGCCTATGTTATTGAAATGGTATTGCTCAAGTTGATCATGCTCTGGATTAATTTCCACGAAAATCGTATTATTTCCTGACAGGCCTTTGGTATTGAACCTTACTGTATCGATCAGGCTTTGACCCGCCATGAGGGGCGCCTGTCGCGGATACGGAATGTTAATTTGCCTGTTATTTTTGTCAATGACCCAATAGCGCACCAGGAGGCTATCCATATCAAATTCGCTTATATTTGTTATGGCTGTACTGAAAACCAAATCCTGGCCTTCCTGTAAAGTATCGGCCTCCATGACAAAATGCATTGAAGGATCAAGTATGGCTTCAGGGATGCCATCGTACAACACCTGCCACCGTCGCATTTGGGCAGGAGTGCGGTGAGTATCGTCACCCATATTTACCCTTAACTGAAGTAAGGGAAATTCTTGAGCGTTTATCTGGTTGTTGAGGTCAACAACTTCAGTTTGATGTGATGGAATTCCTTCGATCAGCAATACAGGCTCTCCTCCTGGCCTTAACCCGAACACATTAAGGCTAACCGAGTCAGTGGTTGGGTTTTCGAGGCTTTCGTGCAGCCAGTTTAGCGATAGCCAGTGTTTTGACGGGCCAATGAGTCCTGTTTGCATATGGCCTCTATCCCAGTTGGTAAGGAATTCTTCATTTATTTGGATGATGGAAGTTGTTGATTGTCCGACAATTTCGGTTGCTGTACCCGGAGGTTGTCCTTTTCGTCCCCAGAGCAGGTAAGGAATGTTCGCAGGAAGGGTACGGATCAATCCGCTGCCAATTGACTCAAACCCAGCACGCAGGCTTTCGGAAAAGGCTGGCGCATTGTGATTACGGTGGTTCCAGGCTAAAACATAATGTCCTGCAGGAATGCTGTCGAGAAACATCCTTATGCGCTCACGCCATTCTTCAGTGTGGGTAAAGAAATCGAATCCCGGGAAATCCCTTGCCACACAATGAACATTGTTGAATTGCCCGAGCCCCCCTGCACGGTGAGTGCTTTCCCATAATTCGCCGCTTATGGGATCGAAAACAAAAAACACCATCCCATTGCCGCTTGCTCCAAGGCACGAAAAGACCCTCGTAAGGACCCCATTTACCCGAAGCCAGTTCTGATGATATTGCATAAAAGGAAAAATCCCCGTTTGAGCTGAAACGGCAATGAGATTGTTCTGAAAAATCCAATCTTTATTGTCAGGCCTGTAATTCATAAACTGGTAGCTGTTTTGCCCAAACTGGTCAAAATGAGCCTGACTCCAGCCCCTTTGTCCTGATAGGAACTTGAATGAACTGCTTCGCCAGTTATACTCCCCCTGAAGGGCAGGTTCAGGACTCACGCGCCAGAAATAAACAGTGCTGTCGGCCAGAGTAATAGGCGGGGTCCAGCTAATCCTTCCGCCACTCTGTGTTGTCGTATGGCGAAGTGGGGAAGTAAAACGGCCATTGGTGTCGATTTCAAATACGTATGTCCTTGGTCCTTCAAAAGGGTTTCCTGCCGAGGCAATTAGTGTTACCTGAGGTTCCGGAACAATTGCATAAGCCGGAGGAAGTACAGGCTGCAATTCCGCCGTTTTCACAAGCAGGGTGGTGTTGGCTAAGTTATTGCCTTCGTTTAATTCCTCTATATCGTTAAAGGCATCAACGTGCACTTCAAACCGGTTCACTCCAATTCCCTTAACCCTGTCAACCGGCATTCTGAAATCAA
>DATIKK010000193.1:0-3446 GCA_035477635.1 Bacteroidales bacterium | reverse complement strand
CGTGCAGCATAGGTCCAAAAAAAGGTGCGATTCTTTTTTGTATCAAGGACCGCGGTTACTCTGTGCCAAACCTCATCAACATCAAGCCTTTGGTCAATTTTATCCCAAATATCATCCGGAGCTTTTTCCACTTTTATCTCCAGTTGATTATGATATTGGTTTATTAAATCACTATCCAACGATCGCTCTATATTATCCCAAATACCTTCTGGCGCTATGCTTTGGGATTCGGCAAGTTTAGCTTGATACCGGCCTATAATTTCGTTGTCAAGATTTAGCTCGATATTGTCCCAAATCCCTTCAGGTGCTGCTAACCTGTTCTGATCAAGTTGTTGTTGATATTGATTAATTAAATTGTCGTCAAGGGTTCGGGCAATGTTATCCCAAAGGCCTTCAGGAGCCTTTTCGGAACTATTTGCCATTTGTTCCCTGTAACGCTTTATGAGGTCTTTTTTGCTCATTTTATAAACTATACTTCAACCCAAAGTTGCAAAAGCTGTCTTGCCCTACTGTATTGCGATTTTGAAGTGCCTTCGGTAATATTCAGTCTTTCGGCTATTTCCCTGTGTGAGAAACCTTCAAGCGCAAAAAGGTTAAACACCAATCGAGCTCCTTCTGGTAACCTGTTCACTGCAACTAAAATATCCTTTGAATCTGAATGATTTACACCAAACTGTAAATGCATGTGAGTCTCGGAAATTGCATCTATGTCAACATGTCTCTCCGCACCCTTTTTAAGTCGTAAATGATCGAGGGCAGTGTTTACTACAATTCTTCGAATCCAGCCCCGAAGCGTTCCTCTTCGGTTGTACTGGTCAATGTTGCGAAAAACTTTAATAAAGGCATCCTGCATTATATCTTTTGCAGAGTCCCGGTCTTGCTCATACACCAGACACACATTGTACATCTCATCAGCGAACTTTCGGTAAAGCCGTTCCTGTTCTTTGCGGTCGTTTTCCAGACAACCTTTTATGATGGCGTCCTCTGTAAGATCCCTAATTTGTATTTGTTCCATTAAACCATTATTTGATTACTGCCCTTAATTCCATGGCAAGTCTCAAAATCATCAAATTATATAATTCTTCATTGTTGTGTGGCGAAATCAGAAGATAACTGTAACCATTTTCAACATCAAGCTCAGCTTGCTCCAACATACTGCGGGGGATACCACCCATGATGTTAAAAGGATTTATTAGGAGTTCAATTGAGTATTGCCTGTCAACTATCAATGTTATTGTCGTCTGGCCTTGCAGGTCAACCGTTTGCAGCCTGAGTAACTCATCTTCTTCCAGAGCAAAAATCATGAGCACCCTGGTTCCATCAATCCGGGTGTAATGGCCTTCTATAATGAATCCATACCCCTCAAATGAAAAAGCATCATCATCATCATTTCCAAAGTCATCATCAAGTGGATTTAATATAATTTCCCATCGCATCGAATTGTAAACCCCTTCGGGTATATCAAACCAGGTAACAGGCTTGAGAAAATCCGACGGGGTGAAAACATATACTCCAACCGGCAAATCCGGCCTTGTTGAAAAGGCCACATCATTTCCTGCCTGTCTGATTCCTTGAAACCGTATTGAATTGATGGATAAAATTGCCCTTGAGAAAGAAAAATATGCAGGCGTTTGAGTTCTTATATCAAACCTTGAATCGAAGTTTACTCTAACAGGTTCGTTTTCACCCCCCGGTCCTATACATGCCGACAAAGCACCAAAAAGGAGCACGATTAACAACCGTAAAAAAATTTGCCGGAGGGTAGTAACCATAGTTTTTAGTATTACTTAACCATATGACGTATTTTAAGTTGCTAAGGTTGGAATATTTTAATCTTTTTTTAAATATAATTTAATCAAAAATACATTATTTAAATGCATTAAGGTCTTCTTTCAGCCTGATTTGCATTATTAAATTTTTGATTAATTGAAACAACGGGCTGTTTTCCGTGTAATCAGCCGGGGCAACATAATCAACCCGGTTCTGAGAAATAAGGTTAAGACAGGCCTGTTTCTGGCTTACTCCTTCTGTATTTGCTTCCGGTTCAGGGTTATATACTGCCACTGTTGATCCACCTTGATATTTTACCATTTTCATGGCAGGAACATCTGTTTCGCCATCACCAATGTAAATTATCCTCGAAAAAGGAACTGGCTTCATGTATTCAGGCATATACCTGTTAATCAATGTGTTATCATAAGCATTATCAATGCCCTTATTAATCCGGAACAAGTATTGAGTTTTGTTGGTATAATTGATTGCCAGGGCAGGCCACTGTGCAGCTCCCTGCATATCGTACTGAAATCCCGAGGCAAAGATGTTTCGGAAATACCGAGCAATAGGTGTGCCGGCAATAAATTCCCTGAGACCCGATGAAATGATGTGATGTTGAAGAATAACACCTTGTGATAAAGCAAATGAATTTACTAACCCGAAATACTCTTTCACTCCCGCAAAAAACCGTATTCCACGGCCATATTTTTCAAAATCGCTGCGGCGTAATATAATGTTTTGCTCTCTGGCTTTAATTAACATCAACTGCATATAAGCAAGTATTCCGTCCATGTCGCCCTCTTTTGACATTTGGTTGGCTTCGGCCCAGAATGTTTCCTTGTCGATACCCAGTTCGGGAAGGAATGAATGCTCCTGCATATTACCCGGCGCAAGTGTGCCGTCGAAATCATAAGCAATAGCCATAATTATATGCTCACGGTTATAGCTTTCCATATTGATTGAGTATTATTCGTATCAATTTTAGTTTTAAAATTAAACAAAATTAACGTGGCATGTGAAATAGTTTGGGCTGTGGTATGGAATCATTATTTTTACAGAAAAAAGGAGGTTCATTATGGGCGAAAAAGTCTATTTTCTGGCCGGTATAGGGGTTATAGCGACCATTGTGTTTCTGCTGGTTCGTGTAAAAAGGGGCGGGGTAAAAGGGATTATAGCAAAAACCGTTGCAAGTTTGTTCTTCGTTGCAACTGCTTCAGCAGCAATCATTGAAAGCGGAAATGTTTTATTTGGTATTTTAGTAATAATGGGTTTGGTTTTTGGGCTGGTTGGAGATATTTTCCTCGATCTGAAAGTTGTTTACAGCAATGATTCAGATCAATGGCTTTTTGCCGGAATGTCATCCTTCACATCGGGACATATCCTTTACCTGGCAGCCACATATTTTGTAATGCCTCTTCCCGGCGAAAACTTTGTTTCTTTTATGGTTATACCAGCATTAATTGCTTTAGCCTTTGCTATCGCGATTCTATTGATAGCCCCATTTTTGAAGCTTCATTACGGAAAATTTACCATTCCCACATTCCTGTATGCATTTTTACTTTCATTCTGGGTATTTGTTACAGGATCTGTTGCGATAACAGCAGGTTACACGGCATTATGGATAATGCTTTTTGCGGGAGCGACACTATTTATAATTTCAGATCTGATTCTTT
>DATIKK010000192.1:0-29322 GCA_035477635.1 Bacteroidales bacterium | reverse complement strand
AAAGCCAGCTCATTGTAAATATTAAAAGCCAAATTGTTTTGGTCCTGCAACCTTTGTTCTTCGGTTCGCGCTGCTGCCGAAACAATATTGATATTGGCATCGCGGAATCTGGCCAGGGCTAACCGTGCACTATGAAACTCCTCTTCTTTTTCAGAATGTCGCTTTGTTATAAACTCCAGGTCCCGCCGTACCTTCTCAAGGCGGTATTCGGTAATATAATGCGTAAGATATTCTACAGCAAAATCAGCTATTTGTGCAGCTACGAGTGGTTCAGGAAATTCAGCCGAAACGGTAATAACTCCGCTACGGATATCTGCATTGGCTAATACGCGTGAACTCAACCCAACAATCAAATCATGTTGTTCGCGATTCAATTTAGGAATATCGCTTGACGAGGTACTGATAAATTCTGCTGCTTCTTCGTTTTGTCTGAATAAATCCAAAATAGTCCAGGGTAGCCGGATTGTATATTTAATAACAATGCCTAAAAAATTGTTATCATTACCCATATGGTTTTTCATGTAGGAATAAACGGACATAAATTGGTGATTACCCTGAATTTCAACCTCTATTTCATGTGATAATAATTCCAAAAAAAAGGGTGAACTCTGCAATACCCTGGGATACAGTTCGGGCCCGATGGCGTCACTGCCTGCTCCGGCTGGTAAAGAGAATCCCCCCAAACCCCCAAATTGTCTCAATAAAGCTGAAGCACCAGTTGGGGCATTTTGAAATTCCGGAAGCAAGTGAGCTTCTGATTTATATTGATTAGCACTTAATAAGGCGACTATGATTCCTATCAGGAAAAAAGATAAGGTAGTACCTATAATGATACGTCTTCCCTTCCATATCCATATCATAATTTCAAATAAATCAATCTGATCATCGTCATGATTCATTGTAGTATTTGGCTCGTTTTCCATTTTTTTATGAAATAAGAGATTATTAACTATCAAAAGACAAAACCATTTTTTTGCTTTTATTTTTGTTTACATAACAGAGGCACCTGCAAAACAAGGTATAGGAAAAGTCTTTATCTTAACTGGTTCAATATTGTAACAATAATAAGAGCCAAAGACGACACGGCCGTACCAATTGCAATTGTTTCATGGACAGGTCTTTCTTCCCTTTCAGGTTTCAGTGGTACAACAATATCTGCACCAGGCTGCACTGTAGGGAACGAGTTGAAAAATAGAAAATTTCTGGTTCTATCGACAAATCCATTTGCATAAATCACATAAACATTCCTCCTATGCGCGTTAGGGGCAAATCCACCCGCCTGAGAAATGTATTGCCTTAATCCGAGATTTTCTTGAAAAATTGTTGTGGTAGGGAATAATAACGCACCGTGCAATCTTACAGTTTGAAGCTCCTGCGGAATGGTCAATACATCGCCCTCCATAAGGATTAAATCATCCCGGCCTCCCGGGTTCTCCAAAATCCTGCTCAGATTGATGCCAATCGTTTGTTCGTCTGACTCCAAAAGGTTTGCGGTTTCCATTACCTGAACAACTGTATCTATTACAGCAAAACGCTCAATTCTATCTGCTTGATAAACATCAACTTGCCTGACAAGAGTGGCTCCAGCAATAAATGCGTCGTCGGTAAGGCCACCGGCCCGTTTAACCAAATCGGAAATTCTTTCAGCCTTTTGTGAAATAGCATATTGGCCGGGAAAATTGATCTCACCTTGCACCTCAACCATTACCTGCTTCTGGTAGTTAGGAGATCTTCTTACAAAAATCACATCAAATGGCTCCAAAACAAACGAAGAGGCCTTATCATCGAGTGATAACATCGAATCTATCGGGAATGAATAAACCTGCGCTATTCTGTTCCCTGAGGTAACAGACAACCTGTCGGTAATTCTTCTGGCAATTTCTAGTCTTGATAGAGATGCGGCATCGGTAAGTCCACCGGCATTTCTTATTAACTCGCCAACTGTAAGGTTTTTAAAATGGGGATAGGTATTGGGAAATTGAACCTCTCCAATAATTTCAACCACTTTTTCCTGTTGCAATTCCAAAACTGAACTTATAACCACCATGTCTTCCCTTTGGAGGAGGACATCCTCTTCTATTCCATCAATAATGTTTTCAAGATTAACATCAAGCACTTCTACCCTAAGATTTTCCCCAAGACGATATATTGCTGCCCTATGCAGGAAAGCATCTTCTCTTAACCCTTCGGCAATGTTTATAAGGCCCAGCAGGGTTAGGCCATCAACAATACCATACTCGCCCTCTCTGTACACTGCTCCTTGAATGGTAACCCTATTTTCAAACCTATCGAGGATTGGTCCTACATTCAAGGAATCTCCATCTACCATTAAAAAAGTTGAAAACAATTCAGACTCAACATCAACAATCGACCTCTGGGCATCAGTCTTTCTGAAAATAGTCAATCGTTTTGAAAATGCTTCTGATGAAAACCCGCCAGCAAAATATATTAAATCTTGTAAAGTCTCATTTTCTAAAAGCTCATAAACCGCCGGTCGTTTTACTGCTCCCCCTACTATCACTCTATTTTTATAAGGTTTTATAAATATTAAGTCCTCATTCTGGAGCCTCAAATTCATTTTGGTTTCCCCTCGCAAAAGAAAATCATACAAATCAAAAGAAGTAAATTCACTCCCATTTCTTATAACTTTAATCTCTCGCAGTGTTCCTCTTTCGGAAGGGCCACCAGCAAGATACAGGGCGTTAAATACTGTAGCAAAAGCTGGCAGCACATAGGTTCCGGGCATGTATGCATCGCCTGCTATTGTAACTTTAATGCTTCTGATATTTCCCAGACTGACCTGAGCAAAGGTATTTGGATTTGGCCTTTTTAGTTCTGCATATACGGAAGATAAACGGTTTAGAAGGATTTCAGAGGCAACCTCAATTGTTAAGCCATCCACCTTTACAAGCCCAATATTCCTTATATTTACCTGGCCCTCCGGCGAGACTGTCAGGTTATAGGTCTGCTGTGATGCTCCCCATACTTCAATAATTATTTCATCTCCGGGGCCAAGTATATAACCCATGGGTGTTGGAATATTCAAACTGGGCGCAAAAGAAAGATTTTCCCTTTTGAATAGATCATGACCAAAAACTTCAATCCTGTTGTCTTTAATTATAGTATCCTTAATGGCCCGTTGAGATAATAACTCTTCATTGCCCACCCTTCTTCCCATTATTCCGGCTTCCCCCCGTAATGGTTGCCCCTCCCTGGTCAAATTTTCTATCCTTTGCCTCAATTTTAAAACCTCCTCATAAGGCATTCCTCTTGCGATTGCTTCGGCTTCAATATCTTGTACGGATAAGCCCCTCAATCGGGCTTGCTCAATCAGAGTCTCAATTTGTTCATCAGACAACTGCTCGCTTCGTATATTTCCGATATCCATCATATTTAATGGAATATTTTGAGAAAAAGCGTTAGAACCTAATATGCATTGAAGCGCTAATAGAAACAATGCAGTAAATAAACTAACTTTTTTAACAGGATTATTGCACATGATTTTAAGTATTATCAATTGCTCTTAAATAGAATTTGCATTACACAGCTTCGCCCTCTCAGTCACAGTATTACACTATGACAATCCGAAATAGAAACTCTTTCTAAAATTCTGGCGAAATTAGCAAACTTTCTTGAACAATCAATGAAATAAGACTCCTTAAAGATGGCTAATTTCATCCGGGGTTTTTCGCAGGGGCAGGCCTTAACGCAACAAAAAAAAGCACAAGAAACACCACAACGGGAAAACCTGAAAACAGAAAGTAGTCGCTTAACGTCGTGTAAGCGCCACGGTAGAAAATACAAACGGTCAGAACTGCAGCCATTACTGCAAAAAATATGAAAACAATGGCTACCTTCTTTTCTGAAAAACCGAGATAACACAAGTGATGAGTTGTGTGGTCTTTTCCTCCCACAAAAGGGCTTCTTCCTTTAATTATTCTCTTAATGAAAACGGTGGTGGTGTCAGTCAATGGCAGCACAAAGGCCGTAGCAACCATCAGGATGTTGCCAATGGGCGAAATTCCGTAGGTATGGCCTCCTCCATTCCAGAAAAATATTATGCCAAAACCGGCAAGTATGATACCCAAAAACTGACTTCCGGTATCTCCCATGTACATTTTTGATGGATGCCAGTTGAAAAACAAAAAGCCGGCCAATGCCCCCATAATACCTGCTATTAAAAGGCTCAGGGGGTTTATAAAATCACCTTCAACAAGGAGAACTCCCAGCATTGAGCCTAAAATTCCAAAGGAGGCAATACCGGCAATGCCGTCCATATTGTCGAGCATATTTATGCTGTTCATCATTCCTACCACCCAAAAAAGAGTTAACAGGTAGTTCAATTCCTGTACCTGAAAAAAATTGATCTGTATTCCGCTAATGATCAAAATTAAGCCACAAGACATCTGGCCTGCAAATTTTATCCATGGGCGGGTGTTGAAGGCGTCATCAAAAAGCCCTGTTAGGAAACCAACAGTTACAGCGGCCAGAAGGCCAATAGCCTGCAGGTCGAAAAAGTCAAGATTCGTTGGAGTGAAAAAGGGAAGCAGAACGAATGAAACCAGGAAAACTATAAAAAACGACAATCCCCCCATTGAGGGTTTGGTGGTGGAAGCCCATCGCACTAGTGTCGCATGATGATTGCGGACACCCAGGGTTTTGGAAAACTTTAGAAGCAAAACATTTATTATCAACGAAAATATCAGGGCTAAAACAAAAAAGCCGCTAAAAACTAACAACATGTTAACCACGTCCATTGTGAAATAATCAGAAAGAGTCGAAAAACTATTTAAAAAGGGCTTTTGAAGTCCCTGAAAAGAGGTGCGTTCCGGTCTTTTTCAGACAATACCGGCTGCGAAATTTCCCAGTCAATGGCCAGGTCGGGGTCATTCCATCGGATCACCTTATCAAATTCTGCATTAAAAACCTTGGTGCATTTATAAAAGAAGATGGTATTGTCTTCGAGAGTTTTAAAACCATGTGCAAACCCGGGTGGTATAAATAGCATTGTTTTGCTGGCACCGTCAAGGGTTATTTTAAAGTGTCGGCCAAAGGTAGGCTGATTGGTGCGCAAGTCAACCACAACATCGAGAACCGACCCGGAAATCACCCTGACCAATTTACCCTGTTCATACGGGGGGATTTGAAAATGAAGTCCCCTTAAAACCCCTTGTGCCGACATAGACTGATTATCCTGGGCAAATGTGAAAAGGATACCTGCTCCACGGGCGTTAACCTCATTCCACGATTCAAAAAAATAACCTCGTTCGTCTTGAAAAACTCTGGGTTTGATTACAAGTAGCCCCTCAAAAGGAGTGGTTTCAACTATCATGACTAAAAATCATTTTTCTTCTTAAAGTATTTTGAAAAAAAACCAGTAAAAGCAGGTTTGTTGGAAGGCCTTGTTAAAGGCTCATCGTAATAGCCTGAGTCAAATTCGCTATAAAAGCCATAGCCCTTGCCGAACCCATAACTTGAAAATTCAGGATCAACGCAATTTAACACTATTGAAAGATTTTTAACATTGTTTTCGGCCACGAGCCGATTTACATTGTCAATGAAAATACGGCTCGAATAATTGGCTTTGAAAATATAAACAGGATAATCGGCTAGAAGAATACTTTTCATTCCGTCGGTTACGATTCCAACCGGTGGATTGTCAACAATCACAAAATCGTAATTGCTTTTAAGGAAAGCCAACATTTTATCCATGTTGGGGGTTAGAATGAGTTCCGACGGATTGGGAGGGACCGGTCCGGCCGAAATAAAATCGAGATTTTTTATTTGGGACTTGTTTATGCAATCTTCTATCTTATGAATTCCGGATAGTATCGTACTCACGCCCGATGTGTTTTCTACTTTAAACCTCTTATGAATATTGGGTTTGCGCATATCAAGATCGATCACAACCACCTTTTTTTCGCTAAATGCCAGGACACCGGCAAGGTTTAATGCGAAAAATGTTTTCCCTTCGCCCGAAACAGTTGAAGTAACGGCTATCAATTTGGCCCCGGGTGTGTTGTCAATAAACTGAAGGTTGGTTCGTACAGACCTGAGAGACTCAGCAATAATTGATTTAGGCTTTTTGATAACGAGTATCTGATTTTCCTCTATTTCGCCTTTATGCCTGGGGATTATTCCAAGTACAGGTGTTCTGGTGTATTTAAAAATTTCGTTGATAGAGTGTATTTTGTTGTAAAACAGGTATTTCAGCAAAATAATCCCAAGGCCCAGCAAACCGGCGGCCAGGAGACTTGCAAGGTAAATCGTATTTGGCAGAGGTGCAATCGGTCTTGCAGGTGGAACCGAACTTTCGAGTAAAATGTTCTGAGTTACAAGGCCTGCCCTCGAAATACTATGCTCGGCCTTTTTTTCGACAAGCTGGTTGTAAAATCTTTCATTAATATTGAAAATCCTTTGCAGACGGTTAAGTTCAGAATGGTTTGCACGGTCAGACCTCTCGCTTAGCACTGATTCAAATTCGTCGATTCTTGATTCGAGACCGGCAATCTGCAGGCGAATATTATTTTTTACTGAAACAACACTTTCTTTCAGCATCCTTTTTTGAATATTGATCTGAAAATTGAGTGCATCAACCTGCCGGCTATTTGGGGTAACCTCGTAAAGCAGCTTTTCGCGCTCCAGTAGCTGATTTTGCAGGGTTAGCAAAAGCCCCGAAATGGTAGCATGATGATCGCTTCCTGATAGTACGGCTAAAAACCTGAAAACATCAATGTTGCTATCATCAGCAATAACTCTTTCTATTTCAGACAACAGCCTCTCTTCCATTTGAAGGCTAACGATCTGGTTTTCGAAATCTTCAATACGGGCATGTACTGATGAAAGGGGAGTAGTGGTTGTTTGGTCAAGGTTATGCGCTCTTTTGAATCGCTCCAGCTCCAATTCCGATTGTGTCAACTGATCGAAAACCAGCCCGAGTTGCCTTTCAATAAACTCAAGAATCTTATCTGAACTTGCTGTTTTCACCTCCATGTCGTACAAATTAAATTCGGATGCCATAGCATTAACAATGTCGGAAATCTTGGCGGGATTATTTCCTGTTTTGCTTATGATTATTGTACGGGCAGAAGCATTTAATACATTTACCTTTAAGGTTGCTGAATAATTGGCGTATAATTTTGAAGGGTTGTGCAGAACGAAAAAATAATTGTTACGAATCAACTCGTTTAATTGTTCCTCAGTTGGGTCAGGATAAATCAATTCCACTTTCAAATCAAGGTCGGGCAGGTTCACCGTCTCCCCAATACTAAATTCTTTCCTTGTCGGTGTATTTCCGTTTTTATTGTAATGTATCCCGACCTTATTATTCCTTAAAAATTCGATGTTGATTTGTAGTCCATAAATCTGTGGGTTTTTTACCGAGGCCTCAACCCTGAATGGACTTTTTGTATAAAGTTCAAAATTCAGCACTCTCCCCCTGTTGAAGTAGCCCACATGAAGTGGCAATTTAGATAAAACCCTCTGTTGAAATACCGATGATCGGATAAGCTCGGTTTTTTGTGCCATCTCGTCTTCATGACGAAAGAAAACCGGTGTTAGGAGTTGATTCATGTGCTCATCGGTACCCAGTTGAATAATGGCCGAAGTGGAATAGACTGATGGAGTATATCTCAGGTAAAGGAATGATCCGGCAATTGCTAAAGCAAGAAGGATGACTTGAAAAAGAATGTTGCGTTTTGTAATGTGGTACAGGAGCTTAAAATCAAGCTCCTCATTTAATTCGGGGATTCTCTTAGGGTTGTTTCCAGTCATATTTTACCTCGTAAACAGGGAATAAACTAAAAGGGCAGCAGTAACCACCGACAGGTATGGCGTAATATTTTCAAGAATCAACTGGCCAACCCGTGCTCTGGGCTCAACGTAAATGATATCATTAGCTTGTACTACAATATTACCGTTATTTATTCCCTCAATTGTAGCCAGGTTTATTAAGTAAATTTGTGGCGCATTTCCATCCCCATTCCTTATCAGTTTCACTCTCGAAGCTTTACCATCGGCTATGCCTCCTGCCCTTGCAAGCGCTTCAAACAAGGTGGTATTGGTGTTTTCGAGATATATTACATTTGAAGCGCCACCTCTGCCACCCGGAAAAACTATAACCCTGTTGTTTACCACCCTGATTTGCACGAAAGGATTATTGTAGTACCTTGAAAATTCTTTTTCAAGCATAACCTCTGCCTCACGTATGGTCAGGCCGGCCAGATCCGTAAAGCCAAGCACCGGCAACTTTATGCTGCCATCATGTTCAATAAGATAGGTAACTGTTTGATTAATAATTTGGTGCCCCGCAGCAACAGATACAGGGTCGATAAGTATCTCGCCTTCGTTTGTAAAAAGCCTGAATGTAATTTCATCGTTGGGAGCAAGCCTGTATTGATCATTTGCCAGTAAGTCGGCGGGATTGCCAAATTGAAAGTCGCCGGGCGTACGCAACATCCGTTCGGGGTTTAGGGCGGTACATGACGGAAAGATAAGCAGAAACAAAAGAAAAAGTTTCAAAATCCTCATCGGAGGTAAAAGTTTAATTAGCAAATTTAAAAAAAGCATAGGTTCGGTGAGGAGGTTTTTAGACAAAGCGATAATTTTTAACATTTACCTTTTTGCTTTCCAATAGTTCGTGATAGTAGGATGCCGTTTCATCGACCAGCCTTCGATAGCTGAACTTTTTCGAAACCGAATCCCAACCCAGCCGGCCCATTTCCTCACGCAGCCCGTCGTTCTCGGTAAGCCGTAGAAGATTGCCGGCAAATTCACCTGGCGAATAGTTATCGCTTAGCAGAGCTGTTTTGTCTGGGATTACAACATTGCTTATCCCGCCAACATTGGTCGTAACAATTGCTTTCCCTGCAGCCTGTGCCTCAATGAGGCTCACAGGGGTGCCTTCGTTTATTGAGCTGAGCGCTATGATGTCCATACCCGCCATTAGCCAATCCATTTCGGTTATCCAACCAGTAAAGGTTATAGTGCAGATCTTTGATTGTTTGCTCCAATCTGTGTAATCAAGATTTAGGAGCTTTGCGGTTTGTTCTGTTTGTAGTCGAGATTCACCGTCGCCAACAATAAAAACCCGGATGGGTTTTTTGCTTTTTTCTTTTACAATTTTTATGGCCTCAAGAAACAAGGCGTGATTTTTAACCGGAACAAGGCGTCCAATTATTCCGATTGCTACTTCGTTGGGTTCGAGTCTGTATTCATTTCTGAAACGGTCTCGTTTTTCTTCCCGGTTTTGAGTAAAACGGTCGAGGTCAAAACCAAGGGGTATTATCCGTATTTTATCTTCCTGGCAAATTTTGTATTTATTTGCAAGATCATGCTTTTGTGCCTGACTGATAGCTATAATTCCGTCGCTTATTCCTGCAAGCAAGCGTTCAATGTTTCTATACGCCAATGCACCTGTTTTTCCAAAATAACCATCGAAAACATGGCCGTGAAATGTATGCAAGACCACCGGCACTCCCGCCTGTTTTGAAGCCAGACGGCCTAAAGCTCCTGCTTTCGATGCATGGGTGTGTACAATGTGAGGCCTGTAATTTTTGATAATCTTAAGAAGTTGGAGATAAGCCGCCAGATCCTTCACCGGGTTAACCTCCCTGCGCATATTATCCAATATCACGGGTTTTATTCCAAATTGGCAAGGAATGTATTCAGAGTTTTTTTCGGTAGGATCATTTTTCCCACCTATCAGCATGGTTTCAAATTCGCCCGGCAGGAACGCCGAGAGATAGGAAGCATTGTAGGTTGGCCCTCCCAGGTTAAACCTGTTAAGTATTCGTAAGACACGTATCATTCAACAGCTATAAACGATTTTTATAAAAACCTTTCAAACTAACTGAAATATTTCTTCCACCATTGCTGCAAAACAAGCAACCCCCAGATGCGTGAAGGCGAATCGCCGGGATTATTTGAATGCATCGTGTTAAATAATTTCTTTATGCTTTCGTATTCGAAAATTCCCTGATGGTTAATAAAATCACGGTTAAGAAGCATTTCTGTTATGTGGTCATTCAATTCATTGCGAAACCATTTGATCAATGGTACTTCAAAGCCCTTTTTTGGCCGTTGCAAAAGCGCCTTAGGTAAGTCTTTCCGGAAAGTGTCGCGCAGAATTTTTTTCCCATTCTTTCCGTCTGTTTTGTAGTGGTTTGGCAGGTCAAAAACAAAATTCACCAGATCGTGGTCTAAAAAAGGTGTACGTACCTCAAGCGAATTTGACATCGACATCATGTCGGTCTTCACCAGCATATCATAAGGCAACACAAGTTCCATATCAGTTTGCAATACCTCACCAAGATGCCCGGGTTCTGAAATATGCTTTAGCCAATGTGCTTTGCGGCTTTTCAAAGAATTATGCCATGATTTTTCCAGCAAAAGGTCATTTACCTGCGATAGTGAAGCAAATCCTGCCCATTGCCAATATCTGTCGGCAGCCGGCAGTTTCATGCCATTAGCAAACCGGTTAAATTGCCTTATCTTGTTTTGTATGGGATTGTTTCTTGACTGGGGAAAACTTTCCAGAATAGGATGAAGGCTTTTCACCAACCACGACAAGTGTTTTGAATCCCTCACGAACCTTTCGGCCCTATGTTTGTAATAACCGCCAAACAACTCATCAGCCCCGTCGCCCGAAAGAGCCACTTTTACCCTTGCGCGGGTTTCTCTGCTCAGAATATATACTGCAATGGCCGATGAATCGGCAAATGGTTCATCGATGTATTCCAGCACATTGAAAACACAATCAAGCAGATCGTTGGTCGAGACCATAAACTCCGAATGGGTCGTATTGTACATTTTGGCCACCATCCGGGCGTATCTGGTCTCATCGTACATGGGTTCGTCCTTAAAACCGATCGAAAAAGTTTCAATTCCCCTTTTTGCTTTGGCGGCCAGCGCTGTAACTATGCTACTGTCGATACCACCACTGAGAAAAGTCCCCAACGGAACATCGGCAATAAGTCTCTTTTCAACAGCATTGGTTAGCTTTTCCCTTAAAATAGCCGAAGCTGACTGATAGTCATTCTTATAACTCGTGCTTTTTCCGGCGGGGTTTATCCGGTAATACTGTTCTATAGTTTTTCCTTTAGGAGTAACTTTCATGAAATGCCCCGGTTGTAATTTCAAAACATTCTCGAAAATACTCCAAGGTCCGGGTATATAGTTCAAATGCAGATAGACCGAAAGGGAGGTCATATCTATCCGTTTTGGAATATCAAGTTCAATCAGGGCTTTTAGTTCGGAGGCAAAAACCAATCCATTTACATGATCGTGAAAATAAAATGGCTTTTCACCAAACCGGTCGCGTGCCAGCAAAAGAGTATCGGATTGTTGGTCGTAGAACGCAAATGCAAAAAAGCCCTCCAGATCCTGAATGCCATCGTGTCCTTTTTCAATGAGCCAATACAGTAGTACTTCCGTATCGCTTTCGGAGCGAAAAGTCGTACCTTTTTGCTTCAGGTGGGCTCTAAGGTTACGGAAATTGAAAATAGCGCCATTAAAAACCAGCGTAAACCTTCCTGTAGGGTCGGAGAAAGGTTGGGAGGCTGCTGTACTTGTGTCAATTATCGACAGCCTGGTGTGCCCAAGTCGTAGCCTGTCATTCGAAAAAGTACCATTCGAGTCGGGCCCGCGGAGGCTTAATTTTCTGAGAGCCTCTGAAATTAAATCAGGATTGCTGTGAGCAAAGCCATCATAATTGTAAACCCCAACAAATCCACACATGGTTAATATTCAAAGTAAATCGCTGAGCCTTATTGCTTCAGCAACCAGATTACTATTACCGTAAATTATATTGCCACTATTAAAGGTGAATCACTTCGCCATAGGCTGCTGCGGCAGCTTCCATAAATGCTTCCGACATGGTGGGGTGGGGGTGGACGGCCTTAATTATCTCATGGGCGGTGGTTTCCAATTTTCGCGCCACAACGGCCTCAGCAATAATTTCGGTTACATTGGCTCCGATCATGTGAACACCAAGCAACTCGCCATATTTGGCATCGAAAATCACTTTTACAAAGCCATCTTTAGCTCCGGCGGCGCTTGCCTTACCAGAAGCGGTAAAAGGGAACTTGCCAATTTTTAAATCGTATCCTGCTTCCCTGGCTTTGGCCTCAGTATATCCGACGGATGCAACTTCAGGAACGCAATAGGTACAGCCGGGTATATTATTGTAATCAAGGGGTTCGGGGTTATGACCAGCGATCTTTTCCACGCAAATTATGCCCTCGGCCGAGGCTACATGCGCCAGCGCCTGACCGGGAACCACATCCCCAATAGCATAGTAGCCTTCTGTACTGGTGCGGTAAAATTTGTCAACCACAATTTTCCCATTTTCCGTTTTTATACCGGTTTCTTCAAGGCCAATACCCTCAATATTGGCCTTAATGCCTACAGCAGAGAGAACCACATCAGCTTCCACAACATCTTCCCCGCTTTTTGTTCTGATGAGCACCTTGCATTTCTCTCCGCTCGTGTCAACTGAAATAACCTCGCCCGAAGTAATGACCTTCATCTTTGCTTTTTTAAATGAGCGCTCAAGTTGCTTCGACACTTCTTCATCTTCAACCGGTACAATATTGGGCATATATTCAACCAGGGTTACCCGGCTGCCAAGTGCATTGAAAAAGTAGGCAAACTCCGAGCCGATAGCGCCTGAGCCAACAACCACCATCGATCCGGGAAGTTCATCCAGAACAAGGGCCTGTCGGTACCCGATAATCTTTACGCCATCAATGGGGAGGTTCTCCAATTCGCGGCTACGTGCACCGGTGGCTATGATAATATGATTAGCGCCGTATTTTGTGGTGGTTCGGTTTTCGGAATAAACTTCCACGATTTTTCCTGGTAAAACCTTCCCAAATCCCGCAATATGATCGATCTTGTTTTTTTTGAACAAGTACTGTATGCCTTTACTCATACCTTCGGCTACTTCGCGGCTGCGTTTTACCATGGCTGGTAAGTCGGCCAAAATTTTTCCTTCAAACGAAACTCCATATTCGGAGGCATGGTTCAGGTAGTCGAACACCTGTGCGCTTTTTAAAAGGGCTTTTGTGGGGATACAACCCCAGTTCAGGCATACCCCGCCAAGCTCGGCTTTTTCAACAACCGCTACTTTCAAGCCCAATTGCGAGGCTCTGATAGCTGCCACATATCCGCCTGGCCCACTGCCAAGCACTATCAAATCATAGTTCATATAAGGTTTTATTTTAGTTCATTAAAACAGGATAAATTTAAAATTCTTCCTTGTAACTGCCATTTGCTTCCTTTTTGGCCAGGCCCATTTCTAAAATGATTTCAGGTTGAGATTCGGCGACATTTCCAATAGTTACAATATCTGCTCCGGCAGTCCAGGCTTCGTAGGCCAATTCCGGCCTGCTTATTCCCCCACCAACTATGAGGGGAAGTTTTATGTTTTGTTTTACGTTTGATATCATTTGCAAGGGTACCGGATTTGGAGCTCCGCTGCCAGCATCCATAAAGATAATCTGCAGACCAAGCATTTCTCCTGCAATGGCAGTGGCAACTGCAATTTCATCCTTATCGCCCGGAATAGGCATAGTATTGCTTATGTATTGCACCGAAGAGGTACGCCCGCTATCAATCAGCATATATCCTGTAGGAATAGTTTCGAGCCCGCTTGAACGAATCAAATTGGCTGCTATAACGTGATTTCCGATCAGCATATCAGGGTTGCGCCCCGAAATGAGCGACAAAAACAACAGGGCATCGGCTTTACAGTTTATCTGGAACACGCTCCCGGGGAAAAGAATTACCGGCAGCTTGGTGCGGTTTTTTATCTGGTCAATGCAATAGGAAAGGTTGTCGCTGGTAAGTAAACTGCCGCCTATAAAGACGTAATCAGCCTTGGCAACTTCAGCAATTTCAGTGAAGTCCCTGAGAGTATCGCCGGTGCTTTTGGCAGGGTCGGCAAGCACAGCTAATTGTTTAAATCCGGCTTTCGATTTCTTTGTTATTTTTTGAAGTATGTGCATGGGACTTTTGGTAGAGGTGCATTAGTTATCAACAGCAAATACCAGTATATAGTTTTCGATGGTCATGTAGGATAATTGATAAACGGTTGCTGAACTGTTGTTGATAATTTCCCCCTGCAATGTGCCCTGCCCTTGAAACTCAAACGGGAAAACCCTGATGTCTTCCCTGAACTGAATATTTCTTCGCCCGCATAATTTAAACAAGGCCTCCTTGGCCGCCCAGATAACAAACAACCCCTCCATTGCATTCGACGAGAACACTATCCTGAGTTCCTTGTTATTTAGAAATTTATGAGCCACCTTGAAAATCTTAGGGCTCATTTGTTCAATATCAATTCCCACATTCTTATTTGGGCTGGCTATAAGAGCAGAAAACTTTCCGGAGTGAGAAACCGAAATATGACGAATACCGTTGTTGAGGTGTGGTTTTCCGTACTCGTCATATCCAATGCCGGTAATTTCTTCAAAACTGACCAAATGGGGCAGGATAAGCCTGTAACTTAGCCATTGCTGCCTTCGGGTTTCAGATCTTAAAAAACTGTAATACTTGAGCTCAAGGTCAGTCAAATTTACTTTTTTCCAGAGTTCTTCAACACTTTCGTTGATTTCCCAAACGCCTAAGGCAGCTTCTGCAAGTTTTTTTTTAAGAAAAAAACCCATGATTTCTAACTAAAAAACACTTTGAAACTTAGCATTAGAGGCTAAATCTAATTAAAACCAGGGCTTTAGCTTTCCGGCCTGGAGCATTATCAGCGAAATTACACGTAATAAAACATCCTGGCGAATGTTTTATATTTGCAATCGCAAATCAAAGGTAAAAATTTTAATGGAAAGAATAATTGCTGAGCAAGTTTTAAGGTATAAAGTCAAGGATATAGGCCTTGCAGATTTCGGCCGCAAAGAGATCGAAATTGCTGAAAAGGAGATGCCTGGTCTAATGGCGCTTCGTCAAAAATATTCCGGAGAGCAGCCTTTGAAGGGGGCCAGGATATCAGGCTCACTCCATATGACCATTCAAACCGCAGTTCTGATTGAAACTCTTAAAGCTCTTGGCGCTGAGGTTCGCTGGGCAAGCTGCAACATTTTCAGCACTCAGGATCATGCTGCAGCAGCAATTGCTGCCGCCGGCATTCCGGTATTTGCCTGGAAAGGCGAAACTCTTGAGGAGTACTGGTGGTGTACGGAGCAGGCTCTGACTTTTGCGGGAGGGAAAGGCCCGAATCTGGTTGTTGACGACGGAGGCGATGCAACCTTGTTGATTCATAAAGGTTTTATGGCCGAGAAAGACCCATCAGTTCTCAATAAAGTTCCTGGTAACCGCGAAGAAGAGGTTATTCTGAATCTGCTTAAAGACCTGTTGGTACGTGACCCGCGTAAATGGCATCGCACAATTGAGGAACTCAGGGGCGTTTCTGAGGAAACTACTACAGGAGTACACAGACTTTACCAGATGCTTGAGGCAGGCGAATTAATGGTTCCTGCCATAAATGTAAACGACTCAGTAACTAAATCGAAATTCGATAATCTCTACGGCTGTCGCGAATCGCTTGCCGATGGCATTAAGCGTGCCACCGATGTTATGATTGCCGGTAAAGTGGTAGTTGTTTGCGGTTATGGCGATGTTGGCAAAGGTTCGGCTAAAAGTATGCGCAGCTACGGCGCACGGGTAATTGTTACTGAAATAGACCCGATCTGCGCCCTGCAGGCTGCAATGGAAGGGTTCGAGGTAACAACAGTTGAAGCAGCTCTGGCTGAAGGGAATATTTTTGTTACCGCCACCGGAAACAAGGATGTAATTACAATTGGCCATATGGCTAAAATGAAAGACCAGTCAATTGTATGCAACATTGGTCATTTCGACAACGAAATTCAGGTTGATCAGTTGGAAAACTTTCCGGGTATCAGGAAGCAGAATATTAAACCTCAGGTTGATAAATATATTTTCCCCGACGGCAATGAAATCTTTATCCTGGCCGAAGGCAGGCTGGTGAACCTGGGATGCGCCACAGGACATCCATCATTTGTAATGAGCAATAGTTTTACGAACCAGGTTCTGGCCCAGATCGACCTCTGGCAAAAACAACATCAGATTGGCGTTTACTGTCTTCCAAAACATCTCGACGAAGAGGTGGCAAGGCTACATTTGGAAAAAATAGGGGTTAAACTGACTGAACTTACCAAGGCTCAGGCCGAATATATCGGAGTAAACAAATCCGGACCTTATAAACCTGACCATTACAGGTATTAACCTGATATGCCCTGTCGTTTTTCCTGAAAACAAATGTGCTTCCTGTTAAGGCGGGCGTAATCAGTTTGTTACGACCAACCATGGGTGCTGAAATGAAGTACGGTACTGTTTTAATGGGAACCTCGATGGCCCCGAAAATACAGACCCATCCAACAACACAAAGGTAGATTGGCAGCATTGGCATGTTGCAAGTGGAGGATCAACGCTGGTAATCCTTCCGCACTGATCAAACGGATGATGCGGACATGCCCTGTCAAAAGCCCTAAACTCGTCAATTGACCAGCGAAAAATAATTATTCCGGCAAAGCCTCCGGTTAGCGACACCCACCCGTGAACTGGGTTCAATTCAATAAATTGGGGCGATTCTACGTTTATCTGAATATTAACCTGAACATGGGGAACAGGATGCTGAACTTCCTTACCACAGGAAGGGATGAGAAAGAATACCACAAAAACAATCAGCACACTAATCGCCTGTTTTTGGTTATTTTTGGTCAAATTAAACGCAATCATTTTTCAGAGAATTTTCGTAAAATTTCTGACCTTAAGAAGATCGAAACAATTCTATGGAGAAAATTACCTATAAAATTAGCTTTTTTATGGTATTTTTGTTAAGAAATTTGATTGTCTGACCTGCAAAAACTCTGTTGACAAATATTATGAGCTGATTAAAAATGAGAGTCCTGGTGTTGATGTTGCTGACATTAGTTATTTTTGCGGGCTGTATGGTCAATAATGCTGCAACTAAAGCTGAGCGAAGAGCCGAACGAACTGAATTGAGGCAGCAAAAAGAATTTGAAAGGCAGTATAGAAAAGCCGTCGAACGGCATGAAAACGTTCAATCCTCTGATGTTAGAAAGCGGATGAATCAAAACAGGCAGCAAAGTGAGAAGTGGATGAGATCAACACGAAGACCGCCCTTTTTTATACGGTGGTTTAGGCGTTAAACAAAAAAAGCACTAATAATTATGGAACAACTTACCCCGATTGTATTACTTATACTGTGGCTCATTGTTAGTTTTTTGAATAGCCGGAAAAAACAGGCATCTGCTCCTGCCAGACCGGCTCCGAGGCCCGAGACAACAAGCCGTCCGAAGGAATCGGAACTGGAAGAAATGCTCAAGGATGTTTTTGGCACCCCAGGCAAAAAAGATGAAGAGGAGGAGTTTGAGCCAGTGATTGTTGAAAACCAACCATCAAAAAGGCAGTTTGAGCCTGTTTTGGAAATGACTGAAGAACCGAAACCATGGCAAACCATTACTGAGCGCGAACTAACAACCATTGAGCAGGACTTAAGGCAAACAGGACAGGATTACCAGTCATTTGAAACCCATGAGACTATTTTTCCCGAAACTTCACTCGAAGAGCCTACAGGGTTAGAAGCCATAGAGGGCGATTATAAATTTTCGAACGTGGATGGTGTCCTTGCTTCCATGGAAGAAACCCATGCCATGTTGGAACAAGCCCGACTGCAATCTGGTAAGGAAATGGAATCAGTAATAGACGAATTTGAGCAACCCGACCTGCGGGAATTCAATGCCAGAGATGCCGTGATCTTTTCTGCAATTCTCAATAGAAAGTACGCCTGAGGATTATTTGCACAGAAATTATTTTATTTCTAAATTTGTAATGCAACAGAACCCGAAAATTGTCGGGTAAAAGAATTCCGGATAAGTAACCAGAAAGAATGTTGTCAGTTTGATGATGGCTGTCAACAATTTTTTTTTGGTAGCAGCCAACAAAGAATGTTTTAGATTTTTTGAAAACTAATATGCAGGTCAATTGAAAACCATTGGCAAATTTGAATTTTTAACCATTTTCTCAAGTTGCAAATTGGGTGCAATGCCCATGGTATATCATAATTTGCATAAGCAATGGCTTTTTAGGTTTACTTGCCAAAGCCGGATTTTCCGGTATTTGAAAACATTCATCCTATAAGGGATAATTTTCCTATCCGACAAACCAAACCTGATTTCTTAATAGCATACACTGAATGTATGCGAAACACATTTTACAACAAACTAAAAGTGCAAAAATGAATGCAGTTAAGTATTTTACCAAAGATGGATTGCAAAAGCTAAAGGACGAACTGGAAAGGATGAAATCTATTGAGCGTCCTGCCATCTCGCAACTGATTGCCGAGGCTCGCGAGAAAGGCGACCTGTCGGAAAATGCTGAATACGATGCTGCAAAAAACGAACAGGCAATGCTCGAACTCCGGATATCAAAACTCGAAGATACCCTGAGCAACGCGCGTGTCATTGACGAAAGTCAGATTGACGAGAACAAAATATCAATTCTATCCTTGATTAAACTCCGTAACCTTCAAAACAAAGCAGAAGTTTCTTACCGGTTGGTGCCCGAGAACGAATCCGACATCAAGGGCGGGAAAATTTCTATTAATTCGCCAGTAGCAAGGGGTCTTCTTGGTAAATCGGTTGGCGATATTGTCGAAATACAGGTTCCTGCTGGAATTCTTACTTTCGAAGTAATTTCTATTTCGAGGTGAGTTTTGGCCTTTTGCGATTAAGCCTTAGATTTTTATGAAAATGAGATAATTAGTTTTCAAGGGTTATAATACATAGTAAAATGGCAACAATATTTTCGCGCATTGTTAAGGGTGAAATTCCTTGTTACAAAATTGCAGAAGACGACCATTACCTGGCATTTCTCGATATAAATCCACTAACAAGGGGGCATACGCTTGTAATTCCCAAAAGGGAAACCGACTATATTTTTGATCTGAATGATGAGGAATATAAGGGACTATTCCTTTTTGCAAAAAAAATCGCAAAAGCCCTTGACCGTTGTATTTCCTGCGAGCGAATCGGTATAGCCGTTATAGGGCTTGAAGTACGGCATGCCCATATTCATCTTGTTCCGATCAATACTATTTACGACATCGACTTTAAGAAGCCTAAACTTCAATTGAGTCCTGAGGAGTTCATGTCGATTGCTTCAGAAGTAGCCTTGCTGGTAAAAAAAGAGTTTAGCTAACCACGCGTTTAGGATTGCTTGCTATGAAAGCTTTCCACCCGGAATTATCCTTTCCTTTTATGGAATTATTCCCCTGGTTTTGAAAATAGTGACAAAATGCCACAGCTATTGCGTCGGTACTATCGAAATACTCTGGGGTAGTTTGGAAAATAAGCAAATTACGCAGCATAGCGGCGACTTGTTCCTTTGAGGCGCTTCCCCGTCCGGTTATAGACTGCTTTATTTTGCGTGGCGGATACTCAAAAACAGGAAGATTCCTGTAAAGAGCTGCTGCAATGGCAACCCCCTGTGCCCGTCCAAGTTTTAACATTGACTGAACGTTTTTTCCAAAAAATGGGCTTTCGATCGCAAACTCCTCAGGATGAAACTGATCAATAATACGAAGCACCGTTTCGAATATTTTTTTTAGTTTCAACTGGTGGTCAGATATTTTGTCAAGTTTCAAGGTATCCATAACCAGTATCTCAGCCTTTTGGCCTGTAAACCCAATTACACCAACGCCCATGTTGCTTGTGCCAGGGTCGATTCCCATTATTATTCGCGTGTATTTCAAATGAATGCCTTTTTGAGGTTGAAGCTCGGTTAAATCAAAATACCACAGGGTTCTTTATCAAATGTAAATAAAATAATCGGGGTGAAGCCAGGATAGGTGGTGCCATTACTTTCAATTTTTAGCCGGCTTACATCTGAATATGCTTTCCTTGAAGATTTTAAATTGGTAATTTAGTAAAATATTGACCTATGACTTATGATTAAAGTATTACTCTTTGGATTTGTGGGCCTAGCCTACGCCTTATTGATATGGTTTATTACGAGAGGATGGCTCAGATTACCCGTTTTTTGGCCATCGGTTCTGTCTGAGGTTAAATTGTCGGTAATCGTTCCGGCACGAAATGAAGAAGGGAGTATAAAAAGCCTGCTCGAAAGTTTATGCAATCAGAATTATCCCCGGGAACTTTATGAGGTTATTGTGGTTAACGACCATTGCACTGATTCGACCGGGTCGATTGTTCAATCATTTATAAAGGGGAATAAATTGCCCAATTTTTCCCTGATCAACGGAGCATCATATTACGCAGTTCCCCGGAAAAAAAATGCCCTCGAATTCGGAATACGCCATGCCAGATTTAATTATATAGTTACTACCGATGCCGATTGCATAATGGGAAGACACTGGCTTCAGACCATTGCATGTTTTTTAGTTCAGGAGAAAGCTGATATGGTCATCGGGCAAGTTTCAATAATTCCCGGAAGGTCGCTCTTTTCGCAATTTCAGGCTCTTGAATTTATGAGCCTTACAGGCGCTACCGCCGGAGCTGCCAGACAAGGGCACCCAATTCTTTGCAATGGAGCAAATCTTATTTTCAGGAAGGAAATTTTTGAAAAAACCGGTGGTTACCTGGGCAACTACCGGTATGAATCGGGCGACGATATGTTCTTGTTGCATAAATTCAAAAAAATTAATGGAATAAGAATTCTGCCGATCAAAAGTCATGGCGCAATGGTATTCACCCTGCCGAAAGCAGGTATTTCAGAATTTTTAAAACAGCGTGGCCGATGGGCAGGAAAAGCCCCGGGATATAATGATAAAGCCACTATTATTACAGGCCTGGTTGTGGCATGTGTCAATATAATGATTGTTTTGGGTATGGTGTCCGTTTTTTTTTCTCCAGTAGTGTTTGCTGCTGCCTTCTTTTTGCTTATTTTTAAAGGTATGGTTGATTTTCCTTTAATGTGGTCTGTTTCAGGGTTCCTTGGCAATAGGAGGCTTCTTTGGCTTTACCCCGCCTTGTTGTTAGTATATCCAATTTATGTAACAGTTGTATTGGCAAAAGGCATTTTCTTCAAACCAGGTTGGAAACTTTGATTTGTCATTTCATACCTGTTTAACATTTTTTTGCGTTATATTACTTTAAAAAATCGATGATTTTGCATGTTGTAAAAATTGCACAAAAATTTTTCCTAAAGGGGGCCTTCTTATTTACTGAGGCGAAGAGGGGAAAGTTGTCTGGCCTTTAAAAACAAATTATTTACGGATGAAAAAAATTTACAATTACATGAATGCCATAAAAACTCATACAAAGAACAAAAAAAACGACACAAAAGAATTTGGTGTTTGGGTTTTGGACGACGACTTCATGACCTTGAAGAGCATCGAGAAGAAGCTGTTGGGCAGCGGAATAAAAATGCGAGGTTTTAAGGATGCCGAAGAATTTAACGCTGCCTTTTTTGCTGAGTTTCACAAAGGAATACTTCTGCTTATCGACTATCAGTTGGGCATTACTACCGGTCTTGAAGTTATTCTAAACCTTCAGGCACGCGGGTACAGGCCCGACTTTATGGCCATGACAGGTTATGGGGACGAAAAAATTGCCGTTTCGCTAATGAAAGCCGGGGCAATTGATTATATTATCAAAGAACAGGGGTATTTAGAATACATTCCGTTAGCTGTTGAGGCGGCATTCGGTCAGATTATTTTAAAGCAGAAACTCGATAAGGCCACAGCTTCTCTTCAAAAAAGTTTAAAAAAACAAAAGAAGCTTAATGATTTCATTAAAATTCAGAATGAGCAATTAGTCATCGAAAAGGCCAAAGTCGAAAAGTTGTTGCAGAATATACTTCCCGATAAAATAGCTAAAGAGTTGTTGCATAAAGGAGCTGCTAAAGCCCGGTATTTTCCATGTGCAACAGTTTTGTTTGCTGATGTTGAAAATTTTTCTGCGAAATCTGCACTTTTTTCTCCCATTGAGTTAGTCGAAAAGCTGGATGAGTATTTTATTTTGTTTGAGAGGATTTCGTCAGTTTTAGGATTAGAAAAAATTAAAACCATTGGAGATTGTTATATGTGCGCCGGAGGCATTCCCGAAGCCGATACCCGCAATCCGGCAAGGGTGGTGCTTGCCGGGTTGTTGATTCAGGAAATGGCCAAAAAAGTCAATGATTTGGCATCTTCGGAAGGACGAAATATTTTTACATGGCGAATTGGCATACATACAGGCGAGGTTGTGGCCGGGGTAATTGGAAAGGAGAAATTTTCATACGACATCTGGGGCGATGCCGCAAATAAAGCTCACTGGATGGAACAGGCCAGCATAGAGAACATGGTAAATATATCTTCGGATTGCTTTGAGTATGTGTCTAAATTTTTTGATACCACACCCAGAGGAAAGCAAACTGTAAAGAACCAAATGGCAGAAGAAATGTATTTTGTAAATCGGCTTAAACCTCTTTATTCGGCCGACCAATCAGGACTTGTACCCAACAAACTTTTCTGCGATGAAGTTGGCCTTGATTACCCCTTGAAATAATTGTAATTTTTGTATCGAATATTATTAGCTTGTTGTAAAGTTTATTTTATACCTTAGAGATAAAATTTCTTATCTTTAATCCATCCCTTTTTCTACAAATGGTGTCGGCAAAAAATGACTGGGACTCACAACAGTTTATCATCACGGTAATTGAAGATGATATCGGGCTGAATCAGGTGATTCAAAAAACTCTTGCCAAAGAGGGTTATCTCTGCCAGGGCTTTGTTACCGCCAAAAATGCGCTCGATTGGCTGGTTAATAATCCAAACATCTACACCCTGCTGCTTATTGATTACATTCTGGAAGACACAAATGGGAGGGAATTCATTCAGAGCGCACGTAGCAAAGGCGTTGATGCTCCCTTTATTATAATTACCGGTCATGGCGATGAAAGGGTTGCCGTGGAAATGATGAAACTGGGCGCAATTGATTATCTGATCAAGGACCAAAATTTCCTCAATTTAATCGGGGCCGTTATTCAACAAGCAGTTAACCAGCTTAGTACTCAGAAACAGCTTAAAGAATCGCAACAAGCACTTCGGATTAGCGAAAATAAGTACCGTAGCATTTTCGAGAACATTCAGGATGTTTATTTTGAAATAAACAGTAAAGGCGAGGCCATTGAACTTTCGCCCTCAATTTTTAATATTTTTCATTTTAAGAGGGAAGAATTGATTGGGAAAACTCTTTTCAAAGAACCTGAAAACCTTACAGCTATACTTGACCAATTGAGCGAATCAGATGAGGTTTCCGACTTTGAAGTTTTGCTGACCCGCAAAGACAATGTCAAATTACATTGCTCAATATCATGCAAGTATATGCCAACCCATAACGACACCTCATCGAACATTGTAGGAACAATTCGCGACATAAACCTGCGTAAACTGGCTGAAGAAAATCTACGTAAGCAGCAGGAGAATTTTCAGATACTTGCCGAAAGCACTAGTCTGATGGTTGCCAGAATCAACTGGAATGGCACTTACCTCTACGTATCTAAAGCCTGCACTAAATTGTTTGGCTACCAACCCAAAGAACTAATTGGAAAGCCTCAAAACCAGTTCGTGCACGAAGATGATCAGGCCCTTGTAAATACAATCCATATAAAAATTCTCGAAGGCAGCCACGAAAGTCTTGTTGAAAGTTACCGGGTGGTGAAAAAAGACGGCACTTGTATTTGGGTTGAAACTTACTACTACGTCGCACCTGACCCTAAGACAAATCTTGTCGAAGAAATTATTTGCGTAAGCAGAGATATTACCCAGACCAGGCAAGAGGAAGAACTCCGTAAAGCAAAAGAAGTAGCAGAGCAGGCAAGTAAAGCTAAATCTGAATTTTTGGCAAACATGAGCCACGAAATCAGGAACCCCTTGAGCGCCATCATAGGCATGGCCAAAACACTTGAAAAAACAAAACTCAATGCTGATCAGAAATCATTCCTTACCTCAATAGTTGTCTCATCAGAACATCTTTTACGCCTCTTAAACGACTTGCTCGATTTTTCGAAAATTGAGTCGAACCAGATTGATCTTACTGTCAACAATTTTAATCTTCGTAATACTTTTGAAGAGGTAACCACCTGGTTCATACCCCAGGCCAAAGACAAAGGCCTCGAAATAAAGGTCGAATTTGGTAATGATATTCCTGAATGGTTGTATGGCGACGAAAAGAAAATTATTCAGATATTGAATAACCTTTTGCATAATGCCATAAAATTCACAATTACCGGCCAGATTCATGCCGGTGTAAATGTCATTTCGAGGGAGGAAGAAAACGTTAGGATTGAAATTTTTGTACAAGACACAGGCATAGGAGTCGAAGAAAAGAACATACCATTAATTTTTGAAGCTTTCAGGCAACTTGATTTATCATCAAAAAAGGAATTTCAAGGAAGCGGTCTGGGATTGAACATTGTTAGAAAATTGGTGGAAATACTGAATGGCCAGGTTACTTTTTCAAGCAAACCAGGAATTGGAAGCAGGGTTTCGGTCGAAATACCCCTGACTATTGCCGGTGATAATATTCAGTTCCCGGTTTTATCAATGGAGGCTAAGAATTTAAAGGCTCCGGCCAGCCAGACAAAAGACATAAGAATTCTGGTTGCCGAAGATGATGCAATAAATCAAATATACCTTGCAGGTTTTTTGCGGTCGCAGGGTTGGCTGGTAGATGTAGCGAGCAATGGAATTATTGCCCTCGAAAAATACGAGCCAGGCAAGTACGATTTGATTCTGCTTGATGGGCAGATGCCGAAAATGGACGGGTTCGATGTTACCCGCAGAATTCGTGAAAAGGAAAATACCTCCCTCAGTCGAGTACCCATTGTGGCCATCACCGGCTATGCTATCCCGGGCGACAAAGAGCGTTTTCTTGAAGCAGGCATGGACGATTACGTCACCAAACCGCTTGATGAATCCCGGCTTTTGGAAATCATTCAACGGTTAGTAACATAAAAAAGCCGGAATATTTCCCGGCTTTATTTCAATTTGATTCACGGGTTACTCATTAATTGCCTGAACGCCCGGAAGGATTTTGCCTTCCATATATTCGAGCAGAGCGCCGCCCCCGGTACTTACATAACTCACTTTGTCGGCCAGTCCAAACTGGTTGATAGCCGCTACTGAATCTCCTCCCCCGATAAGGGTAAAGGCACCTTTTTGGGTAGCTTTCACCAATGCTTCGGCAACCACCCTGGTACCCTTAGCAAAGTTTTCCATTTCGAAAACTCCCATCGGACCGTTCCAAAGCACCGTTTTCGATTTTTCGACAATTACGCTAAAGGTTTTCATGCTCTCAGGTCCTATATCCAACCCAAGCCATTCGCCTTGAATATCATTGGCCTTACATACCTTACTTTCAGCATCATTTTCAAAAGCTTTAGCTGCAATCGCATCGGTTGCCAGATGCAGGTTTACACCTTTTGCTTTAGCTTTGCCAATAATTTCAAGGGCTTTGTCAAGAAAATCTTCTTCAACAAGACTGTTGCCAATTTTCCCTCCCTGTGCCTTAATGAAGGTAAACATCATCCCACCGCCAATAATTAGATCATCAACCTTATCAAGAAGGTTTTCGAGTATTTCAATTTTGCTGCTCACTTTTGCTCCGCCAATGATGGCAGTATAAGGACGGTTGATATCCTTGAGTACCTTGTCAATACTCGAAAGTTCCCTGGCCATCAGATAACCGAAAGTTTTGGCCTCCGGGAAGAATTTAGCAATAATTGTGGTAGAGGCATGAGCGCGGTGGGCTGTTCCGAAGGCATCGTTAACATATACATCGGCAAGTTGTGCCAATTTTTTTGCAAACTCCTCGTCGCCTTTCTCTTCCTGCTTATAAAATCTCAGGTTTTCGAGCAATATTACTTCACCTGGCTTCAATCCGGATGCCAGTTCACGTGCAGAAGCACCAATGCAGTCATCGGCAAATTTTACCGGCAACCCCAGCAATTTGGCAATGTTTTCACGAATATGCCACAACGAATATTTATCCTCCGGACCTTCCTTTGGCCTACCTAAATGTGACATTAGAATAACGGAACCCCCATCAGCCAGAATTTTTTTAATTGTGGGAATGGCAGCCCTTATACGGGAGTCGTCTGTAACCCTGAACTCTTTGTTAAGAGGTACGTTGAAATCTACCCGCATAATGGC
This sequence comes from Bacteroidales bacterium, assembly GCA_035477635.1. Classification (GTDB taxonomy): domain Bacteria; phylum Bacteroidota; class Bacteroidia; order Bacteroidales; family UBA7960; genus UBA7960. The sequence goes on along the minus strand of DATIKK010000192.1, from coordinate 3,116 downwards.
GCGTTTACCCTTAAAATTGAAACTGTCAATTGTCTTCATTCTTATAGCTTTTTTAAAGATTTGTAAGTGTTTGTTAAGAAGGGTATCGATTCGTGCGGCAACCAGAAAGCAGTCTATATTCACAGACTATTATCAACTTTGTAATTTAAAAAGCATATTCTGGAAGTCTTTTGCAAACGGGCTGGTTTAGTTTATATTTGCGTTATGTAACGCCCGTTTAAAAAGCCATACAAAAGTACAGAATTATAGGCTGACAATTTATATAAATCAAACTTCAAAAATATGTTTATAAAAGGGATCGACTCAAAACTGCCACAAACAGGCACTTCTATATTTGCAGTAATGACGCAATTAGCACGCGAGCATAATGCAATAAATCTTTCGCAAGGTTTTCCTGATTTTTCAGTTTCCGAAAAACTCATCGACCTGATTACTATGCATATGCGGAAAGGGCATAACCAGTATGCGCCCATGCCTGGCTTGCCTCTTCTGCGTCAGCGAATAGCAGAAAAAACAAGGGCTTTGTATGGCGCAACCTATGACCCTGAAGCCGAGATTACTGTAACAGCCGGAGCTACCCAGGCCCTTTACACGGCTATCAGCGCTTTTATCAACCCAAACGATGAAGTGATTGTTTTCGAACCGGCCTACGATAGCTACATTCCGGCAATAAGGCTCAACGGGGGTGTTCCAAAAGTATCAAGGTTGCAACTCCCCGGTTTTTCCATCAACTGGGAGGAGGTTGGGAAACTCCTGAGTTCGCGTACCCGTATGATTATTATTAACAGCCCCCACAATCCTACAGGCGCTGTCTTACAGGCCTCTGACATGGAAATGCTCGCCAGGATAACACATGACACTGAAATTCTGATCCTCAGCGATGAGGTGTACGAACACATTATATTCGACGGACAGCGCCATGAAAGTGTGTGCAGATACCCTCAATTGGCTCAACGGGCCTTGGTAACCTGTTCCTTTGGAAAGACGTTTCATGCAACCGGATGGAAAACCGGATACTGCGTAGCGCCTGAATATCTGATGAAAGAATTCAGAAAGGTTCACCAGTTCGTGGTCTTTTGTGTTAATACCCCTTTGCAACATGCGCTGGCCGATTTTCTTGATGATCCACAACACTACGAGGGTCTGGAATCTTTCTTTGAGAGCAAACGCAATTTTTTCATTAACGCCCTGCAAGGCTCGCGTTTCGATATCAGACCTGCACAAGGGACCTACTTTCAGTTGCTCGACTACGGCAAAATCTCCGAAGAAGTGGAAATGGATTTCGCACGGAGACTTACAATTGATTTTAAAGTTGCAAGCGTACCCACATCCTCCTTCTACAGTCAACCCGTGAACAACCAATTGCTGAGGTTCTGTTTTGCCAAATCTGAGGAAACACTCGAAAAAGCAGCACATATTTTATGCAAGATTTAAGAATTACCATTATCCAGTCCCAACTGGTATGGGAGAATTCAGAGCTTAATCTGGAGAATTTTTCGGCCAGGATAGAATCGCTCAAAGATGAAACCGATCTGATTGTGCTGCCGGAAATGTTTTCCAGCGGCTTTTCCATGAACCCGCAACTTGTAGCCCAACCCATGGATGGGCAGGCAGTAGCCTGGATGAAAGCCACAGCGCTCAATAAAAATTGTGTTGTTTGCGGAAGCCTGGCGATCGTTGAAGATGGCAAGTATTACAATCGTTTCATCTGGGCAGCGCCTGATGGTTCACTGCTCCACTACGATAAAAAGCACTTGTTTACCTTCGCGGGTGAACACCGGCACTACATGGCGGGTGCCTCCCGGCAGGTTTGCGAACTCAACGGATGGAAAATCAGCCCCCTGATTTGCTATGATTTGCGGTTTCCGGTATGGAGCCGCAACAGGTACTCCCCAGAAAGCGGTTATGAATACGATTGCCTGCTGTATGTGGCAAACTGGCCCGAAGCCCGTAGCCATGCATGGCGCATTTTGCTCATGGCCAGGGCTATCGAAAACCAGTCGTTTGTAGTGGGTGTCAATAGGGTGGGTACCGACGGCAACCAAATTGCCTATTCTGGCGATTCAGCAGTGCTTGACCCACTGGGGGAAAACCTTAGCAGCCTTTTGCCATTTACTGAAGGCGTGCAAACCGTTGCGCTTTCACGCTGCCAACTGGACAGCTACAGGGAAAAATTTAACCAACGCGCCGATTGGGAGAATTTTTCCTTCGATCATGCTACCCGGGCAGAGTAATGGCTTCCGGATACCGATCCCCGCAGTTTAGCTCAAGTGATACACGCGCCGGTACAGCGTGTTTACAAAACTTTGTATAGTTTCCAATTCAAGATTGGGTTTATTGACCATAAGCAATAGTTCTGTGCCCGGATTATTGCGATCCTGACAGGGATTGCTGTATGGAACCGGAATTAAATGAAAACCGTTGCGTTCATAAAACCGAAGCCTGCGAAGGCTCAACGCATCATGGGGCTTTTCAATTTCGAGGAGCAATGGGGTTTTCTGTCCGCTTGTGATTAGGGAAAGAACCTCTCTGCCCATTCCCTTGCATCGGAAGTTGGGCATGGTAGCAATATGTTCCAGATAGGAAAAACCCTGGAATCGCCACAATGTGAAAAAACCGGCTACAGTGTTTTCAATTTTTATCTGATAAATGCTGCAATCCTTTTCTGTGTCTAATTGCAGCCTAAGGCCTTCGAAACTGTCTCTTTGTCCGGCCGGAAAGGAGGAAATGTAAAGTTCTTTTATTTGGTACAGTTCCTCCAGCGTTTGAATTTGTTGGAGTACCAGTGTCATAATCTCGTTTTTTTAATTGAATCATTTCGTGTGAATAGTTTAAATATTTAAAACATATATATGTAGATTAATATGCCTACATTGTAAGCCCTCCGAATACTTTTGATTTGGATTGTATAGCAGCACGAGCAACGGGGAAAACTCACCAGGAAGCATTTGCAGCGATCCTCTGCACCCGGTGGATTTGTATTACAAATCCTTTTGTCAGGTGCAGCGTCCGAGCCTTTAGGCCGGATAGGCTACGCCAATCTTACGGCGTTGAGGCAAGTGCGGCACAAATTTCCAGCACACAGCAATTTCGCATTTATGCAAAAGGACAAAATT
>DATIKK010000191.1:0-2263 GCA_035477635.1 Bacteroidales bacterium | reverse complement strand
GTACCATATGTGGTCAATATAAGATCAAATTGACTGAACAATCTGGTTGAATCGGCTCTTGCGGTGCCTGTGTGTTGCAGGATTTTAAAGGACGGAGCAAACCGGTTTATTTCAAGCACCCAGTTGTGTATTAGCGAAAGGGGCATTATTAACAAGGATGTACCTGCTGTGTTTGTATATAGGTTATGGTCTTCTTCTGCGAAGATCTTCAATTGACCAGCAGAAATATTATTTTTATTGCTGATTAAGTTAGCAGCATTATTTGAAACCAGGGATACTTCCTTGTGGGCAAACATAAGCATGGCAAGTGTTTGCAAAGTTTTTCCCAAACCCATATCATCGGCAAGACACCCGCCAAGCTTATTTTCGAATAGAAAGCACATCCATTGGTAACCCTGCACCTGATATGGCCGGAGTGTGGCTTTTATTCCGGCTGGCAACGAAGGTGGAACAAAGTCGTGTAAAACCTTAGTAGGTTCTCCGCTTGCATAGGTGGCCTCATTAAGGTTGTTGAGCAGGGTATAATGGTGTTTTTTTAGTTGTAACGTATTGCCTTTGTTAACAGAATACTTCAGGATATCCTGATATTTTGACAGCCATTCTTCTGGTATAAGTCCAATGCTTCCGTCGGGAAGGGAAAATTCACGCCTCCCGTTAAGAATATGATTTTTGAGTTTTAAAAATGGTATTTCGAACTTTCCAAAACTTACTGTTCCAAACAGATCGAACCAGTCGTTCTTGTCGTTTACTGCGATACGTAGGCTGGGTTTGGCCGGTAAAAATTTTTCTGCTCCTTCGTTTTTCTGAACAGTGATATGGCTTAACCCCAACTGTAAGCTTTGAGCCGAAAGCCAGTCGAGGTAATCGAAATAGCCAGGCAACGACGGTTCGCTATTTCCATCACCGTTCCGGGCAGGATACCAAAGGTAAAAACCATCGCCTCCCCTGTATTTGAGCCCGGTTTCTTCAAGCTTTTTAATAAATTGTTTTTCGAACGAAGTCTGGCGCACCACTTTGGAAAACGAATATCCTTCATTTTCTTCGTTCAGGAAGACCTTCGAGGGGGTTTCATCGCCAAGTTGAAACACAACCTTACCGTAGTCGAACGATACCAGCAAAACCCAGTGGTTCTGCCAGTTTTGTTCAAGACTAACCAACGCCCGCGGCAAATCAGAAATGACTTCGACAGAAAACCCTTCAGCTATCACGCTATATTTTCGAACCGCCTCATAAACAAATTTCCTGAAGTATTCTTTTTCTGACGATTTGGGAACCTGAATATGCTCCCTGGTAAAAAACGGAACGAGTTTTTTTCCATCCCATTCTTTTTCGAACTGGTACAGGTGATCATCTAAAATCAACAAACAAGGCTTTTGAGCCAGCAATCTTGTATTCCCCGATTTCAGCGAAATCTCTTTTTCGTTATATTTTACATTCAGTTTGTAAAAAAGACCTTCTGATAGCCAGGTAAAACAAAAAACGGTTTCGGCCTTACCGGTTAAAACATTTATTGGTTCTTCCCTAATCCTGTCTGTTCTGCCGCCTTTGAAATGCACAGGAACGTTTTGACCAGCTAAAATTGCTGCCATTTCGGCCATATTCTTGTCAATAATAGGTCGAATCCATGAAACGACAAACTCCTGCGAAAGCGACTGAAAAAATTCTACAGGTTTTAATTTATCTTTATTAAAACGCTTTAAAATAGCCTCATCGGAGTACTTGGCATGAATTTCGAGTAGCTTCTTTTGAACCGGAGTAAGATTGGGAAAGAAATCCGACACAGTAATCAGGCCAACCCGGTGATACTCGTAACTAAATTGATTCCTGGCAAGTTGTTTAACGGCATATGGCTCCAAAAGCAGCCCCAAAACGGGGTTCTCAACTATAGCAAAAACAAGGCAATATTCTCCTGAGGAACACATGTTTGAATTTCCCTGCATGACTTTTGGTAGGTGGAGTCCAGACAAGCTACAAAGGTAAAACAATTACCTTATGACCTGTTGCTAATGGAATAATCCAGACTAACCATTATTATGCACAGAAATGTATAAAAATGCAATATTGAGGATGTCTATCAGTTTTCAAGCCACCTTATCACCCTATCGGAATTGGGCCTTTCGCGGGGTGGTACCATATCAACCAAAATACCATTTTCATCGATCAAAAACTTTTGAAAATTCCATGCTACATTAGCGTCCATTACCCCATTGAGCCTTTTTTGGGTAAGCCATTCGAAAACCGGAGCGATATCATCGCCACGAAC
>DATIKK010000190.1:0-15507 GCA_035477635.1 Bacteroidales bacterium | reverse complement strand
TATAATCTCAACTATCCGGTTGGTTTTTTCTTCGAGTACACCCCTTAAGACCTGCGATCCAAAAAGGAAAATAAACAAATAAATCAGGAACCCGGTAACAAATCCCAAGCCCATACTTACTTCAGGAAAGTCGGTGCGGGCATGTCCTTCATCATCAAGGCGAATGGTCGCTATATTTATACGTGTTTCAACAGCCATTATAACCTGGGGGTCGATTCCCTTTACTGTTAATTTCAATCCTTCAATTTCGTTTTTCAGAACTGATTCCATATGGGCTTTTGCCTCGAAATTCACCGACCTTAATGTAAAAATGCGCATACTCGATGGCGATTGAAAAGCAATGTCGGGAAGATGGAGGATAGCGTCGAATTTTTCGTTATTTAACAGTTCCTTTGCCGATTCGACGTCTGTTTCGAGATGGGTGAACTTAAAATTTTGAGTGTCAGTGAATGCATGAAAAAAAAGTTTGGAATCGTCAACCACAGCCACATTATATTCAGGGTCACTCAGTGCAACAATCAAAGCAGGCGCAATCATAAGGGCGGCCATAAGTATTGGACCCAGTATTGTCATCACGATGAATGAGCGTTTTTTGGTACGGCTCAGGTACTCTCTTTTTATTATGACAGATATTTTGTTCATGGAATGATGGTTTTTTATTTGAGCTTATTCTGACAAATAGCTGTTAGCGCCTGCAGGCATTTCGTTCTCATTGCTTTCCTGCGGAAATTTACCTGTTACCGTTTTAATGAAAATATCGTTCATGGTTGGCATGAGCTCATTAAATGAAACTAAAGTAGATGCCGCAATAGCCTGTTTCAGCAAATCGTTCGAGCTGGCATTGCCAACAATTTTAACGCGGGTACTCACCAGCCCGTTGTGAGGTATGGTGTTGATAAGCTCGAAACGGTGGTCGAATAACTGTTCAACAGGCTTTTGTAACTGGGCTAGCTCAAGCTGGAACATATTTGTTGAGTAGTCCTTTTTGATTTCCCTAACATTGCCATCAAGGATCTTTTCCGATTTATTGATTAGCGCTATGTTATCGCAAAGCTCCTCTACCGAAGCCATATTGTGGGTCGAAAAAATTATGGTGGCTCCTTCTTCGCGCAGTTTCAGGATTTCCTGTTTAATCAGGTTAACATTAATCGGGTCAAACCCGCTGAAAGGCTCATCGAAAATAAGCAGGTCGGGCTTATGCAACACAGTAATAATGAATTGCACTTTCTGGGCCATCCCTTTCGACAATTCCTCCACCTTTTTACCCCACCAACGCAGGAGGTCAAATTTTTCGAACCACTCCCGCAACAGCTTTTTTGCCTTCTGCTCAGGCACACCTTTCAGTTGGGCAAGATACACAGCCTGCTCCCCAACCTTCATTTTTTTGTAAAGGCCCCGCTCTTCGGGCAGATAACCAATGCGCCTGGCATGGTCTGGATTCATTTTCTCGTTGCGGTAATAAAGGGTTCCCTCGTCAGGGGCAATAATCTGATTTATAATCCTGATTAGGGTTGTTTTTCCGGCCCCGTTTGGCCCTAGTAAACCAAAAATAGTTCCAGCCGGAATTTTAAGGCTTACGTTGCTTAGGGCTTTGTGGCCGGTGTACGACTTGCTGACCTGCTCAGCCTGAAAAAGATAGTCCATAATTGAAGTTGTATTATTCTGATTTAATTACAGTTTATTAAACTATTCATTATGAGAAATTTTCGCCGGAGGTATAGAACTCTGGTTTTGATTATTGAATTATTCCCTATCAATGCAGAAAGCAATTTTCGCGCACTGAGCATTTTACATAGAACAGCTTTAAAATGCTTTCAAAATTAGGTTTTTTTCAAGAAATGCAATTACTTTAAACAACGAAAATGAAAAATCCCTGAGTTTCGGTTCTACTTCCGGAAGCGTTGCTGGTGTTTTCGGCTTTCGAAACGGTTTTTACCGTAATAGGCGATTTGATACACTTTTTTTCGGAACTGCTTAGAGCAAAAGTTATTATCAACGGGATTAAAAGATGCTTAGCCCCTTGCTCAATAAGGGGTTGATTCCAGATAGAGCTCTTTGTTTTAGCTGAACACTTCTTTCATCCGTTCGAAAAAGCTCTTTTCGCCCTTTTTGGGGTTAGGTTGAAAGTTTTCCGATAGAGCCAGCTTTTCAAGAATAGCCCGTTCTTCCTTTGTAATGGATTGGGGAGTCCAAACATTAATATTTACAAGCAAATCACCCCTGCCGTATGAATTTACTGAGGGCAGGCCTTTTCCCTTAAGCCTTAACACGCGGCCGCCCTGGGTGCCAGGGTCAATTTTAATGCGGGCTTTGCCTTCGAGAGTTGGGATTTCGATTGCATCGCCAATAACAGCTTGCGAAAAAGTAATATAATGGTCATAAAGCAGGTTTTGCCCATCACGAATAAGTTTTTCGTGTGGTACCTCCTCAATCACCACAATAAGGTCGCCAGGAACACCTCCGCGTGCTGCCGCATTGCCCTTACCGCCCAGCGATAGTTGCATGCCTTCGGCGACACCTGCCGGTATATTGATCTGAATTATTTCATCCTCCTTAACTATACCGTTTCCGTAGCATTTCAGGCACTTATCCGTGATAATCTTTCCTTCGCCGCTACAGGCAGAGCAAGTATTGGTGGTTTGCATGCGACCAAGAAATGTGTTGGTAACCTGAGTTACACGGCCCATGCCGTTGCAGGTTCTGCAGGTATGAAACGAACTTCCGTCTTTGGCTCCGCTGCCGCCACAACTTTTGCACGAAACGTACTTGCTTACCTTTACCTTCTTCTCGACTCCATTGTTTATTTCTTCGAGGGTTAGCTTTACCTTAAGACGAAGGTTAGTTCCCCTGTTCACGTGCCTTCCTGTGCTGCGGCCAAATCCGCTTCCGAATCCACCAAACCCGCCAAAGATATCGCCAAACTGGCTGAAAATATCCTCCATTGACATTCCGCCGCTAAAGCCGCCCCCAAAATTGTTGCCCATTCCGGCATGCCCAAACTGGTCGTAACGGCTCTTTTTTTCAGGATTACTCAAAACCTCGTAAGCTTCGGCCGCTTCCTTAAATTTGGCTTCAGCAGAGGCATCGCCAGGGTTTTTATCAGGATGGTGTTTAAGGGCCTTTTGCCGGTAGGCCTTTTTTATTTCTTCGGCGCTCGAACTGCGCGAAACACCCAGTATTTCGTAATAATCTCGTTTTGACATTAATTAGTTGCTCCTTTAATTGGCTACCACCACCCTTGCATAACGAATTACCTTACCATTCAGCATATAACCTTTCTGCAGAACTTCAACCACTTTCCCTTTCAGCGATGGGTCGGAAGCGGTAATATGAGTTATGGCTTCATGCAAGTCTGTATCAAAGTCGATATGAACGGTATCAATAACTTCAACCCCTTTTTGCTTCAAAATCGTGGTTAGTTTATTGTAAATCAGCGCAATGCCCTCCAAGTCGTTATTAACGTCATTGTTTTGGCTTTGCAAAGTACTTGCACGTTCAAGGTCATCGACTACTGGAAGAAGAGCTGTAAGCATTTCGGCCGAAGCCATTTTTGAAAATTCGATACGCTCTTTTGCAGTGCGTTTTCTGTAGTTATCAAACTCAGAAAACAGCCTTAAATGCCGGTCGCTTATGTCGGCATATTTGGTTTCAAGTTCTTTTATACGGTCAATTAATCCCTGATTCAGTTCATCAGCATTCAAGGGCGCTAAAGATTCATCGGGCTGAGTATGGTCTGCCTGGATCGTTGCTTGTTGACCAATGGTTTCAGAGGTTAGGTTCTGATTGAGTGATGCATTTTCCTGATTAAATTCTTTCTTTTTTGAACTTGATTTCTTTTCCATAGGTAACCTGAAGAATATATATGTGTGCAAAAATTTTGTCAATTTTTTATCAAATGCCTTGCCAACTTAAAAATGTGGCCATTTTGTCAGGCATCAGGAAACGCGGGCAATGTCGGCACCAATTTGTTTCAGCCGCTTGTCAATCTGCTGATAACCACGGTCAATTTGTTCGATGTTGTGAATCACGCTTTTACCGGGAGCGCTCAGGGCGGCTATCAACAATGCCACACCTGCCCTGATATCGGGGGAGGCCATTTCAAGCGGCCTTAATGTATATTTTCGTTCGAGGCCAATAACGGTAGCACGGTGGGGGTCGCATAAAATGATCTGGGCTCCCATGTCAATAAGCTTGTCAACAAAAAACAACCTGCTTTCAAACATTTTCTGATGTATTAAAACACTTCCTTTGGCTTGTGTGGCCACAACAAGCACTACGCTCAACAGGTCGGGAGTAAATCCGGGCCAAGGGGCATCCGAAATGCTTAATATGCTTCCGTCAATAAAATTTTCAACTTCGTAGAGTTCCTGTTCGGGAATGAAAATATCTTCGCCTCTCCTCTCCAGTTTTATTCCGAGCTTCCGGAACATATCAGGTATGATTCCAAGCTGGTCGTAGGCCGTATCTTTAATTGTTAATGCTGATTGAGTCATGGCTGCCAGGCCTATAAAACTACCGATTTCGATCATGTCGGGCAGCATCCTGTGCCTGCAACCTTTCAGCCTATCTACTCCGTTTATGGTTAGCAGATTCGATCCTATGCCCGAAATTTTTGCTCCCATAGTGTTCAGCATCTTGCATAATTGCTGAAGGTAGGGTTCGCAGGCTGCATTGTAAATGGTGGTAATGCCCTCGGCAAGTACTGCTGCCATTATTACGTTGGCTGTACCGGTAACTGAAGCCTCATCGAGCAACATATAGCAACCTTGTAGCCGTTTCGATTCAAGCCGGTATGAATTTCGAGCAGGGTCATAACCGAAGGTCGCTCCAAGTTTTTCAAGCCCGATAAAATGCGTATCGAGTCGTCGCCGGCCTATTTTGTCCCCACCGGGTTTAGGCATACTTGCCAGGCCAAAACGCGATACCATTGGTCCGACGATCATTACTGAACCACGCAACTGGGTTGCTTTCTTTATGAACTGAGGGGATTCAAGAAAACCCAGATTGACTGAATCGGCTTTAAATGACCAGGTATCATTTGAAAGTTTGGTTACCTTAACCCCCAGATCGGCGAGCAATTCGATAAGCTTATTTACATCAAGAATATCAGGAATATTTTCAATCACTACCTCCTGGTCAGTTAGCAGAGTGGCACAGATTATCTGCAATGCCTCATTTTTGGCCCCCTGGGGTGCTATTTCACCACTTAGTTTTTTCCCTCCTCTAATCTCAAATGATGCCATAGGTGTTCTATATTTTAGGTAATTACAAAAATACATTTTTGCTAACAGGCATGATATACCAGTTACCCGAAAATAATAGAAAAAGCTGAACCTTAGATTGGCTTTGGTTTTTTCCCCCGAAACTGAAAAGGCTTTCCTGACATTGGTTTCGGATGAAATTTCTTCCTTTTGTTTGATTTGGAAGAAGTAAGCCCTTCGACTGGATGGGTGAGCTTAATGCTTTCGTCAAGCTTCAATTTGCCTTGCGAAAGCTCATTCAGGTGTGAGGCTATTTCCTCATCGGTAACGGCATCGCGGTTCCATGTAAGATATGATTTTTTCAGGTGATTGGCAATAAGCTTTATCAGGGCTGTTTTTTCGGCTCCTTCTTCAAATTCATTGGCTTTTTCAATAATTTTTTCGATGTGCCGCCCGTAGTGTTTAAACTTGATGTGGTTATTGGCATAACTCAAATGTTCGGGCTTTCGCGATAATATCTGAGGCGAAGGGATGGGGTAGGGGGAGTTTACATCGAGCTTAAAACCCGACATTATGAAAAGATGATCCCACAACTTGTGTTTAAAATCAGCCACGTCGCGCAAATGGGGATTAAGTTGCCCCATTATGTTGATAATTGCCCGCGCCTGGTGATTGCGTTTTTCAGGATCTTCAATCTCCATAATTTGCTCAATCATTTTCTGAATATTCCTTCCGTACTCAGAAATGCTCATCTTTGAGCGTTGGGAATTATATTCCATAAGGTTTTGTTAAAAATGTACAATGTTTAAAAAATTGAACCCAAAAACAAGGGCCAGAAATTTTGTTTTATATTGAAAATTACACGATTAATCCTGTAAGATAACTTGTCCTGTTTCGTCCCGACTCAGGTGGAACCAAATATTAGTATAATTAAATACTTTTGCAAATAACCCGTGTAATAACCACAGGCGTGTTATTAGGCTTGCCATACTAAATATGAATATGTCAGTTGAGCAGGGCAGCGAATTTACAATGATTACTTTGAATAACACGTGCTGCTGTTCTAAAACATCATTCGTAATTTCTAGGATTTTGCGGCAACAAGGGCCATAAGTGCAAGCATTAATTCACATCCGGATCTTCTGGCCAATGTTAACGGATGCAAACAGAATTGTTCAAAGATTTTTGCAAAGGTATAAATTTAATTATCATTTTTGCAGCCGGTTTTATCCTAATTGAAGGTTTATGAGTGCAAAAAATGTCCAAACAGGACTACTTAAGGATTTTTTGGAGACGATACTGCAAAAGGCCGGGATGCCAAAACCTGATGCAGTAATAATGGCAGAAGGTATTTTAAAATCCGATGTGATGGGTTTTGATTCGCATGGAATTAACCGCCTGAAACCTGTTTACCTCGACCGTATAAAAGATGGAATAATCAATCCTGTTACTAATATAACAATTGTAAGGGAGGGACCAACCACGGCGGTAATTGACGGGAACAACGGCATGGGTCATGTTGTGTCATACCATTCCATGCTTCTGGCAATTAAGAAAGCAAGGCAATATGGTATGGGTATGGTCGTGGTTCGAAATTCGAATCATTATGGTTTCGCCGGTTTTTACCCGCTTTTAGCCGTAAACGAAAACATGATAGGTATTACTGGAACCAATGCCAGACCTTCGGTAGCACCTACCTTTGGCGTTGAAGGTATGTTGGGAACCAACCCCTTAACTTTTGGTTTTCCAACTGATGAAGACTTTCCGTTTTTGCTCGATTGTGCCACATCAACCATCCAAAGGGGGAAGGTAGAGCTCCATGCCCGGTATGGAAAAGAGTTAAAGCAAGGTTGGGTTATTAATAATCAGGGCATTAGTAAGGTAAACCCGAAGGAAGTCCTTGATGAAATCGGTATCGGGCAGGCTGCCCTGATTCCTTTAGGAGGCGCTGGCGAAGACATGGGAGGTTATAAAGGCTATGGGTACGCCACGGTGGTCGAGATACTCTCGGCAGCCCTTCAGCAGGGGGCTTTTTTGCATCTTTTGTCTGGTATTGAGAACGGGAAAAAGGTCCCTTTAAAAACAGGCCATTTTTTCATAGCAATTGAAATTGGAGCATTTACAGAGCCTGAGAGATTCCGTGAAACCACCGGAACTATCCTGCGCCAACTCAGGACATCGCGCAAGGTGCCCGGGCAGGATCGAATTTATACAGCCGGCGAGAAAGAATTTGAAATTTCAAGGATTCGTAGCCAACAGGGGGTCCCGATTGAAGAAGACCTGCTGGCCGAACTCCGGGGCCTCTGCAAAGAATATGGACTTGAGGAGTACCTGCCTCATTTTTAAAATACAGTCAGAAAATCTTATTAATTTTTGTATATGGCTCATGCAAAGGACCTTCCGGCCCAACTGCTGAATACCTGCTGCAATTGTCAAGTCTAAATATCAGGCCTGGCTTTAATTCACAATCTTTAGCCTTGCAAAGCGCAGCATGAGTTGTTTTTTTCCTGAGGTGTCGAAAATCACCGTTGCTTTTGCATCGTTCCCCTTTCCTTCAACCTGTTCTATCTTGCCCAGGCCAAAGCGCTGATGCATTACAACCATATCTGGCGCTAATTGTGCCCCATCCAGTATATTATAGTCTGCTGCTGCCTCGTTGTCGCTTGAAAGTTTAGCTGGGGAAGAGGCCATGCCGGTATTTTTTTTGAAGTTTCTAAGACTATAGCCAGAGGGTTCGGACTCTGGTTTCCGGAATTGAACCTGCCTTGCCCCGGCAAAATACTGAACATATTCAGGGTCAATTTCATCAATAAACCTGCTCGGCTCGCAAAAACTAATCTGGCCAAACCTAAAACGTGATTCGGCCCATGTAATTACGGCCTTTTTCATTGCCCGGGTAAGGGCAACATAAAACAGACGTCGCTCCTCCTCAAGTTCCTGGCGGCTTCCGATTGAAAGCTGCGAAGGGAAAAGGTTTTCTTCAACTCCTGAAATAAAAACATAAGGAAACTCAAGACCTTTGGCCGAATGAATTGTCATTAACGAAACCTTGTTGGCATCGTCGCCCTTTTCTGATTGAATATCGGCATCGGTGAGCAGGACTATATCCTGCATAAACTCATCGAGTGTCCTGAATTCGGTTTCTTCTTCACCTTCCTTCGAAGTTTGCACGAAACTTTTTAAACCTGCAAGCAATTCTTCCACATTGTCCCGACGCATAAATCCCTCGTGGGTACCTTCTTCAAAATAAAATTTCCGCAGCCCCGACAAGTTAACCAGCCGTTCGCCCATTTCATAAGCATTGAGTTTAAAAAGTTGAGAGCTTAGGCTTTGTATCATAAGGGTGAATTCCGCAAGCCGGTTAATAATGGCAGGAGATAATCCAGCATTAAGGGAAGAGGCCTTCAGGGCTGCTTCCCATAACGGAATGCCGCGTTCATTTGCTGCCACCGTCAACTTGTTTATGGTGGTGTCGCCAATGCCCCTTGGAGGAAAATTAACTATTCGCAGAAACGCATCTTCATCGAACGGATTGATTATCAACCTGAAGTATGCAAGCACGTCTTTGACTTCTTTACGCTGATAAAACGATATGCCGCCAAACACCCGATATGGAATGTTCATCCCGCGCAGGGCTTCTTCAAGAGCCCTGCTTTGTGCATTGGTGCGATACAGCACTGCAAATGCGCCATAAAATTGCTGATGATTGGCCGCCCACTCTAAAACCCGGCCAGCAATCCATGTAGCCTCGTCTCTATCGCTGCCCGATTTGTAAACCAGTACCTTTTCGCCTGCCTGATTGCTTGTCCATATCTTTTTAAAAATTTGTTCCTTATTGTTTTTTATGACACTGTTTGCAGCGTTTACAATGTGTTGCGTTGAACGGTAATTCTGCTCAAGCTTAAAAAGTTTATAGTCGGGATAGTCCTTCTTAAAATTCAGCATATTTGCGATATTTGCTCCCCTGAAGGCATAAATGCTCTGGGCGTCGTCGCCTACCACACACAGGTTTTCATTATCAGCAGCAAGTTTTTTTACAATCAGATATTGCGAGTAATTGGTGTCCTGGTATTCATCCACCAGAATATAGGAAAATTTTTTCTGATATTTATAGAGGGCTTCCGGAAAGTCGCGCAGCAAAATGTTTGTGTTAAAAAGCAAATCGTCAAAATCCATTGCCGAGGCCTTTCGCAACTGCTGCTGGTACAGGCTGTAAACGAGACCTATCTTAGGTTTTCTACTTTGGGCGTCAATAGTTTGAATTTCAAAATCTTCGTTATAGTCAACAGCCCCGATCAGATTATTTTTTGCGTTCGAAATCCGGCTAAGCACAAAACCTGGGCTATAGGTTTTGTCGTCGAGGTTTTGGTCTTTGATTATCTTTCTGAGAAGCCTTTTGCTGTCGTCGGTATCATATATTGAAAAGTTTTGCGGAAAACCGAGTTTTTCGGACTCCATTCTGAGTATCCGGGCAAAAATGCTGTGAAAGGTACCCATCCATAGGCTTTTGGCCTTGGGTGAGCCAACAAGATGTGCGATACGTTCTTTCATCTCGCGGGCAGCCTTGTTAGTGAAGGTTAGCGCAAGAATATTGAAGGGTTCAATGCCCTGACTCAGCAACCAGGCAATACGGTAGGTAAGAACCCTTGTTTTGCCGCTCCCAGCCCCTGCAATTACCATCACGGGGCCCTCAGTCGTTTTAACAGCCTCTTGCTGCGGAATATTCAATTCATGAATGAAATTGTTCATGCCTGGTTTAACAAAAAATTTTCAGAAGGGCAAAGTTACAGAAATTCCAGGGTGACCTTTTGCAAGTAAGCCTGAAATTAGCATCGACGTTTTTTAAGCCACGGCAGGGTAAAACTCTGGTTCCTTAGCTTCAACCCCTTGCAAATATGTTGTTGCTTTTATTTTATAATAAACTCACGTTTGTATTGGTTTTTGGACTTCTCTAAAAAAAATTACTGACATTCCTGTCATTAGAGCAACGTTTTCGAAATTGGCAAAAATATTTTATTCTGCAAATCCACAATTATATAGTAAAATCTTTTCTATCTTTGTGCCCCCAAATGACGCAGAAACATGTTATTGAATCACAGCGTTGTTAGGTTTTTTATCACAGGTTCGGTAATATAAACGTTGGCTTTTTAGGAAATGCGTTTATTATTTTTTTGAAAACCGGCTTGGTTTTCAAAAATTAACATGTACCTTTGCGCTCCCAAAATAGCCAGGAGCAGTTTTAAAACAATAAAAAAGAAGTTTTTAAAAATTTTAGTTTCAGTATGCCAACAATACAACAATTGGTTCGTAAAGGACGCCAAAAGGTTACTTACAAAAGTAAGTCACCCGCTTTGGATTCTTGCCCCCAGCGAAGGGGAGTTTGCGTTAGGGTTTACACCACCACACCAAAAAAGCCAAATTCGGCTATGCGTAAAGTTGCCAGGGTAAGGCTTACAAACACCAAGGAGGTAAATGCCTATATTCCGGGCGAAGGGCATAACCTGCAGGAACACAGTATCGTTCTGATACGCGGTGGCAGGGTAAAAGATCTTCCTGGCGTAAGGTACCATATAATTCGCGGCGCATTGGATACAAGCGGGGTAAGCGGACGCAACCAGCGCAGGTCAAAATACGGTACCAAAAAACCAAAGGCCAAGAAGTAACTCTACAAAGACCTAGC
Organism: Bacteroidales bacterium; assembly: GCA_035477635.1. Classification (GTDB taxonomy): domain Bacteria; phylum Bacteroidota; class Bacteroidia; order Bacteroidales; family UBA7960; genus UBA7960. The sequence continues at coordinate 4,626 of DATIKK010000190.1, read as the reverse complement.
ATAAAGCTTTAATTTTCGATATCTCATGAGAAAATCAAAACCAAAAAAAAGAATCCTTCTTCCCGACCCGAGGTTTAACGATGTGCTTGTATCGCGCTTCGTAAACAATATGATGGAGCGCGGTAAGAAGAACCTGGCATACAATATTTTTTACGATGCTGTTGATATCGTTACTGCTAAGACAAAAGAGGATGGCCTGGAGGTATTCAAAAAAGCGCTTACAAATGTTACTCCTTCAGTTGAGGTTAGGAGTCGTCGCATAGGAGGCGCCACCTTCCAGATTCCTTCCGAAATCCGTCCTGAACGCAAAATGACCATTGGAATAAAGCATTTGATTAACTTCTCAAGGAAACGCAATGAAAAAGGTATGTCGGCCAAGCTTGCCGGCGAGATTATGGCTGCTTTCCGCGAAGAAGGTGCTGCATTCAAAAAGAAAGAAGATACACACCGCATGGCTGAAGCCAACAAGGCGTTTTCGCATTTCCGTTTTTAATTTCAACCAAGAATCACATAATATCCTGTGGCCAGAAATTTAACATATACGCGCAATATTGGAATAATGGCGCATATCGATGCGGGTAAAACAACTACCACCGAGCGCATATTATTCTATACCGGCGTGAATTTCCGGCTGGGCGAGGTTCATGATGGCGCTGCCACCATGGATTTTATGATCCAGGAACAGGAGAGGGGCATTACAATAAGCTCCGCGGCCACAACAACTTTCTGGAAATACAATGACCATCAGTACAAAATCAATATAATAGATACCCCCGGCCATGTTGACTTTACGGTAGAGGTTGAAAGGAGTCTTCGGGTACTCGATGGCGCCATAGCCCTTTTCTGCGCCGTGGGAGGTGTCGAACCGCAGTCTGAAACAGTGTGGCGCCAAGCCGACAAATACGGGGTTCCCAGGATTAGTTTTATAAACAAAATGGACCGGGCAGGCGCCGATTATTTTGCGGTTGTTGCAAAGATTAAGGAAAGACTTGGAATGAATGCCGTGCCGGTGCAATTACCTATCGGTTCGGAAGAAAATTTTAAGGGTATAATTGACCTGATCACAGGAAAAGCATTTGTTTGGGACGAGCAGTCGCTCGGTATGGTATTCAATGAAGTTCCAGTGCCTGCGGATATGCAGCAAATGGTGAATGATTACCGGATGCAATTGCTCGAAGGGTGTGCAGAAGAAAGTGAGGAACTCCTCGAAAAATTTATGAATAACCCATCAAGCATTTCTGAAGAGGAAATGATTGAGATAATTCGCAAAGCAACCTTAGAACTTCGTATTTCGCCAGTTTTGTGCGGCTCTTCATTTAAAAACAAGGGAGTACAGCTTCTGCTCGACGCCGTAGCAAGGTTTCTTCCTTCGCCATTTGACATTAAAGCCGTTATAGGCATTAACCCCAAAACCGAAAAAGAAGAACAACGTAAGGCTGATGCCGGTGAACCGTTTGCCGCATTGGCCTTTAAAATTTCAACCGACCCCTATGTGGGAAAATTGTGTTTCTTCAGGGTTTACAGCGGCGCTCTTGATTCGGGCTCTTATGTATTGAATTCATCAACCGGTAAGAAAGAGCGTATTTCGCGTATCCTGCAGATGCATGCCAACAAGCAGAACCCACTTGAACGAATAGAAGCCGGAGATATTGGCGCTGCTGTTGGTTTCAAAGACATCAAAACCGGCGATACCCTGTGTACAGAAAAGCACCCTATTTTGCTCGAGTCAATGACTTTTCCAGAGCCGGTAATCAGTGTTGCTGTTGAACCCAAAACACAGGCCGACGTTGATAAGCTGAGTATTGCCCTGGGAAAACTTGCAGAAGAAGATCCCACCTTTAAGGTAAAAATAGACCCTGATAGTGGTCAGACTGTGATAAGCGGCATGGGCGAACTGCACCTGGAGATCCTTATTGACCGGCTTAAACGTGAATTTAAGGTAGAATGCAACCAGGGCGCTCCCCAGGTAGCATATAAGGAAGCTATCGTAGGCACGGTTGAGTATCGCGAAGTGTACAAGAAACAAACCGGAGGCAGAGGCAAATTTGCTGACATTGTGTTCGAGATAGGTCCGGCCGGTCGGGATGTAACGGGGTTGCAGTTTTTTGATGAAGTCAAAGGTGGCAACATTCCGAGAGAGTATATCCCTTCGATAGAAAAGGGATTTAGGCAGGCCATGCAAAATGGTGTTCTGGCCGGTTTCCCGTTGAACAACCTTAAGGTTAGGCTTCTCGATGGTTCTTTCCATGCCGTCGATTCCGATTCTTTAGCGTTTGAGATTGCCGCCAAAATAGGATATAGAGCCGCCTGCAAAAAAGCCGGCAGTCTGTTGCTTGAACCCGTTATGAAGCTCGAAGTGGTTACCCCCGATGAGTACGTTGGCGACGTAGCCGGGGATATAAACCGCCGCAGAGGACATATGCTGGGCTTGTCGTCGAGAGCAAATCTTCAGGCTATAGATGCCAGGGTGCCCCTTTCAGAAATGTTTGGGTATGTAACATCCCTGCGAACACTTACAAGTGGGCGTGCCACATCAACCATGGAATTTTCGCATTACGAAGAAACTCCGAAAAATATTGCCGACGAAGTAGTATTTAAACTGTTGGGAGTAAAAGTATAAACCCTTTAAACCATAACATCGTAAACCGTGAGTCAGAGAATCAGAATTAAACTAAAGTCATACGATTACAATCTGGTGGATAAATCTGCCGAAAAGATCGTAAAAACTGTAAAGTTGACCGGAGCAGTGGTAAACGGCCCCATACCGTTACCAACCAACAAGAAGATTTTTACTGTGTTGCGCTCGCCATTTGTTAACAAAAAATCAAGAGAGCAGTTTCAGCTTTGTTCATACAAGCGCCTGCTCGACATTTACTCGTCTTCGTCAAAAACCGTTGATGCGCTCATGAAACTCGAGTTGCCAAGCGGAGTGGAGGTCGAAATCAAAGTATAATATATTTTATTATTGCCTAAAGAGCAGAAAATTCTTAAAAATGTCTGGATTAATTGGAAAAAAAATTGGCATGACCAGCATATTCGATGCCTCTGGGAAAAACATCCCATGCACGGTAATAGAGGCTGGACCCTGTGTTGTTACTCAGGTAAGGACACAGGAAAAGGATGGCTATGATGCCATTCAGCTCGGTTTTGATGAGAAAAAAGAAAAGAATACAACAAAAGCCTTAAGGGGGCACTTTTCCAAAGCTGGCACCACCCCAAAGAAGTATGTAGCCGAGTTTACGCGGTTTGAAAAAGAGCATCAGAAGCAGTTTGGCGACCTTATTACGGTGGAAGTGTTTGTTGAAGGGGAATTTATTGATGTGGTGGGAATAAGCAAAGGTAAAGGCTTTCAGGGCGTTGTAAAGCGTCATGGATTTAGCGGGGTTGGAACGGGTTCGCATGGACAGCACGACCGGTTGAGAGCGCCTGGTTCGATTGGTGCCTCGTCGTGGCCCTCGCGCGTGTTTAAAGGGTTGCGTATGGCAGGCCGAATGGGTGGAAACCGAGTTAAAATGATCAACCTTATGATTATGAAACTTATCCCGGAGAAAAACTTAGTCATTGTAAAAGGGTCTGTACCCGGACCAAATGGATCATATTTAATTCTTGAAAGATGGAGTTAACAGTATATAATCACGACGGTACTCAAAGTGGGAGGACTGTCATTTTAAACGAGAATATTTTCGGGATTGAGCCCAGCGACCATGCCATTTACCTTGATGTGAAGCAATACCTGGCCAATCAACGGCAGGGTACACATAAAACCAAAGGTAGGAGCGAGGTCACCGGTAGTACCCGGAAACTACATAAGCAAAAGGGAACAGGCGGTTCGCGTAAAGGCGATATTAAATCGCCGCTTTTCAGGGGTGGTGGCCGCATTTTTGGCCCCGTTCCACGCGATTACTCCTTTAAGATTAATAAGAAGGTGAAAAAACTGGCCCGGAAATCTGCCCTTACTTATAAAGCTGGCGAATCAAATATAACCGTTTTGGCCCCATTCTCTTTCGAGCAGCCCAGAACTAAAAGTTACCTTGAGTTTCTGCGAAATCTCAATCTGGAAGGGAAAAAGACCCTGCTGGTGGTACCCGAGGTTGACCGAAACCTGGTTCTTTCATCGCGCAACATTCCCAGAACTAAAGTTGCCCTTGCGTCAGAACTGAATACATACATGATTCTGCACGCCGATAAGTTGCTGCTTGTTGAAAGTTCGCTTCAGGAAGTAGAAAACATTTTGCTGGACTAAATTTAAATGTATCGGGTTGGAAAAAGATCGACCCCTAAACAAAAAAGACATGGAAGTTTTGATTAAACCCCTGATTACCGAGAAAATGACTTCGGTAACCGAAAAATTTCCCAGCCGCTACGGGTTTGTAGTTGACAAGCGCGCCACCAAAGGCCAGATTAAACAGGCCGTTAAAGAGATGTATAATGTCGATGTGGACACTGTCAACACTATGGTTTATATGGGTAAGCGTAAAGTACGTTTTACCAAGGCAGGCCTCCAGCGCGGAAAGAAAAACAACATTAAAAAGGCCATTATTACCCTGGCCGAAGGTCAATCCATTGATTTTTACAGCAATATTTAAGGATAAATGGCTTTAAGGAAATTTAAACCAACCACACCTG
>DATIKK010000189.1:0-23386 GCA_035477635.1 Bacteroidales bacterium | reverse complement strand
TTATCGGCCATAGGCTTCAGGTCGTAACCAAATATCAGGTTTTCTTTAACTGTTTTATAAGAATATTCACCAAAGTCGTTTGCAAACGAGATGGTTTTCCGGGAAGATACACTGGTAATCTGCACCACCGATTCGGGTATTAACCCATAAAAAGCCAAAGCCGAATGAAGACTTATGTACGATGGCGAATACATGCGATTTGCAAAATACAGCGCATAGCCCGCATGGTTTTTATATTCCGCAAAAGTGTACAAGCCCTGCCTCAACCTGATGAGATACCCTTTTTTTATCCATCGGGTAATGTTGTTGCGGTCGAACCCGGGCTGCCAGGCCAAAACCTGATTGATATTAAAACAAGCCAACGGAAACAACCGCTCTTTAAACTTCAGAAAACTCATTGATTTTGTTTCTTTTTTTCAGCAAAAATAATGAATTATAGAAACATAAACACCGCCCGGCGTGAGCAGAGGGCACCCTTCGACCTGGCTCAGGGCAAGTGGGGATGTGATGATAAGCGGATGTGAGGATGCGGGGATGTGAGGATGTGAGGATGTGAAGATAGGCAGATGTGAGGATGTGATAATGTGATAATGAGCGGATGATGTATTAGGTTGTACTTCGGCTTCGCTCAGTGAAAGTAGGGCTAGGCCTCATTGCCTTTAAAAGGCTCGGTAAACCCGCCATCTGATGCATTGATGCCTTCGCGGTTGATAACCTTCAACAGGGTCATCCAGAGTATTTTTATATCGAGCAGGAAGCTTTGGTTGTCAACATACCACACATCGAGTTCAAATTTCTGTTCCCAGCTTATGGCGTTGCGGCCGTTTACCTGTGCCCACCCGGTAATGCCCGGACGCACTTCATGACGGCGTTTCTGGAAGTCGTTGTAGCGCATCAAATATTCCATAAGCAACGGCCGTGGCCCCACCAGACTCATGTCTCCCCTGAGCACATTGAGCAACTCGGGCAGTTCGTCGATGCTCAGCGAGCGTAAAAAGTTGCCAAACTTTGATTGCCTTAGGCTGTCGGCAAGGAGGCGGCCTTCTCCGTCGCTTGCATTGGTCATGGTTCGGAACTTAATCATACGGAAAGGCCGCCCATGCACCCCGGGCCGCACCTGGGTGAAAAGAACCGGCCAGCCCAACTTCAAGGCAATCAGCAAGGCCAGGACAACCAGAAAAGGGGAGAGGACGAGCAACCCAAGCAAGGAAGCGGATATGTCGAAGAGGCGTTTGGGCATTGGCTGTTAGCTATTGGCTATTGGACATTGGTCATAAAGGATGAGCTGATGAGCGGATTAGTGGATGTGAGGATGTGGGGATGAGCGGATGTGGGGATGAGAGGATGTGGGGATGAGAGGATGTGAGGATGAGCGGATGATGATGTGGTGGATTAGTGGATTGGTAGATCGGTGGATCAGTGGATCGGTGGATCAGTGGATTGGTGGAGGACCTTCGGCTTTGCTCAGTGTTCTTTTAGGGCTGAAAGCCTTACTGCAGCAGTCATTCCCTGATTATTTCAGCTATGAGGAAGCGCACCGGATTTTAATGTTGGGGCCTATGGAGCGCACTTACTAGGGTTAGTATTCCACATTAAGCCGGCAATGACCTGCCAAACTAATTTTATCATTTGTTCCGGGCGGCATATGCAAATAGCGGTAAGCAGGGGAGGTCGTTGGATTGCCTGTAGGTCGCAGTTTTTAGCTTCTCTTGGATTTTAGCTTAAACCGTTTAATACTTTAATACACAACCGGCCCAAGAGTAACCCACCCCGAAGCCTGCAAGCAAAACCTTGTCGCCGGCTTTTATTACACCCTCATTAACGCCCTGATACAGGCAAATAGGAATAGTAGAAGAAACAGTATTCCCCACTTCCGACATATAGACATAAAATTTTTCTTCAGGTATTTTGATTTTTTTCCGGAGGAAATTCAGCATGTATTTATTGGCTTGATGAAAAACGAAGAGGTTTATATCATCCTTTATCAGACTGTTTGCATCCAAGGTGTTTTCGACCAGGACGGGTACCATTTCCAAAGTGAAGTTAAAAATTTCGGTTCCGTTCATAAAAAGGTAGTCTGATGAAAACGGATTGTGGCTATCATCGAACGCCAAATCGTTAATTTTTGACGGGTGACGCATACAGCCTGTTTTTACAATCAGGTTTTCGGCCCCTCTGCCATCGGTTCCCAGCGAAAAATCCATAATTTCGGCAAAACCCTGATTGGAAACCAGGGTAGCAGCTGCGGCATCGCCAAATATGGTGCGGTTGATTTTATCCTGACGGTGGGTAAATTTTGAGTATGTTTCAGACGTGATTAGCAAGACATTTTTTGCAATGCCTGCCGAAACCAGCCCTTTTGCCATTGCCAGGCCATAAACAAATCCCGAACAACCCTGATTGAAATCGATGGCGCCGGCCGAAACCGGAACCCCAATTTCGTGCTGAACAAGGCAGGCCGTAGTGGGCAAAAAATAATCGGGGCTTTGGGTGCATAGCATTATGAAATCAATCTCGGAAGGACTAATGCCATGCTCAGCAAACAATTTTTTTGAAGCAGCAATGGCCAAATCTTTCGAAGTTTCATTTTGGTTGGCAATATGCCTTTTATTCACCCCAATTTTACCGGCAACTTTATCAACCGACCATTCCGGAAAATCCTTAAGAAGTTCCTCGTTCGAAATAATTTTCTCGGGTAGGTAATATGAAACCGCCCTGATGTATGCTTTCATTTTGACAAATTATAAAAGAGTATAACCGCCATCAATCAACAAATTGGAGCCTGTAACCCAGGCCGATGCATCCGACAGTAAATAAATTGCCGCATAGGCAACCTCTTCGGGTTTTCCGTACCTTTTCAGGGGGTATTTTTTGGCATCTTCCTCCAACTGCTCTTTGGTAATGCGGCCGTCTTCAAAAATTGCGGTATCAATCATGCCCGGACAAATACCGTTAACCCGAATGCCTTTTGGTGCCAAATCTATTGCCATTCCTTTGATAAGTCCGTTTACAGCACCTTTTGACGCACTATACATCGAGCCGGCAGCAGCAGAGCAATAAACACCCGATATGGAAGATATGAAAACAATTGAAGCTTTTTTTTGAAGAAGTTTGTTTTTTACCAGTATTTGGGCAAGCATGGCTGACCCAAAAAAATTAATTCCAAAAACGCATTCCAGTTTGATTTTGGTAACAAATTGAAACGGAACAGGGTCGGTCATACCAGCACAGTTTACCAGCCCGTCGAGCGAAGGGAGTCCGTTGGCAAGCTGTTTCAATTGCGATTCATTTGCCAGATCGGCCACAACCAAACAGTGTTTGCCTTGAGCTGAGTCTTTTAATAGAGCAAGTGTTTCTTCCAGGCGCTGGATATTCCGACCTGTTATGATAATTTGCGCTCCCATGAGGGAACATTCTATGGCTATGGCCTTGCCTATACCCGACGAGGCGCCGGTAACCAATATGGTTTTTCCTTCGAGCGTAAATGGATTGTACATAGGCTTTTATATTTCAACCAATTCGGAACAGACAATATTATCGGTTTCGAAATAAACACTACCCCAGGACAAAACTACAGTAAAGCCACAGACTATCAGGATTAATAACATTTAATACCATCTATTAAAAATGGTAGCCCAATTCACTGACCATGTGTAGTGTATTAAACAATGCCTTTATAGTTTTGATTTTACAATGTTGTAAATATCTTCAAGGGTTTGCGAACGTCGAATGTCATCACCGGTAAGTTTTACCCCGTAAGCTTCGTCAACCATTGCAATTACCGATAAAGCAACCATTGAACTCCATTCGTCAATGCTACGAAAATGCGTATCAATGCTAAAAGCAGAAGGCTCAGTTTCTTCGAATTGTTCGGCAAAGTTTTCAACAAACTCCTTTGGTTCCATAATTAAATAGTTTTATTTTGATTTGATTTTTGCTTTATCTGGAATCAAAATTAGCAAGACTAATATACCAATTTTCATTATTTTGGAGCATTTCATCCATTTTGGGTTTAATTCTGCAGACTCCTTACAGTACGGATTAAGGGCTGAAGTTAATCATTTTAAAAATGTACAATTTTGGCAGGGTTGCCAAAATACAGGTGTCCGCCCTTTGTATGCCGCATTACATAGCTACCGGCGCCAATGCGTGTGTTATCGCCTATGCGAATGCGCTGAAGCACTACCGAGCCGACTCCAAAAAAATTTTCGTTGCCAATGGTGGTTTCGCCCGAAATTTGTGTAAGCGGCATGAATGCATTGAAAGACCCTACGTTTACATCATGTCCCAGGGCAGTGTGGTTGTTGAATATGTTGAAATCGCCAATTGTAACATCGCAAGAGAAGATGCACCCTCGATAGATCACATTACCCTTACCAATTTTTAAGGAACTTTTGTCAACAAAGTTTACTTCGGGGTGTATAATATTCGGAAAAGTTATGTTGGGGTTAGTTATACCCTGAACCAATCTTTTCACAGTATCTGGGTTTCCGATTGCGACAATAATGTTCATGGGCGACGACCAGCTATTTAAATCCCCCAAGTTCCCCAATACTTCACCGAAATGCGAAATTTGCAGCCCTTTTTCCTTTCCATCGTCGAAAAATCCAACAAAATCCCATTCAAGGTTTTGGGCATTGATATGATTGATGATGCAGGCAACTTCTTTCCCCAGGCCGCCCGCCCCAAATATGGCTATTTTTTTCATTTTATCCGAAAATCTAAGAATGAGGAAAATCTTAAATACCCCTTAAACACTTTTTATTTTTGGTTGAAATGCTTCATTATGGTTGAATAGGCTGTAGAAACCAGATAGTGTTCCTCTAAAAACTTCCTGCCTTTTTCGCCCATTGCTTTCAATTGTTCTTTTTCAGAAATTAGTCGGGTAATATTTTTCTTAAAACCTTTCAGGTCTCCGCTTTCGCACCAGAAGCCAAAACCATTTTCGGTGATAATTGAACCCAGGTCGGTGTTTTTGTCGGTTGCAGCGATTACCGGCTTCGAACACTCAAGATAGTTCAGAAGGCGCGACGGAAAATTTGGAATGGTAAATCGCCTGTCGAGGAAAATCATTCCAGCATCGGATGCTTGAACAAGCAAATCAAAATCGGTTTTGGGTACAGTTTCAAAAAAGGCTGCATTTTTTGGCATGTTTTGATTGAACCACCATTTGAGTCTGGGCGACTCGGTGCCAGAACCAAATATTAGAAAAAACAAGGTGTCTAATTCTTTTGTGTTTTCAATAACTTTCAATAGAAAATCTAGCCCCTGGGGCTTACCCAGGTTTCCTCCATAAATAAGCAAAACACTTTCAGGTCTAAGCCCGTATTTTTGCCGGATTTCAAGTTTTTCAGAATCGCTGATGAAGGTTTTCAGAGGCTCTATACTGTTGGGGCATACTTCAATGGGCTTGTTATGCAACCATGCATTATGTGTTTTTAAATAACTGATATTTGCCGGCGACATACAGCCAATAACATCAGAATACTTGTAAAGAGCTTTTTCTTTTTTTCTAAAATACCAATAAGCAGGATTCTGTTTGCTAATGAAACCAAGGTCAACGGCATTTTGTGGAAAAATGTCTTTCAGTAGAAGATATGATTTTGCGCCGTACTTTTTTTTATAATAGTGTATCAGGCCTGTAAATGTTATGGGCGGGGTTGAGTAAAGAATCAGGTCAAACTCAATGTTTTTAAAAAACCGGCTGATATGCTTTTTAAAAAGAAAAGGAAGTAAAAGCAGGCCGAACCCTTTCTCCAAAAAATTCGTTTTTTGAAGGTTAGGGGTTTTTATTGAGAGTATTTCTGTACCGTTTTGTTTTATAAGGGTGGTGTTTTTTTTGTTCCTTCTCTCCGAAGGAGTTGCAATAAATACTTTATGTCCTTCATTCCTGAATTTCCGCAGCAAATCAGAGTATAAATTCCGGTCTTCAATGCCGTTTATTGTATAAACCGAAAGAAATAATATATTCATCTTTAAAACGAAAAACTTAATTCTGGTTTATTTTTTTTGGGTTGGTGTATGGTTTTTGTGTGGTTTTGAGGCTGACGGGCAGCACTTTGATGATTTCTTCATTCGTTTGAATTGCAACTTCTAATGATGTTCCGAGCGTGCCGCCTTACTTACAACTCTTTCAATAAGCCCGATTATCCTTTTTGCCTGCACCACATTGTTTTTCTCCCTTAGAACAAACTCCCGCGCTGCCATTCCTTTGGCCTGCAGCTCTTCGGGGGGTAAACTCAGTACCCGCTCAAGGGTTTTAGCCATCCCTTCTACAGTTTCATCGTCAAAAAGGTAAACATAATCATGGTACTCTTTGGGCATGCCCGGGAGTTTAGTGGTGAGCACAGGAGTGCCTGAAGCCATGTATTCCATGTTTTTTGATGGAAAGGAGTATTTTGTAAACTCTTCATTGGTTGGGCGCGGATTGACCAATAGAGATGCCCTAAGTTCATACTCTAATACTTTATCTCTAAATACATGCCCGAAATATTGAATGCGAGGGTCTTCTTTTGCATATTGAGCGATCTCGCCTTTCATGTCTCCATGGCCGAACAGCCACAGCCTAAATTTTGGGCTTTTTAGTAGCATAAAGCTGTTAATTAATTTGTCTATACCAAATAGTTTAAACAGGGCTCCGGCGTACATGACATTTATTGTATTATCCGAGTACGTTCCATTTGTAATTGCAGGAAAATTCCCTTCACTTACCATCCCTTCTAAGACAATAAATGGTTTGTTTTTTTTGTTTAAGAAAAAGTTCATTTGCCGAGTGACCAAGACATATCCATCAAACTGAGTTCGAATCAACTTTGACAATCTAACATAAAAAGGAGATAGATTGGCCTTGAGGCCCCCTTGATTTGTGTATCTTAGGGCAAATTCAGAAAAATCTGTTTCAATGACTACAATGGGGCAACGAAACAATTTTGAGAAAAATACTGCTGGTAGTGCAACAGGCACATATGCGCTGTATAAAAGAATAGCCTTTTTCTTTTTCTTTTTGTTTTTAGCAAACCAAAGGCACAGCACCATAATTGTAGACAAACCATAGATGATTTGTTTAATACCCTGAATGTTTACAGAGGGAAGCCACCTGGAATTTATTTTCTCGGATTTTATATCCATTTTTCTTCCCCAGAAAATGGGAAACCCTCGAGACCCTGCAGAAACTGGGGGATAAGTATTGACTTCCACATTCAAGTCGGGTATTTTGCTAAGGCCATCAATAAGCATGCTTTCAAACACTTGGGTGCATGCTGCTGGTTTAACTTCGCAGGATTCAACGATTTTGCGAAACAACACATCGCTGCAAACCGTACCAAAATAACATATTTCTATTTTAGCCATCTCGCTTTTATCTATCCATGTGTAAATCCTTATACAATTCCAAATAGCCTTCAAAACAAACTCTCTTGTCAAAAAATGCGGCTCTGGCTGTGCACGATGCGCTGTCAATTTTATTTGACTTTAATTTATTTATTGACGCTCTGATTTCGGTTATACTCTTCTCTGCAGTAATAAAACCGCAAGATTCATCAATGGTTTCGGGGCTGCCACCTGTATTAAAGGTAATTACAGGAGTACCGCAAGCCAATGCTTCAATATTTACTAAACCGAAAGTTTCGTCCAGAGTAGGATTTAAAAACACATCTGCAGCCGTATAAATCTCGGCCAGCTCTGTGGCATTGTTTGTTCTTTTGATACCAATTATGTTGGCAGGAAGAGTCCGTTTTTGATTTTCTGAAAGCCCCACCATTGCAATGGCTTCATCCTTTTCCAATTGCTGTGCAAGTTCGATAAAATAAGTATAACCTTTTTTGGTACCCCAAGCATTTGCAACACCTAAAATTAAGAACTTGCCGTTAATGCCATATTGCTGCCTGAATTTGCTTGTAGCAGGCTTAAAAATGCTTAAATCAATGCCATTGTTTATGACCCTCACATTGTAATTGCGTAAAAAAGACTGCTTTACCATTGTAGCGAGCCATTTTGAGGGAGCGACCAAGGTCATTTGCCTTACTTGTGTAAATAGTTTTTTCTTTTGTTCATAATTCCATTTAGAATTATCAAAACACAAGCCGGCAGGGTAATCTCTTTTCAGCGGGCAGCTAAAACATCCGGTTATCCACTTGGTGCATCCCGCATGGTCGAAGTGCGAACAGTGACCGGTAAAAGCCCAGCAGTCGTGCAAAGTCCAAACTAGAGGAATATTTGCTTCTTTGAAATAATCAAAAAGAAGCTTGATATTCACATAATAGCCATGAAGGTTGTGCAGGTGGATTATATCGGGCTTATATGCGTTAATCTTCTCTAAAAGCCGCTTTGTGGCCATGTATGAGCCAAATCCGTGGGCATCGAAAATTCTGGTGATGGCGCCATGAACATATTTATCGCAGCGTGATCCAATTTTAATAGTCTTTATTGTTTCTGGGGCCTTTCCCCTGCCGTAAGCTATCACACAATCGTGCCCTTGGTCTTGAACAAGACCATATATATCCGTAGCAATACGGCCGGTGCTGCCTACTCCGCAGACTGAGTTTATCTGCAAAATTCTCATTTTCCCTTCCCCTGTTTTATCATTGAAAAATAAATCAACACGGCCTAACATCAAAAGACTACCCGTACAGCTAAGCAATACAATTGCTACTCGGGTAATTATTTAATTTTTTTAAAAAAACCTCAAAATCCTATCGGCCTGCACCGTATTATTTTTCTTTTCCAGCACAAATTGTTTTGCTAATATGCCTATTGCTTACCACGGGTATTACCGTAAATGCTTCGACTGTGCATTTATCGGGGTGCATGGCTAGGCCTTCGGCCAAAAGCCCGTGAAACTTCTGAGCGGTTTGCCCCGGCTTTATGGTTGAACCTTCGAAAACCCAGGCCCAAACCCGCGGCGAGCAAAGAGAGCTTATATAAAGTAGGTTTTGGTTTGGCTTTTTCAAGCGAACAATGTTTTAGGCAGGAGTGGTTTGCTGAAAAGTTTTTGATGAAAAGTTGTAATGAACCTGCTTTATAAAACCGACTAAGAAAATATAAAACAAAAAGATCACCATGCTTCCTTCAATCACGGGCTCCAAAAACATTAACGCAAAAACTGCTATAAACATAGCCCCCATCAAACTCCTCAATTGTAACGAGATATTATTGTTAGCAAGCATTGCAACCACCAATTGAACTGATGACACTGAAAAAACAAGAAGAAAAATCATGGGAACCACTCCACCAATCTTTCTAAGGTCAAGCCAAAGATTGTGGTAAAAATTATACCGCAAAAACTCGCCACCCCAAGGGTAAAGAAAAATATTTCGAAACCCCTCCTCCCACATCATAAGTCTTAGCCCAAAATTACCCACATCGTCCTGTTGAAAACGGGCATATATACCAGATGTGATTTCAATTGCCTCAAAATCAACATAAGTAAAAACATAAACCAGACTCAAAGCCATAAGACTTAATATAAGTTTTTTAAAAAGTGACTGGTTTTTTATGTTATACAAGAAAACAAAAACCAGCAACAGACCAACCAGACCAATAGGTGTTCTTGTTGCAATCAATGCTGAGGCTATTGCCGCAAAAACCGTAATTAAGGCTCCCAAAATCGTTGCTCTTTTGGCTATGCCCTGATTGCCAAATAAAAAAACCGGCAGAAACGCTAGCAGAGGCGCAAGATGCATGCCTACGCCTGTGGCAGCTCTTACCATAGTATCCTCTGTCCTGCTCATAAACCTTAAGTCTGTAACCCTTTCCCCTATTACATCATCTTGCATATAGCTTTCTAAAACCGAAAAAAGATAAATGAAAGCAACCGAAACGGAAAAAAGCAACAATAGAACAATAAGGCTTTTTTCACTTCGGAGCCTGGCATTGCTTACCTTTCCCGCAAAGTAAGCCAGAAATGGGAGGTAAACAAACGCATAAACAGTTCTTATCGAAAAATCCACATTAAATGAAGAAAACACCACATATGTTGCGCCGAAAAGCAATAGTATGATCGTGTTTTTGTCAGGCACCAATGCATGTTTCAGGTATTTAAAAAAAACATACCCACCTAGTGCTAAGCCTACAAATTGAAAAGTACCATAAAGGTTCAGAAAGAACAGGGATGCTAGAAATACGAGAAAGTAATCAATCCCTCCGTTTTCTTCCCTTCTAAATAATTGTTGGTTGTCCTTCACTGATTGTAGCGATTTTCTAATTGTTTAGCCTGGCAAAAGGACGATTAACCGGTTGCTGAACTTTACCAATAAACATTTGCCGGTAAAATTTAAATATATGTGTTTAATTCGTTGCCTGATTAATGATTTGCTTATATGTTTTTATCAACTCCTCAACAACCCTATCTTTATCATGCCTTTTCAGGGCAGTTTTGCGGGTATTATTTCCTAACTTAATTGCTTTTCCTTTATTGTTAGTCAATTCAATAATGGCACCCGCCATGGCCCGGGGGGCGCCATCCTGAATCAGAATACCTTCCTCCCCGTCTTTTAACAACGACCCAACTCCACCAACAAATGTAGAAATGCAGGGCATACCCATTATCGCGAAAAAGTCTTTTGCAAAACCTGAAAAAGAATCTGCAATGCAGCTGCTAATACACACCAATACAATACTGTCCTGTTCAATGAACTCCGATTAAATGTGAACAAATAAAAGCGACTTCTTCATTGGTCAATTCATAAAACAATGGAAGTCGCAAAAGATTGTCTGTATAATAATCAGAATTCTTTAAATTTACAACATCATTACTGTTTAGATAATATTTAGATTTATGCAAAGACAAGTAATGAAACACGGCCAATATCCCTTTTGTTTTTAGCGACTGCATTACCTTATCACGAGCAGAGCCATCTGGGAAAACCAAATAAAACATATGCCCATTGCTTGTTGCATACTCTGGGATAACTGGCAGCTTTATATTGCTAGATTTCGCCCATTTTTTTAACCCTTTATAATATTGGTTGCAAATTTCAATTCTTCGAGTTTGTATATTCTCAAGATTTTCCAATTGAGCATACAGGTATGCGGCGATTAATTCCGAAGGAAGAAAAGACGATCCAATATCCACCCAACCATATTTATTTACTTCACCTCGAAAGAACTCAGTCCGATTGGTGCCTTTTTCCCAAATAATTTCTGATCGTTTAATAAATCGGTCATCGTTAATTGCAAGCAAACCACCTTCGCCTGAGTTAATGTTTTTAGTTTCGTGAAACGAAAATGTAGCGAGATTGCCTATGCTGCCAAGAGGCCGTCCTTTATAAAATGATTCGATGGCCTGAGCAGCATCTTCAATTACAAGTAAATTATATTTTTCAGCTAATGATATTATCTTGTCCATATCGCAAGCAACTCCAGCATAATGAACGGGCACAATTGCCTTTGTGCGAGGTGTGATCAATTCTTCAAGTTGATCTTCGTCAATACCAGGGTGGTCTGCACGGCTGTCTGCAAATACAATTTTAGCTCCCTGCCTTACAAAGGCCAGGGCAGTTGAAACAAATGTATATGATGGCACAATAACTTCATCGCCTGGTTTAATGTCAGCTAATAGCGCACACATTTCCAATGCATCGGTGCAAGATGTAGTCAACAACGCTTTCTTAAAACCATAACGATCTTCGAAGAATTTTTGGCATTTCTGGGTGAATAACCCATTACCGGATATTTTCCCAGAATACACGGCCTCATACATATAATGCATCTCTTTACCTGTCAGGTAAGGTTTGTTGAAGGGGATCATAGTTTGTTATGGTTTCGAAAGTGATAAATATACTTCACTTCATCTGTTTTGTTAAAGCCCATTTTTAAATGAAAATTGAATGACTCGGCATTTTTAAAAGAAAACGAAGTCATAATTTTATTAGTTTCGGTTTCATTAGCCCAATATGCAAATGATTGCAACCACAGCCTTTTGCCAATCCCTAACCCTTTAAGGTCAGATCTGACGCCTGTTAAGCTAAAGCACCCAATTTTTTTTATAAAATCGGTTTTAATTATGTGAATGCCTTGAACAGAGTTGTTGTCTTTTTCAAGAAATAACCCGTCAGCGAATGTTTTATTTACTACATTATCAACCCATTTTCTGTAAAGTTTTTTTGTTTTTTCCTGTCCAATTTTGGGCTCATTTGCAAAGCGCGATACGCTTGATGTTTGTTCAGCAATTAGATAGCAGTCTAATAATTCCTCGGGCAGTAAATTTTGTCGAAAGTCATACGGTATATTTAAAAAGTCCTTTTTATTAAAATTCATTGACATTTTAAGCATGATATCAACTAATTCTATATCAGCCATGTCAATGGTTTGTTTCGGAAACATTTTGTCATATTTGAAAACATAAACCAACTTGTAATTTTCTTCTAACGCCCTTTGCCTGAATCCTACAGGATCAAACCCTGACTCATCAAACACTTCAGCTTTTCCTGTTTTTATGCCGAAAAAACTCGTGTCCCACTCAAGATATTCTATACTCATATATGCTTATTATTATTAAGAAGATAAAAAATCATATTCGCTTGTGCCTCTGGACTGCATAAGTAAAGGCCAAGGTTTCTGCATTTTTTGTTAACATCTTCAAAGTTAGATTCTGTTAATGCTAAAACTTTATTAACTCCTTCTGCCAAATCGTTTATGTCCCCCTTTTTGGCAATATATCCTGTTTCTCCAGTAATAACTAAATCTAAAGCAACACCCATATCGAATGCAACAACTGGTATGCCACACATAATGGCTTGATTGATCATCATTGGACCAGAGTCTTCTATGGAAGAGCAAAGAAAGAGGTCTGCAGCCTGAAATGCGGTTGCCAGTTTTTCAAGCCCCAAATAGCCAAGCAGTGTGTATCCATAGGGCAGATTAATTGTAAGTTGTTTATCTGGATACCCGGCAATTGCAAGATGCAGCTCAAGATCAGGGGCCATGTTTTTTAGCAGATGCAAAGTTTCAATAAGTTCATTGAATCCTTTGCGTTTACTCCCAGGATAAACAGCGCCAAATAATATAATTTTTTTTTTAACAGGTAAATTAAATACTTTACGCGCCTCTAGTTTGTTGCCTGGCTTAAATATTTCAGGATTTACACTAAGTAATACCTTTGCTATTTGTTTTTGAGCAAATAAACTACTTTTTTGAAGTTGTCTGAATTGATACTCTGTACCAGCAATAATTGTCAACTCAGTTTTGTCAACATAATACTTTTTATACTCCCAATTTTTTCTTGATTGATCATTTTCAACACCTGAAAACATAGCTGGACACCTCCCACACGCATTGTAATAACCTTTGCAGTCCCATGCATAATGGCATCCCCCTGTCATTGGGGCCATATCCATCAAATAAAGTAATATGGGAGCTTTCGTTGCTTTATTAAGCTCGTATAGATTTTTAAAAGTTAGAAAATATGGCATAAACAAGACAATGATTGCATCAGGTCTGAAAGTATTTATTTTTTTAATAAATTTTTTTGTAGAATAGTAATCTTTTGTCAGATCTGCTCCTTGAATGTAATAATTAGGATCAGTTTTTGTGGATAAGCTGTGATTGAACAGGATGCGCATTGTTTTGTATACTATTCGTTGCAGCAAATTTATGACCCAATAAAAATATTCTTCGCTCATAGTATGAATACATTGAATTGAATCATCTGCATATTTATCAAAACTCCTTGTGAGAATTTTTACCTGATGTTCCGCTTTAATGTTAAGTGCTTTCTTTAAATCTAATGCTACTATACCGGCGGCTTTATATGGGTTAGAAGTTGTAAGGATTAGTATATTCATTGGCAATAGGAGTTGGTTTTAAATTATCCCAAATATTTCTACTTATAATTCAAAATACTTAACGCTTTCCAGAAAAGTCTTATTACCATAGATGGTTTCCGGTTTATGAGTTTTTTGAAATGGTGGATGTCGTATTCATTGTTGATCTCAACTTTTTTGGTATGGTTTGTTAAAACAAATGATCTTTCTGCCGAATAATAATTTTCATTTCTTTTTGATACACTGTCTGTTCTCGAACTGGAGACTCCAATATTAGACGCCAGATTAACCTTTGGTGCAATTGACAACAGGTTGTTTCTTAGGCGAAAAAAAAAGAATTGCGGCCCCCAGGCATTATCTGTTTTGTTTTTTATCTTTTCCATCCAAAAACCAAAATATTTTTTAAAATACGGGTATTCTATATTATTTATGAATGAAATATCTTTGAACCCACTGCTCACTACAGCTTCAATTTCTGGAACATTCACATCAAATTTCTTCCATACTCTTTTCCATGTAGCCCATCCCCATATGTGCCCATATTTTGTGAACAAATAATCAGCCTCCATTTCAATGGGTGTATATTGATTAGAACTTATCATAGCAATCCTCTCATCATCTTTGTATTTTTCAA
Organism: Bacteroidales bacterium; assembly: GCA_035477635.1. GTDB lineage: Bacteria > Bacteroidota > Bacteroidia > Bacteroidales > UBA7960 > UBA7960. Next base: position 8,992 of record DATIKK010000189.1, on the reverse strand, counting down.
GCAACTCCTCTGCAAAAGAAAAAAAAGCGGGTTCAGCAACAACATCGTCCTCTATGATAATAACTCTATCCTCCTTTTCAAGCACCCATGAAATCGCACCGGTAACATTAAGCTTACAGCCAATATTCTTTTCTCTAATCAAGTATTTTGCATCACAGTTCCAGTCTATTTGCCGGGTTATTCTTAAAACCTGGTTGGAAAGCTCTTGCTCGCCTGGTTTGTTATTCCTTGGCCCATCAATGGCTACATAGAGCTTTTGTGGCTTAGTTTTTCTAATGTAGTCAAAAGATACTTTTATTGTATCGGGGCGGTTGAAGCCAATCAGCAAGACAGGTGTATAAATAGTTGTGTCCATGGTATTTGTTTGTAATGGTTTTATTTGTGGCGGCTTAGTCCCCTATTAATCGGACAATCGTATAGAATGGTTTACAAAAGAAAAAACAAATAACGAACTTGGTCTTGGCAAGGTCGGGCAGTATAATATTGACGCACCAGAGGCCTTTCATACAATAGCTTTAAATTATTTTGAAAGAGAATTGGGGTGCTACCCTAAGTAAAAATTGGTTTATTGCGGCTTGTTTGTTCAGCCTGAGTAACGAAATAGAACTTTCCTTGCTTTTTGCCACACTTTACCTGCCAAGGTTTGCAAATAGGTTTTCTCTGTTTTGTCAAGGCTGAAAACCCAAAAAGCAAGGGAAAATGTTAATATAAACGAAATACAAACCGCCATAAGGCGCAAAACCCCTGCCCCATGAATATTTGCACAAGAGCCACACACATAGTGGCGGCCGAAATGGGGATAATTAGGCGGCCAGCAAGATTCTTAATATATTGGTTAATGTTTATGCCGCAAATTTTATTTCCGAAATATAGGCGCCATTGCCTTTAATACAAGCTAAAATTATGGCAATGGCGAAAAACGCTTCCGGGATATACCCCATGCTGAAAGCAGCGTATAAAACCGGAATAATAAGCAAAGAAAGCATTGTTTCTGCATATATAATGCTTTGCGCAAGGTTTTCAGGAATCTGCCGGCGCCATTTCAAAGAGATACAACAGCTCATTGCCTTGAGTGTTCGGGTATCAACAAATCATCTTAACCTCAAAACCTTCAGGCATCTTTTTACAAGTATTTTTATCCTGACCATCAGCGAGTATGGCTTCATTAAGTATGTGTCAAGGTGGTGCATGTCATATTCTATGTTGCGCACAACTTTTTCCGGATGCCTGTACGCAACAAAATCTTCTTTAAATGGCCTAAAGTGGTGTTCGGTAACTCCTTTTGCGTGCAGCCCAAAAGCTCCTATATTTGAGGTAAGATTGTATTTGGGTATTATACTTAACCCCCGCTCCTTAAATCTGATATAAACCCAACAATAATCCCATGTATTGTTTCCCCGCCCTCTTTCTTGCATGCTGCGTATCAGATTTTTCCAATACCATAATTCATTTTTTGAATTAACCAGCGAATGGATTTTATGGTTACTGAGTATATCGCTAAAGTCACCAATGTGCAGGTCAAAGCGACTCCAGGCCCTCCTCCATGTAGCCCAGCCCCAAGAGTGCCCATATACCCCAAACAAATAATCTTCGTCATTGGGTATTTGAAAGGGAGTCCACTGATTGCTGCTTACCATATATATGTTTTCGTTGTTAGAGTACCTTTCGAGCATTTCCTGAGCAAATCGTAAAAAAGCCATAGGTGCAATAATGTCATCCTCAAGCACAATAACCGTCTCTTCAGTTTCCAACACCCATGTAATAGCAGAAGAAACCGAAAGCTCTGCACCTAAATTTTCGACATGAAATTTATAGTGCGTTTGGCAATGCCAATCAACTTGTTTTACAATTGTCCTTACTTCTTCAACCAATTTGCTTTCACCTTCTTTTTCCTTTCTTGGCCCGTCAATTGCAACATAAAGTTTTTGCGGTTTAGCTTTTCTGATGTATTCAAAAGACTCTTTAATCACATCGGGTCGGTTAAAGCCGATTAATAGAATTGGAGTGTGAATTATGGACTCCATGTTTGCTGTTTTAAAGTATCGGACTAAAATTTGCTCAAAGCTAATTGATCCCTAAAAGTGCATCTGGAAGATTCGTTGTTTATATTTTAATGCCATTAGAACCATCTTATATTATGAGCAAACATGAATTTTCAGCCTGGTTTTGCTCAAAGGGTTAACCTTTTGCCACCAATCTTGCCCCGAATTCTGTCAAGTTTTAACCAGATATCGCCTGCAAGAGTAATAATCAGGTTTTTTTCTACTTTATTGAGGCTGAAAACCCAGAAAGATGCGGTAAACATCGCTAAGAAGAAAGCACTCACCACCAATAAGCGTAACAAACCCTGCTGCATTAAGCTTTGTAAAACAGCCAGGCATAGAGCAGATATTGAGATCGGTATTAATAAGCGGCCTGCAACATTCATGATATACTGCTTCACATTTAATCCGCAAAGTTTTTTTCCGAAATAGAGCCTTCCGACTGCTGTAATAAAGGCAAGAAGCAGGGCTAGCACGAAAGAAGCAGTTGGGTCAAATCCAGCACTGAAGGCTGCGTAAGAAGCAGGAATGATAAGTAGCGCAAGACATGTTTCCGTAACCTGAAAATTGCGAATGTTGCCCACAGCCCTAATAGCATCTGTAATCGGGAAAGTGAGCTTCTCTATGAGCATAATAATTATGAGCCATTGACAAAACACTGCAGTGAAAGCCGGAACGTCTTTGAGCCACAGATCCAGAACATAATTAATTTCAAATAATAGGGGAATTGCCAATACTGCAAAAAGAAATGTTGTAAACTTTGCGCTGAGTTCGGTAATTTGCAGCATTCGTATTCTGTGGCCTCCTCCCTCGCTTTTTATCAGTTGCGGGTTGATGGCCCTGCTTAGATTAACGGCTACGGTGTTAAGCTGATTTGTAATATTTCTCGATATACCTTCGGCTGCATTTACTACTACCCCAAAAAACATGTTAAACAGCACACCTCTTATTTGGACCTTGGCCAAAAATGCCATGGAACCAAAAAAATTCCAGCCCGAAAAAGAAACGATGGTGCTTAGAGTGTTGAGGTTAACATACTTCTTAAAACCAACTTTGTATTCGGGGTGTTTTATGGTACAATACCATACAACCAGACCCCTTGTTAACAAATGAACGAAAAGGGTAAGCAAACCAAACAAAATTAGAAGATTATCACCTTTTATTTGGGAGATGTAGATAGCAATACCGAGTTTGAGAATATGGCTAAAAACCTCAATAACAGCAAGAGCAAAGATGTTTTCATGGGCATTGAGTACGGCATCAAACGGGGAGAATAATACAACCACAAATGCAGAAATGACCATGAATTGAAACACGACTCTTGCCTGAAACATCCTATCAGCAGGGATATTGACCAAAAATTCAAACATCAACCAACCGCCGGCTTGCATAAGGAATATTACACCTATCCCAATCAGCAAATTTATAAATAGAGACGTGTTGAATGTTTTAAGGATAATGTCTTTGTCGCCGGTTCCTAAGCTATGCGCCATGAATCGCATAGAGGTATTTACCATATTCGAGTTGAGTATGCCCAGCATCCCAGTTATTCCCGCTATGAGCATATATATACCGTAATCTATTTCACCAAGTGCACCAAGTACCATCCGAATAGAGATCAGGGCAGCAATGGTGCCAACTACCAGCTGGAGATAAAGCCAGGCAGTATTGGTAATTACTTTTTTGGCTGCCTTCATGAAGTTGGTCTGTTCATTTTTGCCATTTGATTAAATTCTTTCTCGGTGTTTCTTCTTGCTCATTTTATTAATGATACATATTCAGTCATGGTTCCGATGTCTGTCCAGCTTTTTTCGCTTACCGGAAAAACGCCAACCTTTCTGCCTTCGTTTCTCAATGATTTTATCAAGTCGGTGATGTGATAGAAAACCCGTGGGGGTATTTCATTAATTAAGTGACTCTCTAAAATATACATCCCACTGTTAATTTTCAAAGTTATTTCCGGTTTTTCAACCAGGTCAACAAGCCTCCCCGTTTCCCCGGTTTCTATTGTGCCATATTGGATTGAAAAGTGTCTAAGGGCTGCAACTACTGTTATTTCATTTTTGTTAGCCCGATGGTATTTAAGAATTTCTGAATAATCCTGGTTTATCAGGATATCGCAATTACTTACGAAAAAGGTTTCGTTGATTACTCCTTTTAGAAGCGATAGACTACCTGCAGTACCCAGAGGAATGTCTTCCCTGAAGAAATTTAAGTTGTAAGGCAAGTTTTGCTGTTTTAGGTAATACTCCGTGAGGTCTGCTTTATAATTCACTGAAATATAAAAATTTGTGCAGCCATGATTATAAAATCTATCAAAAATTTCTTCAATGATGGTTTTATCTTTAATGGGCATCAAAGATTTGGGAAATACATTTGTTAGTGGTCTTAATCTGGTACCAACCCCCCCGGCCATTACAACGACCGGAATATTGAAAAAAAACAGAGGTCCCTTGGTTCCTTCTCCAAACAGATCGTTCCAAAAGTAAACCCTTATCAAGTTGTTCTCCTCATCTATAACCGGCATGAATTCTGCCCGGATGGACAGCATGGTCTTTTTTATTTCATCCACTTCCTGATCGGGCTTTGCTACTATATAATCTTTTCGCATGATTGCTGCCACCGGAGTAGCCATCGAGTGATTGTTGATGATTGCCCGCTGAATATCTCCAAGTGTCAGTAGTCCAATGAATTTGTTTTCTTTTTCAACAATTAAAAGTTTGCGCATTATTTCATCCATATACTTCATGGCTTGCAAAATGGAAATATTGCTTGAGATAATAAAGTTGTAATCAGCATGATTCATATGTCAACAATTGGAAAATTTTCTGGCTTGAACAGCAGGTCTTCCGGGATTGGCGTGCCTAAATGATAATGATTAATTATGGCTTTGTTATCTTCAAGAAGCTTTTTTGTAATTGCCGCATTGTCGAATATCTTGTTTGCCAAGATTTTAGCGTTATGTGTTAAGCTTTGGTCCAATACGGGAGAGCTTAGCAGCATTATCATGTTTTGGGCTAAACCTGATATATCACCTATGTCTGAAATTAAAACAGTTTGCTTTTCGCTGTTCAGAAAAGGTGTACCTGTGGTTTTATAAGTTATTACCGGCAAACCCAAAAACATAGCTTCGCGTATCGTACCTGCAATCACATCAATTTTATGAGGAAGAAGGGCTGCTTTTGCTTTTTTAACCTGCTTAAACATTTCAGAGTGTAAAAGAAAGTAACTTGAAAAAACAATATTTCCGCCTAGACCTAAATCTGAAATTTTGATTACAAGCAGGTCTTTGTATGCGGCACTACACGATCCTATAATATTCAACCTTGCGTTTTTAAATGTGCGAACTACTATCGCAAATGCATCAATAGCATCTTCAACTCCCTTCGATTCTGTTAGTTGATTTGCAAAGAAAACAAACTCAAACTCTTTGCCATTATCTTCAATATCAGGAGGTTTTTCGGTTGGAAACCAAAACTCAAAAACTATTGCATTTGGGTTAACATTGAATACACAATCGTTATATACCCTTGACGCTGTTCCAAAATATTTTGCTTTTAAAAAAATTGCTTTTTCAACAGCTAACCGGTCAAGAGCAACCGTATAGTTGAGTTTGTTATTAAATGGCGTAGCAAGCACTGTTTGCAATAACACATACACCGGAGTATCTTTGATATCAAGCGCAGTGATTGAATAGCGAGGATTTTCAGCGCCGAAAAGATTAACAATGTCAGGTTTGATGTTTTTCAAAAAGCGCTTTACCAAAAACCTGTTGATTCTGTATTTCCTCTCTGGCCGCCTGAAAACTATCCTAAGAACAATATCTAGTATCTGGGATAATCCGGGTTGGAAAAAATGATAATGCACACCACTCATTTCGAATGTGTATGTTAACTTTTTCAGGCCAATATGAGGGGCTATAACATGAAGTTCGACATCGTCGGTCCTTTCGATTTCCTTAATTAAAGAACCAATCCAGGGTGCAAAATCAATATTGGGTGAATGCTTGTCTTTTTTCCCAAAAACAAATCTCAAAACATTTATGAACCAGAGTGATGATAGTGGCATCTTCTCTCTGACCTGTTTGTTAGAAAAATGGCAAATCCAGGCAATTTTAATTTTGCTCATGTAAATCTTTTTAGACTAAGCACTTTGACAAGCATAAAAAGACAGGCATTTTTTGCCAGTCTTTAGCCGCTGCTAAAATTTGTGGAAAAGGTATATGCAACGATTTTGCGGATGCTGTTTTGCAACTACGCTTTTTTGTTTTTTAATTCCCGTGCCGGCACTCCTGCCCAAACCGTGTTAGGCGAAGTGATGTTTTTTGTTACTACAGCACCGGCGCCAATGGTTACATTATCGCAAATGGAGACATGTTGAAGAATAGTGGCGTTGGCGCCGATATAGCAGGCTTCACCTACCTTAACATGTCCAAGTAAAACTGCATTTGGTGCTATTGTGGAAAAATGTCCAACATGAGCATTATGCATAATGTTGGCATGGTTGTTTACTTTTACACACGCTCCTATTAAAACTTCAGAAGAAATATTTGAACCACCCTGAATTATAGACCCCTCCTCAATTCTTGAACTTTTAGAAACTTTAGCCGTTTTTGATATAAGTGTGTAAAAGTAAAAATCATATTGTTTGTAAAGGCCAGCTAATTTCTTTCGAACTTTAGGTGCATCCGGTGCTATGATTAATTTTAGGTTAGAATAGCGAGGTCTCCATTCTTCAATGTTCTCTTCGGAACCAATAATTGAATAAGACAGATATGAATCCTTCTTGTTTGGGTCAACAATTCCAATGATATTTAGATTGCTTTCTTCGCACAGCTCAATTATCTCCACAAAACCTCCAATTATAATCACCTTATCCCTCATGGCTAAAAGTATTTTTTAAAGTGCAAGCAATGTACTCTATTGCATCTTTTGGAAGACTTGAATACATCGGCAAGGTAATCAGGCTATCAACCAGGTAATCGGTTACGGGCAGTTTAGTATAAAACTTTTGATAGATGGAGAAGCGATGCACAGCCGGATAGTGCATACTGGTCTGAATTCCTGCTTCTGCAAGAGCAGCACGTATCTGGTCACGTTTTTCGGCATTACCATTCTTGAGTACAATTGGAAGGATGTAATTGGAGGTGAACTCCTCATAATGCCTGAAAGGAATGATGATGCCGGGAATTTCTGACAACAAGCCGATATAGAGTTTTCTGATTTCTGCCCGTTTGTTCAGGTCTGCTACTATTTTGCCGAGTTGAACCATGCCGATCGATGCGTGGATATCGTCCATCCGGTAGTTGTAACCCAGTTCAACAACATCATACGAAGTGGAGTGCCCCTTTGCTCTTTCGTACGACATGGTGGTCATACCATGCGACCGCAGCAATCTGGTTCTCGAAGCATATTCATCACTATTGGTAATCAGCATTCCACCTTCACCGGTACTGATATTTTTATTGGAAAAGAAACTGAAACACCCTACATCGCCTATGGTTCCCAGTTTTTTACCCTTGTATTCCGATAAGGGTCCGTGACAAGCATCTTCAATTACCTTCAGGTTGTATTTACGGGCAATTTGCATGATGCGGCTCATATTGCAAGCAAAACCGGCATAATGCATAACAACGATAGCTTTGGTTTTGGAAGTGATTTTTCGTTCGATATCATCTGGGTCAACATTCAGGTTGTCGAAGCTTTTTATATCAGCAAACACAGGTACAGCGTTCACATATCGGATAGCATTGACGGTTGCTACAAAAGTCAACGAAGGACAAATTACCTCATCATTTTCAGATACTCCACAGAGTATCATTGCCAAGTGCAAAGCCACTGTGCAATTGGATAATGCCACTGCGTGTTTAACATTAAGCATTTCAGCAAAACGACCTTCAAGTTCAGCCACTCTCGGACCGGTAGATATCCATTTGGAGCGGATTGTTTCGACCACAGCCCTTTCTTCAGACTGATCGAAATTTAGATCGAACAAGGGGATTTTGTAAATCATGGTTTGATTAAATAAATAATGAGTCCAGTGAAAAAAGCAGTTTTATTGCAATAATTCAACTCGAAGTATTTGGTATTGATAATCATATGTCAACGGACAGGTTTTTTAAGATCAATTGTTTTGTTGAGCGAAGTGGTCAGAGGCCAGGTTCATAATTTAAAAAAATGTAGGTTTCTTTTTAAGCTGCATAAGAAACGGCTAAAACGGCGGATTATAACGCGATCCTACTCGCCCCAACCCACCGGGTAAATCAGCAGGAGGGGCGAGGTGTTCTCTTATGAAGTTGTAAAATCAGGGAATGCTTTTTACATTTTTGAATCCAAATACTTGCCAATGTCCTTGTGTTCAAACTCAGGTATCATTTTGGAAAAAACATCTACAATTTCTTGCTTTGTCCACTTGCCTGCAGCCTTCATTTTTTGAATTGCTTCTGAGAAATAATCCAAGCTCTCATCAAAGCGTTCTTCTTGGTTTTTAATGATTCCAAGGTTGTGAAAGCGTGCCATATCAAGCATCTCTTTGTCGGTATAGAACTCTTCAAAGTCTTTTTCGCCTGTAGTGTCGCTGGGTGTGAACAGGCATGGCCATGCTTCGACTTCCCTTAGACTCCGCTCAGGGCTTGCGCTCAGCAACCTGTCGTTTTCAAAAAAGTTCCTGGCTTCATTTTCAGTTTGGCAAAGGTAAGGTTCGTAACCAAGGGCTTTCAGGTAACGAACGGCTATATCGGAAAAGGTTATCAGATGCAGGTTTTCACTGAGTTTTGGAAAAAAGATGTCGCGGTTTTCCCCAAAAATGGTGGACATCAAACAAAGCTCACCCGATTCTTTGGGAGTTACAAAGTACCGCTTCACATCGTTTGGGGCAACAATGGGTTGTTGTTTTTGTATGCGCTGATTGAAACCATGCAATAAAGAGCCATCCGAAAAAGCAACATTGGC
>DATIKK010000188.1:0-4324 GCA_035477635.1 Bacteroidales bacterium | reverse complement strand
AACCTGCGTCAATTCAGGCAACCCGGGTATTTCAAGACGCCAGCCCTCATCGTCGGTCAGATGCAAATGCAATACGTTAAGCTTATAAAAAGCCATCAGATCCAAAACCTTTTTAATGGTTTCTTTTTCCTGAAAATTCCTGGATACATCTAAATGTAAACCCCGGTATTCGAACCGTGGGGCATCCTCTATCTTTACGGCTGGTAAAGCTATTTCTTGACTTTCCCCCAGTAAAACATCAACCGGAATTAAAGCCACCAGGCTCTGAATACCATAAAATACTCCTACCCTGTCGCTCCCTTCGATGGTTATGGGGTTATCACTGCTAATGGTAAGCCGGTATGATTCTGTTGTCTTCCCATTTATGTTCAAATCCTCTTTTGATAGAATTATTGACTGATTCCCCGGAATAGCGCCGACAAGGGGTCTTAGCCTGAACCTCAACCCTGTTAGCCCGGTCAACTTATTCTGAAGCCACTCTGCCTCAGGCTTTAATTCATCCTCATAAAAAATCGTAACAAGCCCTTCTAATTTCACTGTATGATTCAAAAATTCGATTGCAACTGGCGATGGAACCAATGGCAACAATTCTTCCTCCGCCAACAAGTTCATTTTCATGTTTTCCTGAAAGGATACTTCAGGGGAATAGAATGGCTCGTGGTCGTGCAGATGACGCCGGGTCTGTTCTGGCCGGACGAAAGGAAGTATTTTGACGTTTGCAACCTCAGTTATTTTTTCTCTTCCCGCTTCATCCGTAAAAACAAAATACAATCCTAGCGGGGCATCAGCTTCTTTAATCCACCAGGATACACTTTCATAAATAATCTCAAGCGTATCACCGGGCAAAAGGCTAAATCCAGGCAAAGGAACTATGCGAAACCAGTCTCCATTTATATGCTCTACCGATACGCCTGCTGCTTCGTAGGTTTTCAAGGGCAACCGTTGAGATTGGTTGTAAAAAAGCGTCCAGTTCTGGTCGGTGAGGGCAAACTGGCTGTTATTTTTAATTACAAATCTGGCTTTTACCTTCGACTCTGCATCGAAGGTGTTGCTTACCACTTCCCATTGAATATCAAATTGCCGGCCGTCGGGCATACGGTTGGTTTTACACGAAAAATTACTAAAGGCAATCAATAATAAAATTGCCGATAAAATTAAACTCTGTTTCATCAGTAGAAAATTTTAATGTTAGGTTTTGATATTGAGTTCCCCTTTTAAGAAAAGTTTTTTCAATTAGAATTATTGCAGTTCTGAATTTCGTATTTAATGCATTTAATTATGTCGAATCATATCCATTTCGCAATTATCAGTTGTTATTTTGCTCCTATTGCGAATTTTCAACAAAAATATATACTTTTCTAATCTGATTTAAAACCCGGAAAGATAATTCTGAAAAATCGTCAACCTTCAGTTCTAAATCGATTTTGCTATGAGTTTTTTTTACGATTGCTCGTTAAATTTCATTAGTTTTGAAAATTATTTTTTGTTTAACCCGGTTAAAAAAATTTAAATTCTATGAATATGAAAAAGCTGCCGGCAATATTCTTTTTGCTGCTTTTAACCAGTGTTCAAATTTTTGCTCAGAGAACAGGCAACATTGTTGATTATTTTGGAACCGTAAGGGTTACAAAAACTGAAGAAGGCGATGTGTTTCACCGCTTCACGCAAGGTTTTGCCCTCAGGGGAGCCTCAAGGCCGGGGTTGCTCACTGGCGGCGAAGATATTGTGTCGTGGCAGGTGGCAACCCACAACTTCGAGCAACCCTATCACGGTAAGGAAATTTTGGCAGATTATCCCTCAGGAAGGCTAAACCTGACCTGGGAATCAATAGAAGTTGATTCGGCAGGCATTTTCACGGGTGGTTTGAGACGTGCATGGGTATTTACTGAGTTCCATTCGCCGGTTGAGGGAATAGCGCTTTTGGAAGCCACCGGACATACGCGGGTTTTTATCAATGGGTATCCCCGCGAAGGAGATCACTACGATTACAACCAAACTCTAATCCCATTTCATTTGAAAAAAGGAACCAACCGGTTCTTCTTCTCGCATGGCCGTTTCGGGAGGGTTTCTGCCCGGTTGATACAACCTTCGCAGGAGGTACTACTTTCAAGGCGCGATATGACACTACCTGCGATTTTGCGCGGGGAGCGCGAACCCAAATGGGGGTCTATAAGAGTCATTAACAGCAGCAATGAAACCCTGAATGGGTTCTCCATAACCTGCCGCCTTTATACCGGAGAATCTGCAACCATCCCAATGGATCATGTAATAGGACTTACAACGCGGAAGGTAAAATTTCAGGTGCCAGCTCCACGACGCTTCACCCGGAATGAAACAGTCAAAGCAACTATTATTATACATGGTCATGATGGTTCTGAAGTCCACCGTGTGGAAGTTTCCTTAAACCAGCAGGACACCCGCCGGCACCACGAACGCACCTTTATAAGCCAGATTGATGGCAGCGTGCAATATTTCAGTGTGGCGCCATCAACAACTGCCGGCAGCGGACAAGCATTGGTGCTTTCTACCCACGGCGCATCAGTCGAAGCTACCAACCAAACGAGGGCATATCAGCAAAAAGACTGGGCGCATATTGTAGCTCCTACCAACCGGAGGCCATTCGGATTTAATTGGGAGGAATGGGGACGACTCGATGCCCTTGAGGTTTTGGAGATTGGAAAGAAATTGTTTCAGACCGACCCATCTAAAACCTATCTGACCGGCCATTCAATGGGAGGTCATGGTAGCTGGATACTGGGAGCCACGTATCCCGATAAATTTGGTGCAATAGGGCCTGCTGCCGGTTATGCCGATATTATACAGTACAGGCTTACAGGAACAGATTCGGCTGCAATGAGGTCGAATCATTTTGAAATGATATACCGTGGGGCCTTAGCCGGCAGAACCCTTTACCTTGCTGAAAATTTAAGCTCATTGGGTGTTTATGTGCTTCATGGCGATGCTGATATGGTTGTTCCGGTTAGCCAGGCAAGGATGATGCGAACAGAACTTGCCCGTTTTCACGGGAATTTTGTTTACCACGAGCAGCGCGGCGCAACACATTGGGATGGTAACCAAGCAATGGATTGGCCACCCCTGTTTGATTTCCTGCAACAGAACACCATCCCGCCCATCAATAAGGTGAACAAAATTGATTTCCGCACGGCATCACCGGGAGTTTCATCAACCTATCATTGGGTAAGGATTAATCAGCAACAAATATCTTACGAAATCAGCAGGGTTGACCTTCGCAAAGCCAATGACACGATAGCCGGAACCCTTCAAAATGTTGAAAACATTACCTTGTTTTTGTCAAAACTTGATTTTACTGCTAATCCGATAATCCAGCTCAACGGGCAAACCATCATTGGAGAAAAAGGAAACGATCTTATGCTTGCCTATCGCAATGGTGTGTGGGAGAAGAAGGAAGCTTTCGATTACTCTGAGAAACATCCTGCCAGGTATGGCGGCTTTAAGCTGGCGTTTACCAACAACATGGTATTTGTTTACGCTACAGGCGGTACTCCTGAAGAAAATTCATGGTACCAAAACAAGGCGCGCTTCGACGCCGAGACCTGGCTCTACAGGGCAAATGGTTCGGTAGATATTGTTGCCGACAAGGATTTTTCACCCGAACAATTTGCCGGAAGAAATGTTATTCTGTTTGGTAATGCAAGCAACAACAAAGCTTGGGATGCCCTTTTGGCAGATGCTCCTGTTCGGGTTGAAAACGGACAAATCCGTTTTGGAAGATATTTGTTAAATGGAAATGATCTTGGCACTTATTTCATTTATCCCCGGCCCGGATGCAATTTTACCAGCGTTGGAGTCATTGCCGGAACAGGCCCTGAGGGTATGAGGGCATTGTGGCCAAATGATTATTTTTCGGGTATTACTGGCTTTCCCGACCTGATGATTTTTACAATCGATTGGCTACATGATGGAGTAGAAAAACTCAAGGTCAGCGGCTTTTTTGGCAACGACTGGAGTGTGGAAAAGGGTGATTTCCGGTTTAATTAATTTGGAAAATGAACATACCGAAAAATTCTGGAGGCAGATTTCCCAAAAAACACATAAGGTGCCGCACCAACATCTTTTCGTTGGCGGCTTTCTGGCTTTTGAGTCTTTTTGTAATTAACCCTTTGCTTAGCCAGGAACTTAAGGTAATAACCTTTAACATCAGATTTGATAACCCAACAGATGGTATCAATGCCTGGTTAAACAGGATTCCGATGGTAAAAAGCTATCTGCATGAGGCAAAGGCCGACATAGTGGGCGTACAGGAAGCACTTCACCACCAGGTACTTGACCTTGAAAAAATGCT
>DATIKK010000187.1:0-2509 GCA_035477635.1 Bacteroidales bacterium | reverse complement strand
ACCTTTACTCCCGGGTCAACAGCATTTACGATTCCTTCAACAAAAGTTACAAAATTGCCCGACAATCCGTGGTAATTCCCTACCAGGACATTAATTGATGCCGCGCTTTCGCCAACAACCATGATCGACGAAACCTCATCTTTGTTTAATGGCAAAATGCCGTTATTTTTCAATAGCACCATACTTTGGGCTGCTGCATTTCTAGCCATTTCGATATTTTGTGGCGAATTAATGCTTTCGGCGCCCAATCCTGCAAAGGGCGAATCGGCCGGGTTGTCGTAAAACCCGAGTTTCATTTGTATTCTGATGTTGGGCAGGATGGCTTTCTTTACATCTTCGTGAGTTATCATACCTTTTTCAATTGCCTCCACCACATCCTGCTGAAGAATATTGCCGCAATCAAGGTTTACGCCGGCTTTTATGGCTGCTGCGGTAACTTCAACACGGGTGGGAATGGTTCTGTGTCTGAGCCAGATGTCGTCGAGCGCCCAGCAATCGGTAACCACCATTCCCCTGAAACCCCATTCTTCTCTGAGTAACCGGCGCAGCATGGTTTCGCCAGTGCAGGATGGCTCGCCGTTTACACGATTATAGGCACACATTATTCCAGACACCCCGATGTCGATTAAGGCTTTGAATGGGGGAAGAAAAGATTCCCTAAGGTCTTTTTCGTCAACAATGGCATTAAAATAGTGTCTAATGGATTCCGGCCCGCTGTAAGCCGGAAAATGCTTGGCCACCGCTGCCGTTTTCAACTGACCAGGAACATCACCCTGAAGGCCTGAAACGAATGCCCTTCCCATTACACTGGTAAGGAAAGGACATTCACCATAGGTTTCCTGGCCGCGCCCCCAACGTGGGTCGCGAAAAAGATCAACCGCCGGGCTGAAAAAGGTAAGACCCATATACTGTATATGGCTACCACGACGTGTGCTCAGATTGTATTTAGCACGAGCTTCTGTAGCTATTGTTCTTGCAATATTGTGAAAAAGAGCCTGGTCGAAGGTGGCAGCCATTCCAATAGCCTGCGGGAAAACCGTTGCCCTCCCGGCCCTGGCAACGCCGTGCAAAGCCTCGTTCCACCAGTTGTAAGCTGGAATCTGAAGACGTTCGATCGGCGGATTGATATGGCCAAGCAGGCTAACTTTTTCTTCAAGGGTCAACTCATTTATTAATGCCCAAGCACGCTCATCAATGCTCAGGTTACGATTTCTGAATGCCGGAGTTGAGCCAAAGGATTTGTGGATTACCAGAAGAAGCGTTAATGAAAGGAAGCTCAGAATTAAAATATTGCTAAAAAATCTGTTCATTCGAAAATTATTTTTCAGTTTAATGTCGGGTGAATTACCATTGATTGACCGCGCGTAGCTTGTAATCTATTCATTTACTCTCGAAATCCTGAATGCCCATGCCTCTTTATTGGGTGGGGTTGATTGCAACCTTGCCGGGATGAAAATATTGATTCCATCGGCTGTCCTTTGCCATCTCAGATTTCCTTGGGCGCCAAGCAGGTTGATCCTGGCATTCTGATGGGGCGAAACGCCTTTGATTTCTACAACAGATGGAATGGTTACTTGATTTTCTTCAGGCAGTACAATAGCATACACCATTTGGGTATCTCTTCTTCGGGTAAATCTCACATTGTCAACCACAAATGGAGCAAAAGGTCTGGTTTTATATATGGCTTCGCTGTTCACGTCCATCCATTTTCCAACACCTTCGAGCATGGTATAGGCAGCAGGGTCCCACCTTCCATCAGGACCTGGAGCTATGTTCAGCAGGAGGTTTCCACCTTTTGCCACAATATCAACCAAAGTTTGAACAGCCTGTTTCGGGGTCAGATAATTGGGGTCCGGAATCCACGACCAGCTTCCGCTCGAAATAATACATGACTCCCATGGAACACCCAGGTGTAGTTCTGGTACATAATTTTCGGGTGTCAGGTAATTTTGATTCGGACCTTCTACTGCCCGGTCAACAACAATTAACCCGGGTTGTTTTTCACGTGCCCTTTTCACCAACTCATCCATGCGGATATCCTGATTAACGATACGGCTTTTTATAAAACCAGAAGGATATTGCTCAATCTGCCTGAGATAGGCTGCCTTTATTTGTTCAGGCGTCATTTTCCGTACCCAGCCGCCATCGAGCCAAAGAATACGGATATCGCCATACTCAGTCATCAGCTCCATGATCTGATTGTGGGTAAATTGCACAAAGTTCTCCCATTTTTCGGGATAAACAGCCGGGTCGTAATTCACATTCCTATCGAAAGGCGGCCAGTAAGGGTGCCAGTAATAGGGCGAATTCCAGTCGGCTTTTGAAAAATAAACTCCTGCCCAAATACCTCTTGCCCTGAAAGCATCAAAGATTGCACGCGTTACATCAGCCCGGGGATTGCGGTGAAATGGTACCAGGGGCGAGGTTATCCGGTAATCGGTATAATCGGTGTCCCACATACTGAATCCATCATGGTGCTTGGTGGTAAAAACTACATACTTCATACCTG
>DATIKK010000186.1:0-11380 GCA_035477635.1 Bacteroidales bacterium | reverse complement strand
CATATGGTCAAGTTCCTGCCTCATGCTGGGGCTGGCAGATGCAAATGCTTCCACCATTTTTCGTTCTTCTAAATCAAGGTCACCCTCAAGGTATGCTGCGAAGTACCACTCGAAGTTATGCCCGGTAATAACTCCCCGTTTGAGACGGTCTTTGAAACTACAGGAAACAGAGCCTGAGTCTGAGCATTTTATCATTTCAAATTCCTCAAAGACTGCCCTGAGCTCAGGTTCGGAATCAAGAAAAGCCATAAGGCTTTCCTCCTGATGGGGACTAAGATTGCCCTCATAATAATCAAGGAAAAACGCCTCAAAATTGCTTTTATCTATGTTCATCATGGTCATTATATACTGAGCCAGCTTATTTCAAAACCTTTCAAATTACTGCATCAAGGCTGCCGATGTAATTTTTAAGCGCTACACGTGCCCGGAAAATGTACACCTTAACCTGGGATTCGCTAAGTCCGGTTATTTGTCCTATTTCCTGATACGAGTATCCTTCGTAATCGCGAAGAAGTACAACAGAGCGCTGAATATCGGGGAGCCGTTGCACGGCTTCATCGAGAATTTCTTTAAGCCCGGTATAATCGTTTCGGTAACCCGCCGATGGGGTATTGTCCTCGCTCATCTGTACCAAATGTCGCTCCCGCCTGAGGTAGTCGATCATCGTATGATAAGCTGTAGTGAATAAGTAAGCACGTGCTTTTGCACCTTCAACGTCGTGCCTTTTTATCCACATTTTTTCGTAACTATCCTGCACCACGTCGCGGGCTTTTTCCTCGTCGTTAAGGTTTTTCAGAACAAATCTGTAAACCCCGTTGGAGTGGCGGTCAACACAATCGTTATACTCGGATGTTGTCATTCTTCAGGCTCGCAACTGTCTCATCCTGCAAAGGTAAGATAATGTAAGACTCCGAAATCCGGTAACCATTCCTTATTCCACAGTCAGGATTATCCATACATTTTATTTGTAATATCCGTAGGACGGATATTGAACAAAAATGTTACTTAACATTGAATTTTTTAAAACAAAATTTTTAGTATCCGGCAGGTGGGTTTTGACAGATAAGTCTCAAAATAAAAAACTCTTTACTTGACTTTCAAAATATTATCTTTGCAATGCTCCAACTTTTTTTTAAACTCTGCTGTTGATTACAAGCCTTCTATAAACATATTTTCCATGGCAATTCGTTTTCTTTTTCCAGTTCTTCTGGCTATTGCTTCAGCTTCATGTGCTCCGCACAGGAATTTGGCTTATTTACAGCGCCCGGCACAAATTGACGATACAGTAAGTTTTAATGTGCCTGCCTACCGTCTGAAGCCCGGAGATATTCTTCACTTGCGGGTTACGACACTTGACCAGCAAACACGCCAGTTGTTCATTACAGAAACCACTCAGGGAAACTTTGGAGCCACCGCCCCTAATGCGCAGTTTTTCCTTTCGGGCTACACAATTAACAGTGAAGGATATATCGAAATTCCGGTGGTTGGAAGTGTAGCTGTCGGGGGGCTGGATCTTGAAGAGGCCAATGAGGTTGTCAGACAAAAGATTGGTCAATACCTTACAGATGCTACCGTTAGCGTAAAGCTTGTTAATTTTTCTGTTACTGTCCTTGGGGAGGTAAAAAACCCAGGACAATTTTTCGTCTTCGACAATAGTATCACTGTAATGGATGCAATTGGCCTGGCCGGCGATCTGACAGATTTTGGAAACCGCGAGATTCATATTATCAGACGCGGCAGTGATGGAGTGCAGTTTAACACCATCGATATAACCTCGCGCCAGGCTGCCTCGTCAGAGTATTTTTTCCTGCATCCCGGCGATCTGGTATATGTTGAACCGATGCGAATAAAGCGATTAGGTTTTGATACGTTTCCTTTCGCTGCTATTTTTTCAGCCATTTCTACAACCCTGCTGCTCCTGAATTTTTTTGAAAGAAATTAATTACTGAAAACATAAAACACCGCCTGAAAAATGACAAAAGGATCATTTAATGAGGACAACATCGATATTAAGGGTCTTATTTTTAGACACTTGCATTATTGGTGGTTGTTTGTCCTAGGTGTTTTCCTGGCATTGGTTATTGCATATTCATATAACCGCCTGGAAGAACCAGTTTACCGGGTTCATTCAAAAGTACTTATCAGTGACCCGACCAAAGGCCTGAACAGAAATGCTTTATTGGCCGAACTGGGAGCTTTCCCGACCCGCTCAGGATTCCACGACCAAATCATTATTTTAAGGTCAACTTCCATGGTTGACAGCGTTCTTCAACGAATGAATCTGGAAGTATATTATTTCGAAATAACCAACAGGATTTTTGGTTTTAAACGCACAAGGGAGTCTTATGACGAAACCCCTTTTGTTGTGAATCTGGATTGGTTAACCCCAAATTCGAACGATTTAACTGTTTTCCTGGAAATTGTTGATGAAAATCTTTTTGTTTTGGAAGAAAACAGTGAGTTTGGTATCCGCAAACAAACCATGCGCTTTGGAGAGTTGTTTTACAACCACCATTTTCGCTTTAACCTGAATTTGACAGAAAACTTCAGCCCCGATCGCCACATAGGTAAGACTTTTATGTTTGTGGTGCGTAACCAGGATTCCCAGATCGGGGAATACGTTGGAAACCTTCAGGTACAGCCACATAATGAGGATGCATGGATATTGGATGTTTTCTTTGTGGCAACCCATCTTGGAAGAGCCAAGGATTTTGTTAACACACTTACTTCTTATTTTGTTGAGGCAGGTTTGCGCGAAAAAAATCAAACGGCACTCAACACCATCAATTTTATTGATGAGCAAATATTGGTAACTACTGATTCTCTTAGGATTGCCGAAACAAACCTTCTAAGTTTTCGAAGAGACAACCAGCTTGTTGATATAAGCTTAATGGCAAACCAACTTTTAAACGAACTGCAGGCGCTCGACCAGCAAAAAGCCGTTGAAGAGATAAAACAACAATACTATAATTATCTGATTACCTACCTTGAGAGGGACGAGAGTTTTGAGGAGGTTTTTGGTCCTTCGGCTTTGGGAATAGAAGACAGGCTTCTCAACGAATTAATCAATGAACTTAGTCGCCTTTACAGCGAAAGAGCTCGTCTTTTACTGACCACTACTGAGCGTAGTCCACTTGTACAGGCAACCAACATGCAAATTTCAAAGTCACGCAGTACGCTCAAGGAAAATATAAGAAGCATGCAGAGTGCTTCCAATATACTCCTCAGCGACGTTAACAGACGTATCGTGCAAATAGAAAGACGCATTTCAGATCTCCCTCAAACCGAGCGTGAATTGCTTAATATTCAGAGGCGTTTCAACCTGAACGACGCTACCTACACTTTTCTGTTAGAAAAAAGGGCTGAAGCAGGAATAGCCATGGCAAGCAATGTGCCCGACAATCAGGTTATTGACAGCGCCCGGTTCGACAGTATTGTGGCACCAAAAAGCACACGAAACTATGCCATTGCCTTAATGCTTGGCTTTTTTATCCCGCTTGCCTTTATTATACTTAAAGACTTTTTCAACACCAAAATACTTGACAAAAGAGAGGTTACCGACAAATTATCTTTCCCCTTGGTTGGAATTATTCCTCACGATGAACTTGCTTCGAAGGCTGGAGACACCGACCTGATAGTTTTTGAAAACCCGCGTTCCCACCTTGTAGAAGCCTTCCGTTCATTAAGAACAAATTTGCAATTTATTGTCCCAAACGAATCAAGCAAAGTAATTGTAGTTACATCGTCGGCATCGTATGAGGGAAAAAGTTTTACGGCGTTAAACCTGGCCTGTGTTTTTGCTCTGTCAGGTAAAAAAACCGTCCTGGTTGTCGCCGACTTACGTAAACCAAAAACGTGGAAGGAATTAAATCTTGTGAAAGAACCTGGTCTGTCAAATTACCTGATTGGCAAGGCGACGTATAAGGAAATTCTCCAATGTCCAATAAAAGATGAGCCCCTTTGGGTTGTATCATCTGGTCCTGCGCCCCCGAATCCGACTGAATTGCTGGAAAACGAAAGAATGAGTCAATTGCTTATTGAACTTCGAAAGGAATTCGACAACATTATTATTGATACCCCGCCGGTAGGTATGGTTTCTGATGCTACGGCATTAATGAAGCTTGCCGACACGACACTTTATATTATCAGACAACGGCTTACCGAACGCGCAGCGCTTGATTTTATTAATGATTTTTCGGAAAAAACCGGCATAAAAAATATTTGCCTTGAATTAAACGACATGGAAGCCAGCAGGCTTGATCCCCGTTTTGGATATGGATATGGCTATGGATATGGTTACCAAAAAAATGAAAATGAATTCGACACCAGCTTGTTTGGGCGGTGGGGGGCAAAGTTTTTTAACGGGAACAACGAAAAAAACAAGTAAAAAAGAGTTGAGCCCTGATTCTTTCTTCCCCAAAAAACTATTGTAAACAATATTCTGAATTTGAGTTTCAGGCTTCAGACATGAATTTCAGCCAGTTTTATGATAAAGTATAATTGGTATGCCCTCTATACCCGTTCACGTTTTGAAAAGAAAATAGCTGGGGGGCTACGTGATCAAGGAATAGAGGTTTATCTCCCTCTGGTTACTGCTTACAGGCGCTGGAGCGATCGAACTAAAAAAATTCAGGTTCCCCTTTTTAATTCATATGTTTTTGTAAAATCCAATCCACTGGACCATAAGCATTTCCATACAGTTATCCAGACCCCTGGAGTGGTCAAGGTTGTGTGCTTTGAGGGAAAACCTGTGCAAATACCCGACAACCAAATCGAAGCCCTTAAAAGATTTGAAGAGCTGGGCTATGAAATGTCGCCGATAGGTTACAAGCTGGAAACAGGGTCGCTCGTTGAGATCAGGCATGGGATTCTTAAAGGATTGCGGGGCATGGTGCTCAAAGTTGATAATAATCAAATGCTTATAATTCACGTTGATGCGCTTGACAAAAATGTTCAAATAAAAATTCCTGCAGGGTTTACCATAAAGATGAATCCTTGCAATGACTCCGGCCACAAAAAGAACAGGCAGGTTGAAAAATTTATATAGAAAACCACCTCCTTATGAAGAAAGCAATATCGGTTGTTGGGGCCAGACCCAACTTTATTAAAATTGCGCCTCTCGACAAGGCTTTTCGCAAATATCGAAAGGAAATAAGCCATTTTATATGCCACACAGGCCAGCATTTCGACGATTGTATGTCAAAAATTTTCTTTGAAGAGCTGGGGCTTCCTCGTCCTGATTTTTACCTTGGCATTGGTGGAGGCAGCCATGCCGAACAAACTGCCCGAATAATGTTGGAACTGGAAAAGGTTTTGACCGCTGAAAAACCTGACCTTGTAATTGTTCCAGGCGATGTAAATTCAACGTTAGCGGCAGCACTGGTAGCCTCAAAAATGGGCATTCCCATAGCCCATGTTGAAGCCGGCCTGCGCTCATTCGATAAAACAATGCCTGAGGAAATAAACCGCATTGTAACCGATGTTGTTTCCGACTTCCTTTTTGTGAGCGAACACAGTGGCATTCGAAACCTGCGCGACGAAGGCATGGACGAACATAAAATTCATTTCGTAGGAAACATTATGATCGACAGCCTCGAAGAGCACTATGATTTGCTTGAAAATCACCCTGTTATAGCAAATTTGGGGCTTGAAAAGGAACACTACATACTTGCTACTTTTCACCGCCCGACAAATGTTGACAACCCGGAAAACCTGCGTAACCTTATGACAACTCTCGGGAGGCTTTCAAAGGAAAGACCTCTGGTGTTTCCTGTTCATCCGCGAACGCGTAAAAACCTCAGGGATTTCGGAATAGAAGACAATGTTCCCTCCAGCCTGCATTTAACTGAGCCATTGGGATACATCGAATTTTTATCCCTCCTCCGGCATGCTGAACTGGTAATAACCGACAGCGGCGGAATACAGGAAGAAACTACATACTTGGGAGTGCAATGCATTACCGTGCGCAAAAACACAGAAAGGCCCGTTACCATTGATGTTGGAACCAATCACCTGGTTGGCACCGACCTCGACAGGGTGGAAAAAACAGCCCTCGACATTCTTGCCGGTATAATTAAACCCGGACGTATTCCCGAACTGTGGGATGGCAAAACCGCCAAACGAATTGCTGAAATAATTGTAGAAAATTTGATGAAGGCCTAATGCAAAGGGCTTGTGACAAAGGGGTTATGGCTGGCTTAAAAAGACTATCAAACATTTTACGACAAGACCGATATTATGACAATCAAAAAATCAATTAAATCACTCTGCTGCATTGGTGCAGGATATGTTGGCGGGCCTACCATGGCAGTCTTTGCACTGAAATGCCCACATCTGACTATAACGGTTGTTGACAGCAATCCCCAAAAAATTGCTGCATGGAATACCGACAATCTTCCGGTTTATGAGCCGGGGCTTCTTGAGATTGTCAAGCAGGTAAGAGGCAAAAACCTTTTTTTCTCTACCGATGTTGACAAGGCCATTAGGGAATCGGAAATGATTTTTATTTCTGTTAACACGCCAACCAAAACATATGGTGAAGGAAAAGGGATGGCAGCCGATCTGAAATATGTGGAGTTGTGCACCCGCCAGATTGCCCGTGTTGCCACCAACGATAAAATAATTGTTGAAAAAAGCACTTTGCCTGTCAGAACTGCCGAAAGCATAAAGGCAATAATCAACGGTATTAATACCGGCTTTAAATTTCAGGTTCTTTCGAACCCTGAGTTTCTGGCAGAGGGCACTGCCGTAAACGATCTTCTTTATGCCGACAGGGTGCTTATCGGCGGAGATCAAACACCCGGAGGTCTTGCAGCAATTGAAGCTCTCTCCAACATTTATGCTAACTGGATACCTAATGAGCGCATAATTAAGACCAACCTGTGGTCGTCGGAACTGAGCAAACTTACGGCCAATGCCTTCCTGGCCCAGAGGGTTTCGAGCATTAATGCAATTTCGGCGCTTTGCGAGCGTACCGGGGCCGATGTTGATGAAGTAGCTGCAGCAATTGGTATGGATTCACGCATTGGACCAAAGTTTCTGAAGGCCTCCGTGGGATTTGGAGGAAGTTGTTTTCAGAAGGACATCCTGAACCTGGTTTACCTTTGCCGGTACTTTAATCTTCCCGAAGTTGCCGGTTACTGGGAGCAGGTTATAATAATGAACGATTACCAAAAACATCGGTTTGCCCAAAAGGTTATCACCACCCTGTTCAACACGGTGAGCGGCAAAAAAATTGCCATGCTTGGATGGGCTTTCAAAAAAGACACCAACGATTCGCGCGAGTCGGCAGCTATTTACGTTGCAGAAGAATTACTTGCCGATCAGGCAGAGGTACATGTTTACGACCCCAAGGTTAACCCCGAACGAATAATGAGCGACATGAACGAATTGCTGGGAATTAGGGGGATAAATGGCAAACTGAATCATGAAGATATTCTTAAGCGAATAATTATTCATAGCGACCCATACCAGGCAACAAAACAGGCTCACGCAGTTCTGATAATCACCGAATGGGACGAGTTTAAAACCTACGATTGGAAACGCATTCACAGTGAAATGCTAAAACCGGCATTCCTCTTCGACGGCCGCAACATACTCAACGCCCCCTCCCTCAGGGAAAAAGGGTTTCAGGTGTATCAGATAGGGAAATAATTATTTGAGCATTGGTAACTTGTCATTGGTCATTTGCAGCCAACTCCTAAAGGATTTCACAGTGTTTCATAGGGTTATGAACAACTTGTCCCGCAAATTCGAGAGAGGTTCGCAGAGCAATCCAAAAAACCCTTACCGGAACTCAACCTTAACCTCAACAGTATGAACTTCAAGCTTCCCGTCGCTTTACTGCCAGTCAAAGATGTTCTGATTTTCCTCTTGTTATTGTTTTCATTTCATTTTGTGTATCTTGGATGGTCGGTTGGTCTGAATTTTTATCCGGTGGCAGGAGTTGTGCAGTGGCTTTTTATGGAGGTAGCCGAAATCCTAATGACTCAAAGCATCCTAATCCTGCAATTTGTTGGTTCAGAGTTTGAAGTTCAGGGTGCAACTTTTTATATTAATAACACTGAAAGCTTCGTTTCGGTTTTGCCAGAGTGCACTACCCTGAAGCAATGGCTTCATTGGATGGTTATAATGGGGTTTTTTCCGGGTCCCTGGCGTCATAAACTTTGGTATATTCCTGCCGGGATAATTGTAATACATCTTACCAACCTGTTTCGCATTGTCGGGCTTTTGTTCATACAGATTCCCTTTCCTGGTTCTTTTCATTTTTTCCACGACAATATTTTCAAAACTCTCTTTTACGCCAATATATTTTTTATGTGGTTGTTGTGGAATGAATATTTCAGAAAAATGCAGCGATAGAGACTTGATTTAGAGCCTGCCTGATATTTCTAAATAATTTACCGTAAAGCCAGTTTTATGATTTTCAGCATCGGACGGCTTCAGCTAAACCAACGCCATCAACTCAGCCATGAGCAGATCGACGCTTTGCTTGGCGAAAGCATGGCTGAGCACTTTCCCGGTGAAAGGGCTCTGATGCTTGGCCGGTTGCATGGACTGATGACGGCTGCAGATGCATTGGAGGCGGCAGGGGTCGGCTTTATAGTGCTTAAAGGTTTTCCTCTTTCGCAAAAGTTGTATGACAATCCGTGTGTGCGTATTACGGGCGATTTAGACCTGCTTATAAAACCATGCATGATCGGGAATGCCATAGGCGCCCTGTCTGAACTGGGTTACATTCCAGCCTATGAACCCTGGCCTGACAGCAAAAAAAAAGCGGACAAAATGATTCGGTTTCGCAACCAGTTTGCAATGAAACACCCTGAAAGCGGGCTTATTGCCGAGCTGCACTGGAGGCTGTTCTACTATCCTGTTCTCCCTGCTGCCCGCTTGTATGCCCTTGTTAAAGATAATCTTTCCTCAATATCCATTTCAGGCCGCTCATTCGTTGTACTAAACAATGAAATGGAGCTTATTTACCTGGTTATACACGGCGGCTTACATGGTTACAGCCGTCTTAAATGGCTGGTTGATGTGTTTCGTTATGCAAGCCATGTTAATTTTTCGGACAATCGGTTTCTGGAGTTAGCAAAGGGTTTCAAAGCGGGGCGAATGATTGGTCTGTACAACAGGCTAATTAAAGATTGGCCCGGTGAAGCAAAACCCCTCCCGGGAGAGTGTAAAAATTTGTCATTTCTTGAAAAAAATGCACTAAAAGTAATTTTTTCGGGTCATGACACTTCTTTTCAGACTCCCGGAAGTCTTTTGCGATATTTCCTGAATGTAATCAGCGCCTTCCCTGGTATAGGCTACAAGTGGAGGATGTTGGTTTATTCCTGGAAGTCGTTATGGTTTAGAAGAACGGGGCGCCAACGCCTGCTCGAACCAAAACGTTTATTTAGCAACTTTATCAGACTCAGATAGGTCTTTTTGTAACTTTCAATCAGGTTTTACGATTGAACCGGTTATTTTAAAAGTAAGCCCATGGAAATAAAAAAAGGCACATTGCTTAGGAGAACTCCAAACCTAACCATTGAGTTGCAGGAAAACCGGATAAAGTTGAAGCATAAAGGCAAAAGCTATTATGCAAGCCATTTTTTCCTTGCCATTCTCGATGTGTTTGCATCGCCCAAAACATTTGAGCAGGGTGTGGCCGAATTGGAGAAGCGAATTAAGGGTGTTCCGGGCTGGTTAGAGGCAACCTCACACATTATTGACCTGCACCAAATGGGAGTATTGGAAGGTGAAGCAGACACCATTCCACCGATAAGATCTGAGGCAGGCCGCTTCGATTCGGCTGAGGTGCATATCCGTATGCTCAACGATTACAGGCGAACACTCAGCTATAAGGAGGCAATCGCCGAAACGGTGAAACCGGGCGATGTAGTTCTCGACATAGGAACCGGAACCGGTGTTTTGGCCATGATGGCCGCAAGGGCAGGCGCTAAAATGGTTTATGCTGTCGAACGCGAGCCAAATATGGCAAGCCTGGCCGAAAAATTATTTGAAAAAAACCAGCTCCACAACCGCATTCAAATCATCTGTGGCAAGTCAACTGAAATAGAACTGCCCGGGAAGGCTGATGTAATGATTAGCGAAATCGTTGGCAACGACCCTTTGGCAGAAGGAATTATCCCAACAACCAACGATGCCCTGCACCGGCTGCTGAAGCCTGACGCAAGACTCATACCCGGCCGGCTGAGAATTTATGCCTTGCCACTGAGCGTTCCGCAACATTTTCTGGGCCAGTACCTTTTTAAAAGGGAAACTGTGAAAAAATGGAAAACCCTGTATGGCATTGATTTTTCTTACCTGGCAGAGGCCTCCGGCTATCAGATGTTCCATGCCCTGATAAACACGAACCAAAGCCGTAAGTGGAAAAGGCTTGCAGAGCCGGTTCTGGTGGCCGAGCTTGACCTATGCCAGCCTCAGGCTCATTTCTTCGAATCAAAAAACCATTTTGAGGTTTTGCATAGTGGTGTTATGAGCGGGGTGTTGCTTTTTTTTGAACTACGCCTTAGCGCATCGGTAAGTTTTTCTATTCATCCCGATCAGGCAAAACCATCAAACAGTTGGTCGAGCAGATTGTGCATTCCGGGTTCGCCTGTAATGCTTGAAAAGAGAACTAAGGCTCAGCTCTTGTATTCCTATAGCGAAAATACACGGTCGCAGGTGCAGGTGTTGGTGTGATGAAAATATGACATTATGCTTTCGGAAAACAAATATCGCGGTTGCTTCGCCGCCGGAAATTCCTTTGGTTGAAGTCTTTCACTTCTTAAGGTTATGACTCCTGTGCGGGAGCAACCGGAGAGAAGTAAACCCGTGTGAACTCATGAAGCATTTTGAAAAAATACAGGCTGCGGTTAAGGTAATATCGCTCATTTTCCTCACAGCATACCCTATAAGCATCCAAATCCTTTTCTAACCGGCCGAAATCGATAAAATACAGCTCGGGGTTTTTTCTCCATTCGGCAATTTCCTTTTCAAGTTCTGACGAAAGGTCGTTCAGCATTTTACGGTAATGGAGTATTACGGTATGGTCGGCTTTTGATTGCCATCCGCAGATCCTTTCCGGAAGATATTGCCTGCAAATTTCGCGCATTATACTGCGGCCAACCCCTCCCCTAAAAAAATGCTTAGCCGGTACTTGCATAACATATTCAGCAATTCGCCGGTCAAGCAAAGGGAAGCGGTAAGCGATTCCCTGCCTTAACCCCTGAATATACCAGACCTCACAACGCTCTGCAAGGTAATGGGAGTATATTACGCTGATAAACCATTGTTTAAGAGATCTGAAATGAACCGCTCTTTTTATTTCTCTCCTGTCGTGGTGGCAGAATTCCATTTTTAGGTACCGCAGGGATTTTTTGTAGCTTTTGTA
>DATIKK010000185.1:0-4935 GCA_035477635.1 Bacteroidales bacterium | reverse complement strand
CCATTTCAAAGGCAGAGGGTACCCCAAGCAGGAATATTGTATCATCAAAGCACACGAAAATTCTCTGGCCTGCCGGTGATGCAGGATTGAAGGGGTTTGAGCAGACCGAAAGCAGTGAATTGAAATTGGTATTTCCTTGGGTTATGTGGGAGTTAAACACCCCGTAAGCAAACGAAGTCGTTGACACCATATCGTCGTTAGGCGAAAGATGCGACATTGCCTGCATGATATGACCATGGGGCCTGTCGGCCAACAATTCTTTTGCCTTTAGCACCACATGATGGTGGTCATCCTTGAAAAATGAAAGCAAGGTTCCTTGAACTTCCTCCACATGCCGCCATTCGGAGCCAAAAAGGAGCGTTAATTCATCCCGGGTCAGGTCGTCGGCAGGCAAAAGGTGGTGTTGGTTAAAAAGGTTCGTTTTCGGCCCTTGCCACTTTGCTCCGTCGGTGGGCAATTGGATTGGACTGAATTCCGAAAACACATTATCCAATTGTTTCAAATCATTGACGGAAGTGGGTTCAGGATGATCCATCAAAAATTTTCCTGCAATGACGCTGATATGGGTTTGGTGGGGATGGAGCAAAAACGGCTTTACCTGAATGGCCAAAACAGAAGATTCGCCGGCATATTCTCCTCCTAAATTTTCGTTCAACAGCCCGGCTGGGGTGCCTTTTTCACGACACGACGGACCGTAAAATTGCATTCCGTCAACACTTGCAGAGGTTGCTCCCCCTTTGCAGCCAATCATTAACCATGGATTTCCCAAAGGCTCTTTCAAGTTTTGCCGGCAACAGAGTACCTTTCCAAAAATGTCGTGGTTGAGCACAAGCCTTTCAATATACTGGCTTACATAATACTCATTTACCAATCCGTTGGTTTTGGTTTTCAACCCTGCATCCTGCACATAAACCACATCGGCTTCAACAGGTCGTGCAGATTTGTTTGTTAGCTGCACAGTCCACTGCCAGCTCAAGCTCTTCTCTGAAAGTTGCAGTTCAACCAGATATTCCAAACCCTCCCAATTGCCTTGCGAGTAATACCGGTTGTTTTCAATAACAAACTGCCCATTGCTTTCAGGCCCAATCAGCGAATGGTAAGCAATCGTTCCGTCCTTTTTTCTCAAATACAGGCCGGTACCTGATTTATGAAACTCCGAGGTTTCTTTTAAATTGATACGGATAGGGCCGGCTTCGATACTCCTTACCGAGCCGCTACTATTAAATTCATACAAAAGACCGGAATAGCTTTTTAAAATCATTTTACAAGCTTAAAACAATGGACAATTCTTTATTTTTCAGGTGTTTATATCGCAATACCATGCGATCGGGTCCGCCAATAAGCTCCCTGTAAACCTCTGTCGACGATAAGGAGACAATGGCATGGACTTTACTGCCTTCCAGCACCAGTTCTCCCTCCAGTTCGCTGTCTCCACCCAGAAGAAGTGTAACTTGACCTTCCTCAACCCTTATATCGTAGAGATTAGAAGTTGTATGCAAAATTTTCAGGTTGTCTGAAATCAGGAAACAAATTGGAGTTAAAACAGAATAAAGGCTAGGCCAGGTACAGTTGTTTCCCGAATAGGGTATTGAGATTTTTTCAGCAGTTTGCGGGTGAGTGTACCAGAAAGTACCCTTTTGCTCCTCGTTGTAATAATTCCCTGCAAATAGCAATGCAGCCCCGTTACCAGTACCCCTCAGACGAACGGTAAGCCATTCGTTATCTGCCCATGCCCTGCTCAGTCTTGCGCTTGATTTTTTCAACAAGGCTTCATAAACAGGTTTATGCCCTTCTGTATCAAACCCCAGCCATGCTCCCAGATGGATTATTTGTCCACTACCCAGATTTTTTTCGAACCCGCAAGGCATTTCATCCAAGGTGCGTGCAATAACAGTGCAATCGCTGAGTGAAGCTTCAGAATAAGTTATTTGCGGGTTTGCACATTTGATGTCTGTCAAACCCAAAACATCAATCAACGGAGAATCAATTGACAGGGAGCCGGCAGGGTACACCCCGAGAGCATCCCTGATAATGGTACATTTAGCCTGCGCCATGTCGCGATCGGGGAGGTACGGATAGATCACTACCTGCCCGCCTTGTTTTGCATAATCTACAATTACCTGCTGGTCGCGGGCGTTCATCTCGTCGGTGGCAAAAGCCCATAATTGCTTATACTGCTTCAGAGCACCGGCTTCAACCTTGCTCAGGTCGGCCATGTCATAATCAATGTTCAAAACCTGCAGCACCTTCAACAAACCCTCGAAGTAAGCCGGCCGCCTGATGGCCGATGGTACAAATTTCAGGGAGCTTGCCCCTGTTTCGGGTCGCTCTAATTCTGTTGCGTAATAGGGCGGATAAAACAGAACGCAAACCTCGGCCTGGCGATTGGCTTCCACAATTGCCGGTTCCAAAACCGAAATCAACTTGTTCATATTCTTCACCAGATCGAATGCGGGGTTCTTGGAGCCATCCGCCGCCAATGGTGTAAACCAGTAAAAGGTGTCACCCGAATACCCTTTGCGTGGAGGATTTTTCCCCTGCGAAAACATGTAATAGTTCCATCCTTTTAGCCCGTTGGCGATACTTGCCTTGTAGAACAACTCCAATTCGCGGTTGTTGGTTACCACATGGTATTCGCGTGAGCCACATTGAAATTCGGCCGCAAAAAGTGGCTTGTCGCCTTGCATGGCCCGGGTAATATCATTGATAATACGATCGTCGTGCATGTTGCGATACGATACAAACTCAGGGATATGGTCAACCCCAAAAATGATATCGCTTTTGTCGCCGTAAAGGTCCTCATACATGGTGATATTGACTGGGAATTCGTATCCATTCCCGTAAATCCAGCCCGGCAGGTTGTGGTACAATGGCACGGTGATTCCAAGATTTCTTGCCATTTGGGCCAGCATTTTCAGATAATCGCCATAATAGGCACGCCAGAAGCAATGCCAGTGGTAGTCGCGGGCACGGTCACCTTGAGACTCATAAGCAAGCCTTCCATCGGGAGGCAACTCAATGCTTTCAAAATCAATGTAATTCGTTTGCCACAAATGGTTGATATCTTCAATTGAGGTAAAACGAGACTTGAGATAGGCAATGAACCGCTCCTTTACGGGATGCCCGTAATCGGCCTGATGGGCCAACCAGGAGAACACTCCAATTTCGTTGCAAACCTGCATCATTAAAATAGGGCCTCCATGGGTAATCTCAAACTTGCCAATAACAGGCAACACCCGTTGATACCATCTTTCCACAGCATCAAGGTAAGCCGGATTGAAAAGCCTCATCCCTTCGCCTGCAATGGGTTCTCCTCTTCGGTTCTGCATTTTGCCATCAGGCCCAAGGCGCTCGATCAGCCAGTTGGGAAGCCCGGCGCCCCTGAACTCGGCCAGAATGAAAGGTCCTGGTTTTACAATACAAGTAAGCCCATATTTTTGGCAAAGAGTTAACCATCCGCTAAGGTCGCGCTCCGGCAATAAATTTCCGTCGAAGTCAAATACTCCCTCCTCCGGCTCATGCCAATCCCAGGGCACATAAGTGCTTACCGTTTTCAAACCTGCCTCAACTGCGGCTCGCAGGTGAGTTTCCCAAAGTGCGCGGCGGATTCTGAAATAGTGTATTTCTCCTGAGTTAAGAAAGATTTTTTTACCGTTGAAAATGAAATTATCGCTCTCTATTTTGAAAGCCATAGGTTTTATTTTTATGATTGTAGTTCAGATGAATGATTACTATTCTTCTTTTTCCCTTGAATTCCTGAGTTGCAACTCCAACTTGATTTGGTGTGTCTGCTTTTCGGTGAGTTTATATCTTATCACAACCAATATTGACAGAATGCTCATTATCAATGGAATCCCAATTTCGATGATCCGCATCATGAGTAGAGTAAATGGAGCCTGCTTTTTCAGAGGAGCAATTTGAGCCTCAATCTTTTCAAGCGAATCGGCCAGGTTGGCTGTTGGCAGTGAGGCATCAAGCCTTACGATTTGACTATCGAGTATGTTCAGATGGTCAATCAGGTCATTATAATGCAGTTGGCTATTCTGATTTGCCAGTGCCATTTTGTTTAAATGCTCTTTAAGAGAATCCGAGCGCCTGTTAATGCGGTTCATTACCTCATGAAACTGTGCTTCGCTAACCGTATTGTTCTCATCCGGCGCAAGTTTTGACCTGAATTCTCTTATGCTGCCTTCCAGAGCATCAACATGTGTAATCTTCACCTGGTCGAACTGGGTGAACACAATCAGCGCGCCGGCAACAAAACTGGCGGTTGCTGTGCCCATCTTGATAAACCACCAATACACTGAATAATAACTTCCTTCGTTGCGTTTTCCGGTTTTCAGATCATCCTCATCGCAGATATCTCCAATCATGGACGAACCCAGTGTGAAAAAAAACAGCATTCCTGCCGAAAGCAAAATTGTAGGAATAACGATCAGGTAAGGGTACTGAGGGTCATAGGCAAATATTTTAGATAGCTGAGCCAGAGCCATCAAACCTATTGCAATCATCATGGTGCCTCGCTTGCCCAACTTGGGGCTTACCCAGTTGAGTGGGAAAACAGCCAACAAACCCGTAACCGCCCAGATGGTTCCATTAATACCAAGCAAGAACGCCCCGGCAACCTTATCGCCCCCAAACACATAAAATATCGGAATGTATGAACCCAAAAGGCTTACAAAATTGAAGCCCATGGCAAGGGTGAACACCGTAAGTGTGAGCCGTATAAAATTTTTGTTTTGAGCTGCGTGCTTCATGTTGCCCCAAAAGGGCGATTTAGCCTGCTTCCTGATTCTCTTGAAACCCGGCTCGCGAAGAGAAAAGAACCACCAGAACGAAAGCGGAATTAATATTGCCGCCACAAGGATTGACACATACCGCATTCCATCGGCTTCGTTGCCACCCGGCCCTCTGAAAATCTCCATATTGGCAAGG
>DATIKK010000184.1:0-3781 GCA_035477635.1 Bacteroidales bacterium | reverse complement strand
CAACAACATTTACCAGCCCGTCGTTAAGGTAGCCTTCCAGAATATCAGCCATCATCTGTGCCGACTGGTCGTATTGCCCTAACTGGTTGGGCAGCCCTGCATTGGGATAGACGCTTACGGCAAATGGCGCCATCTTGCTCAGGATTTCGAGAAACGGACGAAGTTGTTCGGCACCCAGGGCGCAGTTGAGGCCAATGCACAAGAGGTCAACATGCGAGAGCGAGGTGAGCAAGGCTTCGGTGGTTTGTCCGGAGAGTGTGCGCCCACTTGCATCGGTAATGGTTCCCGAAACCATCACCGGAATCTTCTTACCTGTTTGATGCTGGATTTCCAAAATGGCTGCCAGGGCTGCCTTTGCATTGAGGGTGTCAAAAATCGTTTCTACCAGGAGAATATCCGCTCCCCCATCGAGCAATCCCTTTGCCTGCTCGTGGTAGGCTTCTTTCAGGCTGTCGAAAGTTATAGCACGAAAAGCCGGACTGCTCACATCGGGCGAGAGGGATGCGGTTTTGTTGGTGGGGCCAATGGCGCCGGCAACAAACCTGGGCTTGCCGGGAGTAATCGCATTGTATTTTTCGCAGGCAAGCCTGGCAAGCCTGGCTGCTTGAAAATTGAGTTCATACACCAGGTCTTGCATCCCATAATCGGCCATGGAAACCGATGTGGAATTGAATGTGTTGGTTTCGATAATGTCGGAACCCGCTTCCAGATATGCTTCATGTATCTCACTGATAATATGGGGCTGGGTCAGGGTTAGGAGGTCGTTGTTGCCTTTTACCTTCTGGTTGATATGGGCAAAACGAGTACCCCGAAAATCTTCTTCTGTAAGCTTATGACGTTGTATCATGGTTCCCATGGCTCCATCCAGAATTAGAATTCTTTGCTTGATATGGGATTTAAGGCGGTTATCTGTAGTCATGCTTGATGGTTTTTCGATATGGTTTTTGTATGCCTAAAGGGAAGCAGGTGGTCAAAATGTATCGCAGAGACTATGAAAGGCTAAGTTTCTGACAAACTTCCCAAATTATTTTCCTTACATTAAAACCGGATTTTATAAGACCTTTTCCGAGATTTTTACAATATTATCCACTTTTCCCATGGTGTAAAGATGAACAAAGGGATGCCCGGCTTCTCTCAACCCCTTTATTTGCTGTATTGTCCATTCTATGCCCAACTCCCTGATACTTTTATTGTCCTTGCATTGGTTTACTTCTTTTACTAATGCCGGAGGTATGGTAAGGTGAAATGTGCGGGGCAAAAGATGAAAATGTTCTCGGATACTCAGGGGCTTCAGTCCCGGTATGATTGGAACCATTATTCCTGCATCCCTGCATCGCTTCACGAAGTTGAAGAAAACATCGTTGTCGTAAAACATTTGACTTACAATATATTCAGCACCTTTATCAACCTTTTGTTTCAAGTAAAACAGGTCTTCTTCCGCGTTTGGCGATTCGGGATGCTTTTCGGGATAGCCTGCAACTCCAATGGAGAAGTTGGTGCGCGATGGGTTTTCAATACATTGGTCGTGGTAAACACCCCTGTTCAAATTCATGATTTGGTCAATCAGCCCCGAAGCATAGCGGTGCCCCTGCGGATTGGGATTGAACCGACCGGTAATCTTGTCGGCATCGCCCCGCACTACCAGCAGGTTTCGAATACCCAGAAAATCGAGGTCAATGAGGGCATCTTCGGTGTCCTGGCATGAGAAGCCCCCACAAATAATATGTGGCACCACATCTACCTTGTAGCGAGCTTGTATGGCGGCGGCTATACCCACTGTACCAGGCCGTTTGCGCACAACCGATGGCTTAAGACTGCCGTCGGCCTGTTTCACATAGGAAATTTCTTCCCTGTGGTAGGTTATGTTGATAAATGGCGGTTGAAATGCCATCAATTGGTCTAACATATTGAAAATGGTGCTAATACTGCTACCTTTTACCGGTGGTAACAGTTCGTAGCTTATACGCGGTTGGCCGTTGTTTCGGGCAATCAGTTCAGGAATGGTCATTGGGGACAAGGATAAAGGATAAAGGATAAAGTTGAAAAATTAGTATTTCTTGGGTAGTGGGTCGAATGCTGGGGTGTATTTGCCAGTGGAACATTGCCAAAAGCTAAAAGTCAACTGCAAACAGCTAACAGCTAACCTGTTTCAGCTTTAGACGAAGCAATGTGGAAAGGGCACGCCTGGTTTATGCCAATAATATAGTATCAGCAGCCAGGCATGGCATAGCCATGTGAACCTTATGCAGGAAATAGTTAATGGAGATAGTTTGCATTTTGTACCTATTCGTTTATAATTCCTTTATTTAAGGCAGGTTTTGGCACCTTGCCGGTAGGCGGGTTGCCAGCACTTCAGCGAGCCTGTTCTCTCAGTGCTTCCTTATAAACAAGTCCTTAATTCAGACATGTAGCGGCAAATATAACAATTTTTCGGGATATATTGTTTCGATTACCAGAGATAAATGGATTTGTCAAACATGCCTAAAATTGCTGTTTATTGCAACCAGTAAAAAAATCTCACGCAAAGCAAAAAATGTAAACTGCTATAAACTAATACTTTGAGTTAATAGCATCCCTTCGTTTTATGCTGAAATTGGATTTTTTTTGATGTAACTCTTTTATTTACTGTGTTAGTCGTTGTATCTCAGCAATAATCTGGTCTATAACTTCTGTGTTGTAAATCCTTTTTGTCCCACTCGGACTCTTGGTAGAAAAAACGAAAAATACTTTTCCGCCGAAATCTCTTGCAAATCGTTCGTGATTATTGCGGTGCATCTCAATCCATTGGTATTGGTTTAATGCCTGGCCTGTTGCAATCGGTTTGATTTGAATGCCGATGACTTTGTCCTGAATTTTTACAATGAAATCCACACAATAAGCCCTATCCCAATTGTCGGGTGCCGATTCGATTTTCTGACCAATCGCCCCTTCAAGTTGTCCATAAATTGTTTCTATTTCAGTCTTGTAGCCTTCGTATGTTCTGTTCAAGACAAGGTTGTAAGCATATTCAATACATTCTTCTTCAGTTATCTGCTGAAGTTCGTGTTGAACAACTTCAGATAGCTTAATATAAAGTGTTTGCCCAAGACTCGTTATGTATTCTCTTGTAATTGGCAGTCCTTCTTTTTTCTTTTGTATAGCCTGGGTGAAATAGAATTGCACCCATTCATCATAATGTGTTGGGGCACAAGCTCTAATCAATTCTGAGGTTGAACCAACACTGTGGGCTTTGTTCAAACCCCATCTGTTCATTCCATAATTTAAAAGTGTTTCCCTTTTGAATTTCAGATTGTATCCATCTGAGCCTGACACATATTCTTTAGCCATTGTTCTGTTGCAAAAGGTTTAAAAATTTGTCTTTGTATTTGAAATCAGTTTCAATATCCACTTGCACCATGCCATTTTTAATTAAAAGAGCATTGATGAATGTTTTGTTCTCAAGGTAAAGATAGCAAAGCAAGTTGTTCTCGCTGTTGTGCTTTACATTGTCGTATTTCAAAAAAACTCGTTTCCCTTTTATTTTTTCTATGAGAAATGATGTTGCTATTCCATTGCTGACAGGGTCTTCTTTCACTCCTATGAGTTTTACTGTCAGGTTGTTGCTTAATCGAATTTTTTCGGAACTGATTATTTCCTTTACTGTAAATAATTCCTCCCTTTTGCTTAAACTGTCTTTGTCAATCTTAGACCCGAATTGAAGCTTCTTTACATCAATTTTCTTGTCAAATGTGTGAGGGTCTTTGAAAATATAGGGAAGTTCTTGAATTTTTTTTTCAAAATC
>DATIKK010000183.1:0-1509 GCA_035477635.1 Bacteroidales bacterium | reverse complement strand
AGTTATGTCGAAATTAGTACTGCTCAAAATATGCTTTCGAACTTTAAAGGTTATGAGCCAATATAACCCTCAAATTACTCCCAGTGCAAGGTTTCCAAAATATGCCTGATATCGTACTCAAGGAACCTGATTACGGGAGCGAGGGAATCGTTGTTGGGGGTTACATTAAAATACAGTGAGCCACGAAGGAAGTGATTCAGGCTGTCAGTAACGAAAAACTGCAGCGGCGACGCCACATCCTTGCCTTGTATCTGGTAAAGCACCCCAAAGACCCTCCTTTGTTCGTCAAAAATCATTTCTTCATTTATGGCAGTAGCTTTCGGAATATGGCGGCTGGCAAACTCACGGCTGTCTTCCATTAATGTATTAAGGTTGTGCATGTTTGCGACAGCTTTATAAGTGAGGTGTATGGTTGCCCGAAATTCGGGGAAAACAATATCGGCCCAATAAGGCAAGGAATTTGTCCCCGCTTGGGGCATTAAAGAACCGTAAACAGGAATTTCGAACGAATATGGGAAATCCGCATCAAAGGTGTTATATTCTTTTTCCGGCAAATCAATCCTGAAATAAGCTCTTGGCTTGGGAGTATGCGGTTGCTGGCATGAAAGGAACACTAGCATAACAAGAAAAATGACTGTTGGCTTCATGCTTTTTAATAAAAAATTATTTCGAAGGCAAAATGGTAACTTTAATGCGCTTTATCCGGCGGTTATCGACTCCCTCAACCTGAAACTCAAAATGGCGGAAATGTAACTTCTCTCCCTTTATGGGCAATTCCTGTTTAATTTCAAGAATCAGCCCGGCAAGGGTATCGGCTTCGCCCTTTATCTCATCAAATAACTCATAATCTGTCCCGGTTATTTTACAAAAGTCTTTGAGTAATGTTTTTCCTTCAAAATCGAAGGTGTTTGAGTCGAGTTTTGAATAAATGTTTTCATCTGTATCAAACTCATCGTTTATCTCGCCCACAATTTCTTCAAGAATATCTTCCAAAGTTACAATGCCTGCAGTGCCGCCGTATTCGTCAACAACAATTGCCAGATGTATCTTTTTTTCCTTGAATTCTTTAAGCAAATCGTTAATTCGCTTGCTTTCGGGCACGAAGTAGCATGGCCGCAGCAATTTCTGCCAGGCAAAGCTATCATCCTTTTCGAGGTGTGGCAACAGGTCCTTTATGTAAAGAATCCCCTCCACATTGTCGAAACTTTCACGAAAAACAGGGACACGGCTGTAGCCCGCCTCTACAATCACAGGCAGCAACGTTGAAAATGGAGTTGAAATTTCGACAGCAGTTACATCTACCCTCGGACGCATTATTTCGCGGGCGCTTATATTTCCAAACCCTACGATGCCTCGCAATATGTTACGGTCTTCCTCGGTGGCAACTCTTTGAACCGGGTGGTCAAAAACCTCCTTTAGATTGTTGATGTGATTATTTGAGTCATACTGCCATGCCCTGAGTTCGGCTTGGACAGATAATTTTTCAAGAAGGCGGCTCAACGGAAAAAA
>DATIKK010000182.1:0-3336 GCA_035477635.1 Bacteroidales bacterium | reverse complement strand
ACCCTTTATGTTACTTTAGAACCCTGTTTGATGTGTGCAGGTGCATTGCATTGGGCTCAGGTAAGCAGGGTGGTTTGGGGTGCCGACGACCCCAAACAGGGTTTTTCAACCTTTGCAGCCCATCCCTTTCATCCCAAAACCTCAATTGTCAAAAACATTAAAGCCGCAGAATCGGCGGCTTTAATTCAAGAGTTTTTTAAAGAGAAACGCAAATAGATTTCGATAAAGGTTTGTTGTTTTATCGAAGATGTTTTTCTGACAGGGTCTCAAAATCGGGTATGTTGCGGTGTGCCCATTTGCCAATAACAACTCCATCTTTTAGCAGCAAAAGTCCTGGATTGGATCGTATCATGGTTTTCAGGGCTACCGGATCAACCTGATAAAACGGGTAAGGGGTTTGATGTTGGTGCCTGAAGGCATGAATTTTTTCGAAAGACGAACCTGTCAGCACAATAAAAGACTGACCCAAAGAATTAGCCTGGAGAGCCAAAGGGGTTATTTTATTAGCAAAAGCTCGGGTGTTAGTAGCATACAAATCGTAGGCAACAGCCAGGAACTGAAGTCCGGGATTATTGATGTATTTTGCGGTAAGGTCAATAAAATTCTCATCCCGAATTAAAAAATTTTCAATAGGAGCAGGCACATAAGGGCTTATTACTTCTCGACGCTGATCTTTATATTGCCACACTCTGGTCCATTCCGGATCATCCCAGGGGTAATCGGTTGCAGGAAATTCGGCCGTTTGGCCGGTTTCGGAATTTTCAAAAATCAGGTAAACGTTTGCCACTTCAGGCTGCGACTGCATTTGTCCGGGTATATAATTTCCCAACCTCCATGGCAAAAAATCAATTATTGGAAGGTTGCGCAAGCAGTAAACCGACAGCATCAGGCTGACCAGAGCGGTTGCGCCTACCACATACCAGTCAGCGCGAACTGATAACAACGGGTTGAAATCATTTCGCTTTGAAAAGATAAATATGGCTGCAGCGAGTAATACAATGTTTTTATAAAAGGTAACCCAATTTGGCAGAATTATTGCGTCGCCAAAGCATCCACAATGGGGTACCGGTTCAAAAATGGCCACATACAGCGTAAAGGGGGTGAAAAAAATCATTAACAACAGAGCGCCCCATGCACTGTAACGAATTTTTAAACCCAATAAAATGCTTATTGCAATAACTATTTCAAGAGTGCTTATTAATACGGCCAAAGGAAGAGCTAACCCAAACATCCAATCAAGGTTCAATGCCAGGAAATAATCCTGAATTTTGTAAGTTGACCCTAAAGGATCTATAGCTTTGAAGAAGCCCGATAAAAGAAAAACCAGGCCAAAAATTATTCGTGAAAACCAAAGTAGGGTTTTCATCAGTGGTGTTTGTGTTTTAAGAACCATGCTCGTTTCATAGTAGTATTATCTGAAAAAGCGCAAACATTTGGTTTAAATCTACAACGAAACTTGCCCTATTGGAGACACAACAGGACAAATATGAAATTTTTCAAAAAATTAGCTTTGCCCCTTACAGGGATTGGATTTCAAGATTAACGTGGAGGTTCGGGCGACCTTTCGTCAACCTGGCCAATAATTCTTATAATGCTGACAGGACTGGCAGGGTCGTTCGAAGAAATCGTTATCGTTCTGCTAACGCGCTGTGCCCTTGGTGCCAACCTGAATTCAATTTCAATATTACCTTTTTGGCCGGGCATAACCGGTTCCTGGGGCCAGCTAATTACACGAGTACCGCAGCAAGCCCTTACTGCGTTAAGTAAAAGGGGGGCATCTCCTGCGTTTGTAAACTCAATGTTGTATTTGAATTCGGGCATTCTGTCGGTGTAAACCGTTCCGAAGTCAATCCTATCAAGGGCAAAATCCAATGCAGGTCCACCGGCCCTCAGATTGAGAGACCATAACATCCCTGCGAGCATAAGACCGATAGCAAAAAATGATTTTTTCATCCTAAATAATTTTTAAATTAAGTCCGGATGGAACTCGCATGATAAGTTTTCATCCGTGTTGTTGTTTTGCGAATCATGCTCGTTTCATTATAATTAAATTTTAAGGTTAAGGTTTGGTTAAACTGGCAATTGATTTTAATCAGTGTTTTTGTTTATTTAAAATTGCGTACAACCTGATATAATGTGCAGGTGCAAGTCAATTTATCTGTCATTTTTGCAATTTAAATTGTGCTGTCTTTTTGCTGGTTTGTGCCAAATCCAATTCCTTTGTAGTTGGGAAGTCCCACAAATTTATCAAAAAATAATGGAACAATATTGTGCCAACCATTATTAAAACTTCGAAAATTGCTAAAATATTGCACAAAAAAAAAGCTGCCCGAAAGCAGCTTTTTAACCTTAAACATAATCCTTCTAATGGCACCGGTTAATACAATCAATAATTGTGCTTAAAGCATCATGTTTTAAGAAATAAAATGTGTTTTTACCGCTGCGTTTTGAATCAAGAACTCCTTTTGTTTTCAGAATGTTCAGATGATGCGAAGCTGAGGCTTGTTCGATTTTAAGTGTAGTGTATAATTCGGTAACATTCATTTGTTCCTTTTTCTCCAACAGGCCAATAATTGCGATACGCATAGGATGCGCTATAGCTCTGAGTTTGCTTGCAGCTTCTTCCAACTTTTTAGGATCAAGT
This sequence comes from Bacteroidales bacterium, assembly GCA_035477635.1. GTDB lineage: Bacteria > Bacteroidota > Bacteroidia > Bacteroidales > UBA7960 > UBA7960. The sequence goes on along the minus strand of DATIKK010000182.1, from coordinate 692 downwards.
TTCTGGGTTGCCATAATTACTTAATTTTAATAGGTTAAAACAGTTTTATTACAAATGTAGTAAATATATGAATATATTTTTAAATCAATCTTCATTTTTGTAAATTATTATTTAGAGAATATTCGACAAAACAACCTCAAACGCTTACAGGATGCAGAAAAATACAAAAAAAGTATTAAACAACTTTTTTGCATAATTTAATTATTTTTAACAATTTTCTTATTTTGCCCCATGGGAGCATATTTTTGCAGTAAGGTATTCGCGGTTCATGAGGGCAATAAATTCAACAGGTATTCCTTTAGGGCAATCGAATTCGCATGCGTAAGTGTTCGAACAAAACCCAAATCCCATCTCATCCATTTTTTCGACCATTCGTTGCACCCGTTCTGATGTTTCCAATTTGCCCTGAGGCAGCAGGGCATACTGCGATACTTTAGCTGCCACAAACAACATTGCCGATGAATTTTTGCATGCGGCCACACAGGCGCCGCACCCGATGCAAACAGCAGCATCGAAGGCTTTGTCGGCAAGGGTTTTGATTATGAGGGTGCTGTTGGCCTCTGGAGCAGCGCCTGTGTCAATGCTCACAAAGCCCCCTGCAAGCATTATTTTATCGAAAGCACTACGGTCAACAGAAAGGTCTTTTATTACCGGAAAGGCTTTTGACCTCCATGGTTCAACAACAATGGTAG
>DATIKK010000181.1:0-9883 GCA_035477635.1 Bacteroidales bacterium | reverse complement strand
GTTTAGCCAGATTTTTCTGATTTTTCATATGCAGGGTCGCCTGCACGAAAGCTATTTTGCTACTGACCTTTTAAGCGATATCCTGTCAGGAGGTAACTCATCAAGGCTCTATCAATCACTTGTAAAAGAGCGCAAATTGTTCAGCGAAGTCAATGCTTTTATTACCGGCAGTATTGACCCCGGCCTGTTTGTCGTTTCAGGAAAATTGCTCCAGGAAACAACCATGAAGCAAGCAGAGGAAGCTTTGTGGTATGAACTTGAAAAGCTATTGAACGAACCGGTAACAGAGTTTGAAATACAAAAGGTGAAGAATAAAGCTGAAGCTAACCAGGTTTTTTCTGATTACGGATGTATTGCAAGAACAATGAATTTGGCCTATTATGAGTTGCTTGGCGATGCAGGAATGATAAACAGGCAAGTTGACTCCTATTTGTGTCAAACATCCGCTACCCTTCAAAATGCTGCAAGATCGGTGTTTTCGCCTGATAAGGTTTCTGTACTCGAATACAGAGCCACCAAAATTTAAATCCTGGAGCCATGCCCAACCGGAATACCCCTCCTTTAGTATCCATTGTTGGCCAACTGCCTTCTCTGGTTCCTGAATTGACAAAGTTGCCGAACCAGGTTCCGGTTTATTTCCTGAATGGAGGCTCCGAAGGTATCATAAAGATCGACCTGCTATTTCTGGCAGGTAGTTTCAACCAGAGCAAACCTCTGGTTGCCTACACCATGGCAAACATGCTTAATGCCGGAACATCAGATAAAACTTCACGCCAAATCGCAGAGCAGTTCGAATTTTATGGTACAAGCCTGCAGATAGACACCCAAAAGGACATAATCATAGTCTCGGTTACAGTTCTGAAAAAACATCTTGAGCCAGTGCTTGATTTACTGGGAGGAGTAATGAATGATCCTGTTTTCCCGGAAGAGGAGGTTAATATTTTTGCCAGAAACAAGAAAAGCCAACATCTTGTTAGCACCCGCAGGATCGAATATCTTGCCAGGACACATTTTAACGAAAAATTATTTGGTTCCGGGCATCCTTATGGCTATAGACTGCGCAGCAACGACTTTGACAAGGTACAAGCTGCTGATTTAAAAGAATTTTACCGAAGTTGGATTCATCCCGGGAATCTTAAAATAATTGTATCTGGGAATCCTCCGCCTGAAATGGAAAAGTTGCTTGAACGCCATTATGGCGACAATAAACAAGTACAGAAGGTTCTTGAACCGGAGAAGAAGGAATTTCAAATCAATAATTTAAAATCACAAAGATTTTTCATTAACCACAAGGTTTCGTTGCAGTCTGCTATCAGGATTGGTAAAAGAACTATATCCCGGAAACACCCTGATTTTCACAGGTTAGTTATTACCAATGCCTTGCTCGGTGGCTATTTTGGCTCAAGACTGATGCGAAATATAAGGCAGGACAAAGGATTTACATATGGGATCCAATCGGCACTGGTTTCACTGGTAAGGGATGGATATTTTTTTGTTGCAACCCAGGTTGGCGCCGACGTTTGGAAAAATGCTTTAGAACAAATATACCTTGAGTTATACAATTTGGGGATTAAGCCGACCACAGCAGATGAATTAGACAATTTAAAAAATTATTTGGCAGGCCAATACATTCGTTTGTTCGATGGGCCTTTTGCCATGGCTGAAAGACTCAGAGAACTTCTTGTTTTTGACCTTAGTCACGAACATTACACCAATTTTTTGACCGAACTGAAAAGTATCACACCTGGCATTATCATGGAAACAGCCAGAAAATACCTTAACGAAAATTCGATGACCGAAGTAGTAGTAGGAAAGAGATAGAACTTCGTTAAAATCATTTCCGGGCAAACCCTTGTAAAAAAAATTATTTACGGATGAACAAAGGCAAAACAGTTCTATTTTTTGCTGCAGTAATGCTTGCACGCATAGCCTGTTTTGCCCAGACTGGTACTATTGAAATCAGGCAGGTTTCGGTACAGGCTAACGGCAATGTGGCAATTAATTACATTTTTACTGCACCTTCTCCTGTTTATAACGGAAATATTAAGATATTCAGGAGTATTCCGGGAACCGTTTTATTTGGAGAAATTGCCACATTAAGAATTGACCTGCCGGTTTATTTTCAGGGTGAATTCATCGACCATGACGCGAATACCGGCGAGCATCAGGCAGCATATTACATAGTGGTTCTGGATGAAACAGGTACAACCGTAGCCACAAGCGCGGTGCATCGAACTATTTTTCTTACAATTCCCACCATTGATTTATGCTTAAAAAACATAAACTTAAGCTGGGTTAATTATACAGTAACAACAAGCGTAGGCGAACCTGTGTACCTTCCTGCTCCTTTCGACAGCGTTCGGGTGCTGTTTTCGGACGATGGCATCAATTATTCAATCCTAAATACGCTTCTCCAACAACCAACCGGCACAGGCCTTCAGGCTTATCCCATTCGGCAACTTACTCCTGGTACTTTTTATTTCAGGATTCAGGCCTCAGGACAAGGGATTGTTTCCAATTCGAATATACGTATAATTGATTTCTTTCCACCCGTATTGCACGACCTCAAGATATTGTATGTGGATGTTATAGAAAACGACAAAATCAAATTAAACTTCAATGCCTCTGGTGATACAGGTGAATTTATCTACCATGTTTACCGATCTTCAGAAAATGATGCACAATTTGAAAGGGTTGGTTCACTGCCTTTGCCGGGTGTATTTACTGATACTCCGGATGTTTTGCGTGGCCCATGGTTCTACAGGATTGAGGCTTATTTTAAGACGGGAGGTTGTCCTGACAGGGCTTTTGCAACTCATGATTTTTCCAGTTTGTTTTTGAAAGTAAGGCCTGGTAACAGGCCAAGGCAGGTAGTATTCGAATGGGAACACTATTTTCCTCCCGAAAGGAGATTTACATACCAACTTGAAAGAAAAACAAATGAGGGTCACTGGCTGGTGGTTCCCGGATTTTTTGATTCGGGCCTTAGGTATTTTTCACATTTCGTTTTGCCTGAGGGAGCTGGTATTCCGTCAGTGTTTCGAATGGTAGCTGCCGATATTGATAACCCATTGTTGAATTTAACGTCAAACGTGATTATAATGCAGGAGGAACCAACGGTTTTTATTCCCAATGCGTTCCGTCCAACCAGCCAACATGCCGAAAACCAGGTTTTTAAACCATTATTTTTTGGGTTTACTCCTTCAAATTTTCTCCTGGTAATTTTTAACCGCTGGGGCCAGCAGGTTTTCTCAACCTCCGATCCTGCTGAAGGATGGGACGGAAGGACGGCCGACGGGCAATTCGCAGGTGTGGGTGTTTTTTCTTTTGTTTTACGGTATGATGGCCCAGATGGCATAACACGTCAAAAGCAAGGGGTTGTTGCTCTGATTGAATAAGCGGGTCAGGTTCAACCTATATCAGCCTGTTTGCCTTGATTTTAGGAAATTTTAAAACTAAGTCAATCCAAAAATTCATACTTTTGCTGTTATTTTTTTAATATCAACTCAATGGAAAATCATAAGCACAAATTTATAGGCGAGGGCCTGACCTACGACGATGTGCTGCTGATCCCGGCCTATTCTGAGGTGCTGCCCAGACAGGTAAATACCGAAACCAGTTTTACCCGGAATATAAAACTCAATATCCCCGTTGTTTCAGCCGCCATGGACACTGTAACGGAGTCGCGAATGGCCATTGCAATTGCCCAGGAAGGTGGTATAGGAGTGTTGCACAAGAATATGACCATTGAGGAACAGGCTTCGAAGGTTCGTCGGGTTAAACGTGCCGAAAACGGAATGATTGTTGACCCGGTTACGCTGCCAGAAAATTCTCTCATTGGCGATGCCCTGAGGCTCATGAAGGAATTTAATATTGGGGGAATACCCGTTATAAATGATAACCACAAGTTGGTGGGCATTCTTACCAACCGCGACCTCCGGTTTGAGAAAGATCACTCCAAACCGGTTACACAGGTAATGACAAGCCAAAACCTTATTACTACTAACGAGTTTATTGATTTTGAACATGCCGAAAAAATCCTGCAGCAGCATAAGATTGAAAAGTTACCGGTTGTTGATGCCGATTTTCGTCTGGTTGGTCTGATTACTTACCGCGATATAATTAAAATTAAAGAACGTCCCAATGCTTGTAAAGACAACCGCGGCCGGCTCAGAGTAGCTGCTGCCGTGGGAGTTACTGGTGATACCCTCGATAGGGTAGAGGCATTGGTTAAGGCCGGGGTTGATAGTATTGTTATTGATACTGCCCATGGCCATTCGAAGGGCGTTATTGAGATGGCCCGCAAGGTTAAAGCACGGTTTAGCGATATAGATCTTGTAGTTGGAAACATTGCCACAGCACAAGCTGCCCGCGATCTGATCAAAGTCGATGTTGATGCCTTAAAGGTTGGTATAGGCCCTGGCAGCATTTGTACAACACGTATAATTGCAGGTGTTGGGGTTCCTCAGCTTTCGGCAGTATATGAAGTAGCGCGGGTAATGAAGGGAACAGGGATTCCGGTTATCGCCGACGGAGGCATCAGGTATTCGGGCGATATAGTAAAGGCCATTGCTGCAGGTGCATCGTCGGTCATGGCTGGTTCGTTGTTTGCAGGAGTTGATGAGTCACCAGGCGAAACGGTCATATTTGAAGGCAGAAAATATAAAACCTACCGGGGAATGGGGTCTATTGAAGCTATGTCGCAAGGGTCTAAAGACCGCTATTTTCAGGACGTTGAAGATGATATTAAAAAACTTGTACCCGAAGGTATTGTTGGAAGGGTGGCCTATAAAGGAACCCTCTCGGAGGTTCTACTTCAACTGGTTGGTGGGCTTCGTGCCGGCATGGGGTATTGTGGCGCAGGCAATATCAGCAGCCTTCAAAAAGCTTCATTTATCCGAATAACCAATGCAGGCTTTCGCGAAAGCCATGTTCACGATGTTCAGATTACAAGCGAAGCTCCAAACTATAGTCGCTAATTTACCCCAATAAATAATGCCCCTTTTCTTAAAAGTATGTAATGAATAAAATTTCGGCACAAATAGGCGTCTGGGTTCTGATTTTTGGAATATTGGGAAGTTCATATGGGCAATGCCGGCCAGAAGATGTCCTTGTAAGAGTTAACGGGCACAGTATTTCCTGCGGGGAATTTAAAGCAGCTTTTTTGAAAAATAATACACAGACTCAGGTAATCGAACAAAAAACAATCGAAGATTATCTTGAATTGTTTATCAATTTTAGGCTAAAAGTTCTTGAGGCGATTAATCTTGGGCTTGACACCACTGCTTCGTTCAGGAGCGAACTTGCCGGATACCATCTGCAACTTGCCAATTCGTTCCTTATCGACCGGCAGGTTGAAAATCAGTTGCTTTACGAAGCTTACAGCCGGATGCAATTCGATATTAGGGCATCACACATTCTTGTCAGCCTGGATGAGTTCGCCCCACCGGCCGATACGGTCGCAGCCTGGCAGCGAATAATGCAAGCAAGAGAAAGGATCATGAATGGCGAACCTTTTGATTTTGTGGCCCGCGAAGTTTCTGACGACCCATCTGCGCGTGACCGGCAAGCTACAGCAACAACCCCCCCAATGGCGGGTAATGGTGGCGATTTGGGATATTTTACCGTGTTCGAAATGGTGTATCCATTCGAATCGGAAGCCTTCAATCTGCCTGTTGGCCAGGTTTCAATGCCGGTTCGCACAAACTTTGGGTTTCATTTAATTAAAGTTACAGACAGGATTCCAGCAATGGGATCGGCAAGGGTGGCACATATTATGAAACTGTTTCATGATGGTTCGGGTGTGATTGATGAGGACAAGACGCGAAAAGAAATTTTTGACCTTCATGAGCGCTTAAAAGCTGGCGAAAATTTTATTGAACTTGCAGTTGCATATTCCGACGATAGTGGTTCTGCAAGTAACCAGGGAGAACTTCCACCTTTTTCTTCAAACCGGATAGTACCCGAATTCGTTAAGGCAATCAGCACATTAAACTCACCGGGCCAAATCTCTGATCCCGTGAGGACTGAATACGGATGGCATCTCATAAAATTAATTGAAAAAGACCCTCCGGCTCCATTCGAAGAAATTTCTCTTGACTTAGCGAACCGAATAAATGCTGATGAACGCGCGGATTTGAGTCAGCAGGTGGTGATTGACCGCTTAAAAACAGAGTATAACTATGTGGAATATCCGGATGCGCTTTCTGATTTTGCAGGAGTAATTGACAATTCTGTTTTCGCAGGCAGTTGGAACCCCGCCGGTGCAGCACACCTGGCTGGCAACTTGTTTTCATTTTCCGGTCAAAGCGTTACAAAACAGGATTTTGTCAACTTCATTGCTCAGAATCAACAATTCCAAAACCCAATTCCTATTGAAACCTTTATTGGTCGTAAATACCGGCAGTTTGTAAATTCACAGATTCTTTCGTACGAAAAGAGCCAGCTTGAAAATAAATATCCGGAGTTCAGGCAAATCATTCAGGAATTTCATGATGGAATGCTGTTGTTTGAAATAAAAGACAAACAGGTTTGGTCTAAAGCGCTCGCAGACACTATCGGCCTGCAGGAATTTTTTAATAGAAACCAATCCTCGTATTTTTGGCCAAAACGTGTGCAGGCAACAATTTACTCATTTGCCGATAAAAAACATGCACGGAATGCCCGAAGGCAGGTTAATAATGCACTGAATAATGGCAAAGACCATCAACAAATTGAGGAACTTCTTTCTGGTTTTCCGGGATATGAAGGCCGAAAAGGTGTATTTTTGAAAGATCAGGAAGAAATACTTCAAAAAATACCCGTAAGACCAGGATTATCAAAAGTGGTAGGCTCCGGCGAACGCTACAGTTTTGTAGTTGTTCGGGAAGTTTTTCCGCCCAGGCCCCAACAATTATCGGAAATCAGAGGCCAGGTGATTGCAGATTATCAAAACTACCTGGAGGCAAAATGGGTTGAAGAGCTTAGAAAACATTATAAAGTGGAGATTAATAGGGAATCACTCAAATCGATCAGTTTTTAAAAGTTGAAGAAAATGAAATTAATAATATTTAGAACAATTTTCTCTCTAAGCATGGTTTTGCTTTTGGCTGTATCATGCCAGCGGCCTTTTCCGGAGGATGGGGAGCATCCCGTGGCAAGAGTACATGATGCCTTCCTATACAGATCAGATCTTGAAAATGTTATTCCGGAAAATATGACCCCATCAGATAGTGTGGCATTCGTACAGAGGTTTATAGAAAATTGGGTCAGGCAGCAGGTTTTTCTTCAAGAGGCCCTAAATAATTTATCTCCGGATGAAATTGATTTTTCGAGAGAATTGGAAAACTACCGTAATTCGTTAATCATTCACCGGTTCGAAGCTCTTATTTTAAGCAATGAGTTAGATACGGTGGTTACTGAGGAGCAATTGGTGGAATACTACGAAAACCACAGAGCTGATTTCAGGCTGCGCGAGGATGTAGTTAGGGCACGGTATGTAAAATTACCTCTCGGAGCTCCTGATCTTACCAACTTCAGGAGGTTGTTCAGATCAATAAACCCTGAGGATGAAGGGTTGTTGGAGGAATATTGTATTCAAAATGCCGCTACTTTTTTCCTTGAAACTAATACATGGCTCATTTTCGATCAACTTTTTCGTGAAGTTCCTCTTAGAGTGCAAAATTTGGAAAGCTTTTTGCAGGTAAATAGATTTGTGGAATTAGCAGACGAGAATTACCGGTATTTTATTTTAATTATTGATTTTAGGCTAAAAGGCAGTGAAGCCCCATTTGCTCTTGAGCGCAACAACATCAGAGAGATTATTCTGACCAGGCGAAGAAGCGAAATGATTAATAAATTGCGAAATCAAATGTTTCAGGATGCTCTTGGTGGCCGCCATGTTGAAATCTTTTAAACTAAGGAAACAGACCACGCAGTAATTTTTTATCTCAAATAATCCAAAGTGACGGGCAAACTAAATTAACACAATAAGAAATGATACTTAGTTCAAAAACTCAACATACCAGAATACCTTCTGACCGAAATCTTAAAAATTGTTTATAAATGAAACGAGCATGATTCGCAAAACACAAACACGGATGAAAATTCATCATGCGAGTTCCATCCGACCTTAATCATAAAATAATTTCCGGATGAATCCTAACAAAATCACGTTACTGGTGTTGCTCGCAATGCTTGTATTTCCATTAAATGTCAAATCTCAAAATGGAGTTGTTATCGACCAGGTTATAGCCGTGGTTGGCAACAGCGCCATTCTTGAATCCGACATTACTAACCAGCGCCGTCAATTGCAGGGACAGGGGATCGAATTAGGAACAAACCCCGACTGCATTATATTGGACGATATACTGTTTCAAAAACTCCTTTTTAACCAGGCCATTATCGATAGTGTTATAGTAAACGATGAGCAGGTGGAACAAGTTTTGGACAGAAGGCTGAGGTTCTTTATTCAGCAAATCGGTAGCCGCGAAAGGTTGGAAGCCTATTATGGTAAATCTATTGATGAAATCAAGGAGGAGTTTCGGGAAGTGGTCAGGGAACAGGAAATGGCAAGAATGATGGAAGTCCAAATAACCGAAAATGTAAGGGTTACCCCTTCGGAGGTCAGGCACTTTTTCAACAGACTTCCTCCTGATAGCATACCTTTAATCGAAACCGAAATCATACTGGCTCAGATAGTAAAAGAACCCCCTGTTTCGCAGCAGGAGATAACGAATGTTACGAACCGGCTCGAAGAATACCGGCAAAGGATAATAAGGGGCACTAGTTTTGCCACCTTAGCTATTTTATACTCCGAAGATCCGGGTTCAGCCCGCAGGGGAGGTGAGTTGGGTTTTTTTGGACGAGGAGAGCTCTATCCCGAGTTTGAGGCCGCGGCATTTGCACTCCGGCCTGGCGAAACTTCAGAGATTGTAGAAACTCAGGCTGGTTTCCATATAATTCAAATGATTGAGCGCAGAGGAGAACAATTTAATGTCAGGCATCTATTGATTAGACCAAAGGTTTCTCCCATTGAACTTAACACTGCCCGCAATCAACTTGATAGTATCAGGAACATCATTCAACAGGGTAATATGACTTTCGAAGACGCTGCACGACAGTTTTCGGATGATCCTGGCCGTGTTAACCAAGGTCTTATGGTAAATCCTGTTACCGGAACAAACCGGTTTCGCCCCGAAGACATTGACCCCAACCTTTTCTTTGTGATTGACCGAATGACGGTCGGTTCGGTATCTGCTCCGGTAGGTTTCACCGACGAGGAGGGAAATCAAGCATTCAGGCTGGTAAAATTGGTAGAGCGAACTGAACCTCGCTTAGCCAATCTTGAACGCGATTATGATTTTATCCAACAACTCGCCCTTCAGGAAAAAAAACGGGAATCAATACTCAATTGGGTTAAAAACCGGCTGCCAAACACTTTCGTATTTATTCATGAAAAATACAGACACTGCGATTATGACCTGGATTGGTTAAGAAATAATTAATGTCTCCAGTCGCCCATTGTGAATTACATCATATTGAAAACCAGGTTATAAGGTTTGATCCCAAAAACGTTGATCTTACAGCTAATCGGAAGTCAAAGCGCTTTTGGTAGGTTCAACTGAATTATTGGTAAAAGAAGCGTAAGAACTTTTTGAATTAAAATTTTTTAATTGTAAAGTTTAGGTTAATTCTTTTACCTTTGTAGTCCGCTTTGAGGAGTTGCAAATCCTTTTGAAAAAAGTTTTCTTTTTTTTGTTAAAAGCTAAAAAAGCTTTTTACCTTTGCACTCCCCAAACGGGGGAAAAGTTCTTTGAAGAAATGGGAAGCCAAAAAAGTAGCGCAAAAAAGACAATACCTGTTGATTGACTTTGAGTTGATTTAACAAATGGTTTTTAATGGT
>DATIKK010000180.1:0-9417 GCA_035477635.1 Bacteroidales bacterium | reverse complement strand
GAGCGGTTTTTTCATCAGTTAAGGAGAGGCTTGAGCGCTCAGATAACCTCTGATCTGTTTCCGGGCCGGACATTCACCGGCAGGGTTGATAAAATCCATCCGACTATCGATAGAGTAACAGGTACATTCCGTGCAGAAGTGGTGGTGGAAAATTCCGACATGGCACTTCGTCCGGGGATGTTTACACGGGTTTCAATTAATCTGGGGCAGGTAGAAGCATTGCTTGTTCCTGCCTTAGCCGTGCTGAAGCAAGTGGGTAGCAACGAACGGTTCGTTTTTGTGGAGGAGAACGGAATTGCCCACCGAAAAACAGTTGCCGTAGGACGAAATATTGACGACAAGCAGGAGATACTTTCAGGTTTAGAACCAGGGCAAAACCTGGTTGTGGCAGGGCAACACAACCTCATTCATTTAAGAATAGTTCAGGTGCAAAACTAATCAATCAAAACCCCTAAAAATGAACTTATTTAGTTCTGCCGTTAAAAGGCCCATAACGACCCTGATGGTGTTCGTGGCCATTTTGGCATTTGGCTTGTTCAGCTTGCGCGAGATGCCCATTGACCTGTATCCCGAAATAGACCCTCCGTTTATCAGCGTTATAACAATTTATCCGGGGGCGGCCGCTTCCGATATCGAGACCAATGTAACCAGACCTATTGAGGATAATCTCAGTACGGTAGCCAATCTGCGTCATCTTACCTCGGTCTCGCGCGAAAATGTTTCGGCCATCACAATGGAATTCGAGTACGGCTCAAACCTCGACGAGGCCACCAACGAAATCCGCGATATTCTCGGGCGCCTTGGGCGAGTCCTGCCAGAAGATATTGAGCAGCCTACCGTGTTCAAATTCAGCGCCGAGATGATTCCCGTTATGATGCTGTCGGCAACAGCAAGGGAAAGTTATGCTGCCCTGGGTAAAATCATTGACGATGCTCTGATTAACCCCCTGAACCGAATCGACGGAGTGGGAACGGTGATGGTGTTTGGGGGTCCTGTGCGCGAAATACAGGTAAACGTTGACCCCCAAAGGCTCGAGGCTATGAATATGACCCCCGAACAGGTGGGTATGGCTCTGGCCGCCGAAAACATAAACCTTCCCTCAGGAAACCTGCGCACAGGCCAGGTTGATTACCCTCTGAGGTTTACGGGAGAGTTTACCAGCAGCAACATTATTGAGAATATTGTTGTCGGAAACTTCATGGGAAGTCCTGTTTATGTAGAAGACGTTGCCGAAGTGAAAGACACACTGCGCGAACTGACTATTAAAGAAACCATGGATGGGCAAATGGGACTCCGATTTATGGTCATGAAGCAGTCGGGCGCGAACACAGTTGAGATCTCACGGGAAATAGACCGTCAGCTACCTGGACTGATCGCACAACTTCCTCCCGATGTTACTGTCGAAAAGGTTTTCGACACCTCAGAGTTTATCGTTGGAGCTATTAATAACCTTACAAGTGTATTGTATTTCGCAGCAATATTTGTAACACTGATTGTATTGTTTTTTATAGGTCGCTGGCGGGCCACCTTTATAATCATCCTTACCATACCCGTTTCTCTCATTACCGGTTTTATATATCTGTACCTCACTGGCAACTCAATCAACTTTATTTCACTATCATCTCTGGCCATTGCTATGGGCATGGTAGTTGACGATGCGATTGTTGTACTCGAAAACATTATTCGTAAAATCGAAACAGGCGCTACTCCCAAAGAGGCATCAGTTTACGGTGCAAATGAAGTGGGCCTGGCTGTTGTGGCTTCAACGCTTACGGTAGTGGCAGTATTCCTTCCTCTGACGATGATCGGAGGGCTCATGGGAATTTTCTTCCGTCAACTTGGCTGGATTGTTAGCATAACCGTTTCGGTATCAACTCTGGCAGCTATGACCCTAACTCCAATGCTTACCTCTCAGATACTAAAGTACTCTCCCGGAAAGAGGAAAGGCCTTGCTCCTGAGATTGGCAACCTTATTGAGTCTGCCTTAACTTCGTTAGACAAATTTTATCTGGCAACTTTGCGACTGGCTATTGCCAATAAAAAGAAAACTATTGCAGCAGCTTTGGGGCTGTTTATTGGCAGCTTCTTCCTGATACCCCATATTGGTACTGGGTTTTTCCCACAAACCGACCAAAGCCGCCTGCAGGCAACCATTGAACTCCCTGCCGGTCTGAGGCTTAGCGAAAGTTTTGAGATATCGAATCGCATACAGGATTTGATTGAAAAAAATTACCCTGAAATAGACATGATTAGCAACAGCACCGGAACAGAAACAGGTAATATAATGTTTGGTTCCGACCGTGAGGGCTCAAATGTGATAAACTTTATTTTCAGGCTGATTCCTCCTGGGGATCGGGAGCGGACTATCTGGGAAATTGCTGACCTTATTCGTATGGATATTGAATCCTTCCCGGAAGTGGTGCGTTATAGCGTTTCCACTGAGCAAGGTGGTTTTGGTGGCAGTCCGGTGGAAATAGAAATTTATGGCGAGGATTTTAATACCACCAGCATTTTTGCCAAAGAACTGGAACAACGCATGGTCAAAATTCGGGGACTTCGCGATGTGGCCATAAGCAGGGGCGATGAGCGGCCTGAATTGCGAATCGTACCAGACCAGGAAAGGATGGCTCTTCTGGGAGTGAACGCCAGCAGGGCAGCTCAGGCTATTAGAAACAAGGTGGAAGGAATGATCGCTACGCGTTACCGCGAAGGAGGAGAGGAGTATAATGTGGTTGTCAGATCGCAGGAGCCTTTTCGCAATTCTATTGCCGATATTGAAAACATAACTGTATTAAGTCAGAACGGTCGCCTGGTAAGGGTAAAAGAATTCGCCACAATTGAGGAGTATTATTCACCGCCCAACATAGAGCGCAAAAACCGCCAGAGATACCTAAGGGTAACCAGCGATCTTTTTGGACGGTCACTTGGCGAGGTTACAACCGACATAGAAGCTCAATTAGCCCAAATGGAGAAACCAATGGGAATTGCTGTTTCGTTCGGAGGCCAGATCAGGGAACAACAAGAAGCATTTGCTGACCTGGGATTTTTGCTTTTGCTCAGCATTTTCTTAGTATATGTGGTAATGGCAGCCCAGTTTGAATCGTTTCGGATGCCATTAATCATAATGGTGGCCATACCATTTGCATTTACAGGCGTTTTGCTTGCTTTGTTTATTTCAGGCATGGAGCTTAATGTTATTTCGATGATCGGGAGCGTCATCCTTGTGGGAATTGTAGTTAAGAACTCCATTGTGATGATTGATTACACAAACCTTATGGTTGACCGAGGTTACAAAGTTTATGAGGCTGTTCTGCTATCAGGCAAATCGCGTTTGAGACCAGTGCTTATGACCAGTCTTACTACTTTGCTTGCCATGATTCCATTGGCATTGAGCCGCGCCGAAGGATCGGAAATATGGGCGCCGATGGGAGTTGCGGTAATAGGTGGGCTGGCGTTCTCAACTATGATAACCCTTGTCATTGTACCAGTAATTTATTTTATGTTTGGTAGCCGCAAACATACCAAAAGATTAACCGGAGCGGCCTCAAAGCCTAATTTCTTAACCTAATAATAAATGCCAATGAAATCGGTTTTCATAGTTTTTAACCAGGTTCTCAGCGACACGGTCCAGGAAACGCTCGATTACTACGACATACGAGGATTCACCTTGTGGGCTGAGGCAAAAGGAAGGGGTACTACATCGGGTGAGCCGCATATGGGTAGCCATACCTGGCCTGCGATGAACTCTGCAATCCTGGCAGTAGTCGATGAGGAAAAGGTACCGAAGATACTCGAAGCTGTCAGGCTAATTAATGCAAAATCTGAACTCCAGGGCATAAGGGCATTTGTATGGCATGTGGAGCAAACCGCATAAGAATAATTAACCGTTAAGTAAAATAACCGGTTAAAACATTCCCGACACAAAATCTTTTAATTCGACCTGGTGAAGGTATTCTCCAAAAGGAATGGGCTTAAGTTTGTCATAAATCACTTCTTCGCGGTGTGGGAGGTTTCGCAGCATTTCTTCTAATTCGCTTATTTCGCGAAAGCTGAAAAAGTCGCCAAAAATTTTAATATCCTTTATGGTTCCTTCTTCAACATTCAAGTGGTATTCAATATACCCGCCAGGGGTTTTTATCATTTTGTGGAAAGCATATTTGGGTGAATATCCGTAGTTCCATTGCCAGGTGTCATATTTTTCATTTACCAGCAGTTGAATGTATTCAATGTCGGCAGGCGAAAAGTCGTACTTCCTGGCATTGGGAAACACATTGAATATGTGCTCCATGATCAGGTCGCGAAATTCCTCTACCGTCAAATCATCACTTAGGTGGTCTCTAATATTGGTTACCCTGCTCCTTACACTTTTGACCGCCTTATCATGATACTTCAGAGGGTTTACCTTCAAGGCCATGCTAAGAGAACCCAATTCGGACGAAAACAAAAGAGTTCCGTGATGAAGCACCCTGTTCTTGTAAACATGTTCGGCATTCCCCGAAAATTTAAGACCATTAATGGTAAGATCGTTTCGCCCCTCGAACCTGGCATCAATTCCAAGATTCTTCAATACTTCGAGGATAGGCAGGGTGAATTTTTTAAAATCTACAAGTCTGCCTTCCTGTCCGTTGGTGATAAAGGTAAAATTCAGGTTACCAAGGTCGTGATAAACCGCTCCTCCTCCTGACAATCTGCGAACTACCCTTATATCCAGCTCTTTTACATAATCGTAGTTAATCTCGGCAAGGGTGTTCTGGTGTTTCCCAACAACAATTGTGTTGTGGTTTTGCCAAAGCATAAAAATATCGTCGCCGAAATTTTTCAGCACATACTCTTCGGCAGCAAGATTAAACCGGGCATCGGTATTTGGATGTTTTATACAAAGCATAGCTTAAAACGAAAAAAGATTTGGCCATATTCAGGCAATGTAAAAACGCCCGGAACAAATATTTGTTCAGCAACCCGTTCCGACTGCACCTCGCTACGCGTACACGCTGGCCTGAATCCCTGCTGCTTCTACTTTCTGAGCAATTGGTATTAAGACCTCGAGGCCAATTCTCTCTATATTTTCGGCAGGTGTGGCACGGGCAATTGGATAAATCATCACTTTTTTCGGTCGGAGTTTAATGATGTGGCCAAGCCAGGCATCTATTTCGAATTCTGTAGTATTGTCGAATGCAATTCCATTATAAATACCCCTCACAAAAAGGCTCTGAATAACCATCTGGCCTTTGAAAGGAATAAAATTTTCCAAAACATCCTCAATGGTTATTTGAATTTTAGGCTGGTTGATTTTTTGAAATGTTTCGTTTGTGCCTGCATCTAACTTTAGAATGTTTTGGTCAACCTTAAGTAATGCTGTTTTAACTTCAGGCAGGCCAGCCATAGATCCATTGCTGAGAACGGCAATCCCAGCCTCAGGAAAATATCGTTTTCGAAGGTTTATGGTGCTGTCGATAATTTGCGAAAATTCGGGGTGCAAGGTAGGTTCGCCGTTACCGGCAAAAGTAATGTTATCGATCATGGAGTTTTTGCTGCTCAAAGCCCTAAGCTTTGCTTCGAGGGCGCTTTCAACCATTGCTTTTTCGGGAAGTTTCCTTCCATCGTCAATTGCCGGCGTCCATCCGCATTCGCAATAAAGACAATTGAAAGTGCAATGCTTTTGGCCGAGTGGAAGCAGGTTCACACCAAGCGAAATTCCTAGCCTGCGGCTGCGTATGGGCCCGAATACAACCTGCTCAAACAAAAAACCATCCATATTTTAGGGAAAAATCAGTTGCAGGACACCCCCTCTGCCCCATGGCCTAAGATGTGATATCAGCCTTTTCGGTATTTGGCTCGCTATTCTTGCTTTTTACGCTTTCGAAATGAAAAAACCTTTTTTGGAAAATCAGCATAGTGAAAACCCCTATGGTGATTGCTGCATCGGCAACGTTGAAAACAGGACTGAAAAAAATAAACTCCCGTCCTGCCTTGAACGGAAACCATTCGGGAAATGTTCCATGTATAATTGGAGCGTAGAACATATCTACAACATAGCCATGAAGAAATGTTCCATAGCCGCCTCCTTCGGGAAACATAGTTGCTACCTGGTGAAAAAAACTTTGGCTGAAAATAAGTCCGTAGAAAGCGCTGTCGATTACATTGCCGGCTGCGCCTCCCCACAATAGGCCGAGACAGACAAGTAGTCCGGTGGGGGCATTTTCTCTTACAAGTTTAACAATGTACCATCCAATAAGCCCCAGAGCTGCGATCCTTATTAAACTCAAGATCAGCTTTCCGAATTCTCCGGGAATTTCTATGCCAAACGCCATTCCAAAATTTTCGGTAAAGTGAAGCATGAACCAATCTCCAAAAACCGCAATGCTTTGACCAAGCGTCATATTGGTCTTTACAAGAATTTTACTTGTCTGATCAATAATCAGCACGAGCAGAACAACTATCCAGGGGATAAGGCTCTTTTTAATCCCAAGTTTTGTCATAAACCTATTTTACTTGTCCAAGTTTGGCTTCAATACTCAGTGTGGCATGCGGAACACTCCTCAGCCTTTCCTTCGAAATCAGTTTGCCAGTAACCCGGCATACTCCATAGGTTTTGTTCTGAATTCGGATCAGGGCGTTCTCCAGGTCGCGGATAAACTTCTGTTGACGGGCAGCCAATTGTCCGTTTTCCTCCTTCGACAATACCTGCGAGCCTTCTTCCAGAACCTTGAATGATGGCGAGGTGTCGTTGGTGTCATTTGCGTTCTGGGTGGTATAGGCTTCTGTAAGGATCTTAAGTCCTTCGCGGGCTTCCTCAAGTTTTCTCAGAATTATCTCCTTAAATTCCTGAAGCTCCTCGTCCGAATACCTCGTTTTTTCACGTTTGGTTTCCATTTCAATCTGGCTTTTATAGCTTGGCTAATGAATTATTTGCTTTTTTTATCACCACAAAGGTAAGGATGTTGTCAGCCAATTCTATTTCAACCTTTTCAGCAGAATCGACCTGATCTAAATACTCAAGTTGCGAAGCAAGCGTTTCAGAGCAAATATAATCATTATTAGTTATGATAGCATCGGTAATTTCGCCATGCTTCTGAATAATTAGTTCGATTTTGTCAGTAACCTCAAATCCATTCTCCTTTCTGAGATTCTGAATACGGTTGATCAACTCCCTTGCTATGCCTTCGTTGCGTAGAGCATCGGTAATAGTTACATCGAGCGCTACAGTTAGTGTCCCTTCATTAGCAACCAGCCAGCCGGGTATATCTTCCGATACTATTTCTACATCGCTCAGCAAAATTTCAACAACTTTGTTGTCGATTTCAAGGTTATACTTTTGTTCTGTTTCAATGCGGGTGATGTCTTCCTGATTGAACCTTGCCACAGCTTCGGCAATTTGTTTCATCTGTTTGCCAAAGCGAGGGCCAAGTTCTCTGAAATTTGGTTTGATTTTTTTTATAAGAACTCCTCTCTCCTCCTCAAGGTATTCAACTTCTTTCACATTCACCTCCGCAATGATAAGCCGCTCTACACTTTCAATTTGCTTCCTTGTCCTTTG
Source organism: Bacteroidales bacterium (assembly GCA_035477635.1). Lineage (GTDB taxonomy): Bacteria > Bacteroidota > Bacteroidia > Bacteroidales > UBA7960 > UBA7960. The sequence continues at coordinate 1,880 of DATIKK010000180.1, read as the reverse complement.
GTTTAATAAAGGCAGTAAAATTTTTTGAAGGGGCTGCCTTACCTTAATGTTTACTTTTTTTCGCAGACCGAGCACCATTGACGAAATTTGCTGGGCAAGTTGCATACGCTCCTCAAGGTCTGTGTCAATCCAGCTTTCGTTAGTCTTTGGAAAATCGGTAAGATGAACCGAAATAGCATCAAAACGTTTGGTAACCTTGTTCAGATCGGTAAAAAGCCTTTCGGCAAAGAACGGGGCTATTGGAGCCATTAACATCGATATGGTTTCGAGGCAACGGTAAAGTGTTTGATATGCCGAAATCTTGTCGATGGTGTAATCACCTTTCCAGAAGCGTCGCCGGCAAAGCCGTACGTACCAGTTGCTAAGGTGCTCATCGGTAAATGCCTGAATGAGTCTGGCCGCCCTTGTTGGCTCAAACTGCAAAAAACTTTCATCCACATTCTTAACCAAGGTGTTTAGTTCCGACAGAATCCAACGATCAATTTCCGGACGTTGCTCCAGGGGAACTTCTGCTTCTGTATAAACAAAACCATCAATATTTGCATAAAGTGCAAAGAAGGCATATGTGTTATATAGTGTGCCGAAGAACTTCCGTTGAACTTCGGCTACTCCTTCGATGTCGAATTTAAGGTTATCCCAGGGCTGTGCATTGGCAATCATGTACCAGCGGGTTGCATCAGGTCCGTACTTTTCGATGGTTTCGAACGGGTCAACGGCATTGCCAAGGCGTTTCGACATTTTGTTTCCAGCCTTATCGAGTACCAGCCCGTTCGACACGACGTTTTTGAACGAAACTGAGTCGAATACCATCGCGGCTATAGCGTGAAGGGTAAAAAACCACCCACGGGTCTGATCAACCCCTTCGGCGATAAAATCGGCAGGGAAACTGGCCTCAAATTCCTTTTTGTTTTCAAACGGGTAATGAAACTGGGCATAAGGCATGGCTCCACTGTCGAACCAAACATCGATCAGGTCGGTTTCGCGGGTCATTTTCTTTCCGCCGGGGGAAACAAGAATTACCTCATCAACAAAGGGCCGGTGAAGGTCGAACACCTGATAGTTTTTTTCCGACATGTCAGCAGGGTCAAAATCCTTCAGTGGGTTTTGCTGCATAAGGCCGGCTCGTACCGCCTTTTCGATCTCCAGTTTCAATTGTTCGAGCGATCCTATGCAAATACGCTCGGTTTGATCGTCAGTTGCCCATATGGGTAATGGAACACCCCAGTAGCGCGAACGGCTGAGATTCCAATCCTGCAGGTTCTCAAGCCAGTTTCCAAACCTGCCCGTACCGGTACTTTCAGGTTTCCATTGGATGGTGTTGTTCAATTCTATCATCCGTTCCTTGAGGGCGGTGGTTCGGATGAACCAGCTATCGAGAGGATAATACAGTATAGGCTTATCTGTGCGCCAGCAGTGCGGGTAGCTATGTTCGTATTTTTCGGCCTTAAATGCCTTATTTTCGGTTTTTAGTTTAATTATGATATCAACATCTACAGGACGGGTATTAACTGAACCATTTTCGTATTCGGGTCTCACATAGCGCCCGCCAAACTCTCCCATGGTCTCCACAAACCTTCCCCTTTTGTCAACCAAAGTAAGGGAGCCCAAACCGTATTGCCTTCCAACCTTAAAATCGTCGGCTCCAAAACTCGGAGCGATATGCACTATGCCGGTTCCGTCGGCGGTTGTAACAAAATCGCCAAGCACTACACGAAAAGGGTCTCCCTCAACGGGCAAAGCATAAGGCAATAATTGTTCATACCGTATGTTTTCAAAATCTTCTCCCATATAGCTGGTTAGCACCTGGTAAGGAATCCTCTTGTCACCGGGCTTATATTCTTCAATTTTGAGGCCGGCGTTGAGAGGGTCGAAAAAATTTT
>DATIKK010000179.1:0-9082 GCA_035477635.1 Bacteroidales bacterium | reverse complement strand
CACAATAGGTTTATGGAAACCCTAAGGTTGAGAAAGGCAAAATTCTGGCAGATGTTTTCTCATTTTCAAATTCCAAACGAAAAATTATTGACAATTTGTGCAATTAATTATTAAACTTTATATAATATTTTGACTCAGTTTGTCAAAAGATAGAGAAAAATTTTAATTTTGAAACACTGTGAATCCCAGAAACATTGGCAAACACTCTGGTCTTTTGCAATAATTGATTTCTTGGCGGATCACATATTTATTTAATTTACATGAATGAGTGTGGCGCGAAAAATAATCCAACCTTATCATATTAAAATTCATCATGCGGGTTTCCTGTCTGCCGGCAGGCAGGCATACGACCTTAATTTAAAAATTATTTACGGATGAAACGTCATTTGCTTGCTTTTGGTTTACTGGTTCTATTTCCGGTATTATTGCTTGGCACCAACCGGCTTGTAATTTCACGGTGGCTGTCGGGTGGCCCATTGCCTGTAGAATTTCCTGCTTTTCACGAAACACCCAATGTTCTTGGCAATACTTTTACCGAAATACAACTGCTTTCCTTTCCCCATTTAAACCTGAAAGGTTTATATCCTGAAGAAAACATGCCACTGCGTTGGTTTGGTGGCCAAGCGGCTGTTTGGAAACCACTACAAACCGATGAAAATGGCTTTTTGATAATTTCTGACGGGAGTGAAAATGCAACTCCCCAAGTGACCTATATGGCAACTTACCTGAGAGCCGATCGGTGGGTTTCGGCCCAGCTAGAAATCCGTAGCCCCTATATGCTTGAGGCATATCTGAATGGAAAGCGGATAGGTACCAAAACCACAATCGAAACAGGCGAAGGCGCCACAGGTAGGGTAACCAGCAACCTGGAACTTACTAAAGGCAATCACCTTCTAATCATTAAAACTCTGAAGCCTGCCGGAGCTGGACCTGAATGGAAAATAACGGCCAATCTCGAGGTAAAAGAACCATTTTCCGCCGGAAACATAACACCTAATTTAAGTCCAAAAACTATTAAGGACATAAATCATATACTCGACGGTGTAAAAATAACCAGGATTCAGCCTTCGGCCGACGGGAAGCATTACGCAATTAGCTACCGGCAGTCTCTTCCGCCGGGCGACCAGTCAGAAACATGGACTGACATTCACCGGTTTTCGGATAACCGGTTGGTTCACTCATTCAGGCATTCAAGGGCTTCGCGCTTCACGTGGTTGCCATATGGCAGTGTATTAAGTTATGTTAATGTTCGCAATAACCAATCAACTGTTTTCAGGCATAACTTTGAAACCGGCGAAATAACCACCCATCTCGAGGACCAGGAACGGCTTGAGTCATTCCGCTGGGCCCCCGACGGAACGTTTATCATCTATACGGTTAGTGAAGAAGGTGAAAATGATGATGCCACAATGAGGCGTATCCTTGGGATGGAAGACCGGCAACCCGGCTGGAGGGACAGGAATTTTCTATTTAAGTACGATGTTGAAACGGGGCTGCGAACCCGGCTTACCTTTGGAAACATTACCACTTCGCTTTTCGATATCAGCCCCGATAGCAAAAGCCTCCTTATTAACATTTCCCGAAGCGACTTCAGCGAAAGACCTTTCTTTAAATCCGACCTTATTTTGCTCGATCTGGCAACATTAACCCCCGACACATTGCTTGCCGGTCAGCGATGGGGTGTTTCGGCCAACTTTTCGCCCGATGGAACTAAACTTTTGGCCATTGGCGGCCCATCGTCATTCGACGGGGCCGGGATGAACGTACCCCAGGGCACTATTCCAAACAACTACGACAGGCAAGCCTTTATCTTCGATCTGAAAACCCGCACTGTAAATCCCATAACACGGAATTTTGACCCGTCGGTGGTTTCGGCATTTTGGCATCCGGTCGATAACAATATTTATTTTCTGACCGTTGACAAGGACTTCCAGCGTATTTACAGGTACGATGTGCGCCGGCAGCGTTTCGACCTGGTAAATACGCCTGCGTGTATGATTACCTCAATGGATTTTGCTGACAAAGCCCTCATCGCTTCTTTTCTGGGTTCCAATACCAACGCTCCTGCCAAGGCCTATGTGATGAACCTCAGGAATCAACAGGTACAGGTACTTGCCGACACCGAAACCTACAACTATCGCCACGTGGTGATGGGGGATGTTCGTGAATGGAACTTCACCTCTTCGGGCAATGTAAATATTATTGGCCGCTATTATCTACCCCCCGATTTCGACCCTTCCAAAAATTATCCCCTCATAGTGTATTATTATGCCGGGACTACTCCAGTAGGTCGAACCTTTGGGGGCAGATACCCATTCAACCTCTGGGCAGGCAATGGCTATGTGGTTTATGTCATGCAGCCAAGCGGCGCTATTGGCTTTGGGCAGGAATTCTCGGCAGCTCATGTAAACAACTGGGGTATTACTGTTGCCGACGAAATCATTGAGGCGACGCGAGGTTTTATAAAGGCGAACCCATTTATTGATACTACTAGGGTAGGATGTATCGGGGCCTCCTATGGAGGGTTTATGACAAAGCTCCTGTTGACCCGTACCAACATGTTTGCTGCAGCAGTATCGCATGCAGGTATCAGTTCCATTTCAAGTTACTGGGGGCAGGGTTTTTGGGGATACTCTTACAGCGCCGAGGCATCGGCCGAAAGTTTCCCCTGGAACAGACCCGACATTTATGTTGACCAAAGCCCGCTGTTCCTGGCCGATCGCATCACCACTCCCCTGCTTATGCTTACCGGCGACCGCGACACTAATGTGCCTCCCGGCGAAAGTATTCAGATGTACACTGCCCTGAAATTACTCGGACGACCGGCTGAGCTAATCCTTATCAAAGGTGAGGACCACCACATTCTTACCTATAATCGCCGCATAGAATGGCACAATGCCATAATGGCCTGGTGGGAAAAACATTTGAAAGGCCAGCCACAATGGTGGAACGATTTGTTCCCGCCAAGGAATTTTTAGTTCAGATACTCCTTTGTTTAAAGTAAACTTGACCTACTACTCTGTCGGGCCGCCGAAATAATTTTTCAAAATTTGAGCCTTCGACTTCCCAACTGCCTTTGTGAGCTCGTCGAAAGAGGCTTGTCGTATTCCTGCAACCGATTTGAAGGTTCGAAGCAATATCTTTTGAGTTTTTTCGCCAATGCCTTTTATATCTGAGAGTTCCGATTTCAGGCTTCCCTTTTGACGGCGACTACGGTGGTGTGCTATACCAAACCGGTGCGCTTCATTTCGAATATGCTGAATTACTTTTAATGTTTCCGATTTTTTATCAATGTATAGCGGAATGGAATCTCCGGGCAGAAATATTTCTTCGAGCCTTTTGGCAATGCCAATTACCGGGATTTTGCCGGTCAGGTTAAGCTTTCTCAAAACCTCAACGGCAACACTCAACTGCCCCTTGCCCCCATCAACAACAACCAGGTCGGGCAATGGTTTTTGCTCGTCCATAAGTCGCCTGTAACGCCTTTCAACCACTTCTTCCATGCTGGCGTAATCGTCGGGGCCTTCAACTGTTTTTATGTTAAAATGTCGATATTCTTTTTTTTCCGGGCGGGTGTCGCGAAAAACAACCATGGCTGCCACCGGATACTCCCCCTGGGTGTTGCTGTTGTCAAAACATTCGATATAGACAGGCGGCTTCGCCAATCGAAGATCTTCCTGCATTTTATGCAAGATGCGTCGTGTATGACGCTCCGGATCAACCAATTCCTTTTGCTTGAGTTTTTCGAGCCGGTAATATTTTGCGTTTCGTTCGGATAACTCAAGAAGTTTTTTCTTGTCGCCACGCTGAGGAACGACAAACCGCAAATCTGGTATCCGGATAGCAGTCTTAACGGGTACAACAGCTTCAGTAGCCGTGCTTGGAAATCTATTCCTGAACTCTATTATGGCCAGTTCAAGTAACTCAGCATCGCTTTCATCAAGTTTTTTCCTTATTTCGAGTGTATGCGATTGCACAATAGCCCCATTTACAACTTTCATAAAGTTCGCAAAGCCCGTTTCCAGGTCACTAACTATCGAAAACACATCAATATTTGCAAGTAACACGCTAACCACTGTCGATTTGGCCTGATAATTTTCGAGCAGGTCAATTTTTTGTTTTACAGCATAAGCTTTTTCAAATTCAAATGAGGCCGAAAATGAGGCCATCTGTTCCTTAAGTTTCGCTCTAACCCGCACAAGGTTCCCCCTGATTATTTCTTCAACCTGTGCAATGGTTTCATTATATTCTTCGCTGCTTTGAAGCCCTTCGCAAGGCCCGGCGCAATTCCGAATATGATATTCGAGGCATACTTTGAATTTCCCTGAGTTAATATTTTCGGGCGTTAGACTGAGTCGGCAGGTGCGGTACTGAAACAGTTGCCTTATCAGGTCAAGCATGGCGTGCATCATTCGACCCTGGGCATAAGGTCCGAAATATTTGCTTCCGTCGCGAACCACATTCCGGGTAGTGAAGATGCGGGGAAAAGGTTCGTTTTTAATACAAATCCAAGGAAAGGTCTTGTCGTCGCGAAGCATGACATTGTATCTGGGCTGGTATTTCTTGATAAGGTTGTTTTCAAGGAGCATAGCATCCAACTCGGTTTCAACCACAATGTGCCTGATCCCCGCAATGCGCTTAACCATTACATAAACCTTACCGCTGTCGTAATTTTCGCGGTTGAAGTATGAAGCAACGCGTTTTTTAAGGTTTTTTGCTTTCCCGATGTAAATAATGCGCCCATTTTCATCGCAAAACTGATATACTCCGGGCTTTTCGGGTAAGGTTTTCAAAATCAATCTAATGCTTTCAATCCTTGGTGAAGTATCAGCCATAATTTCGCTATATCAATTACAAATTTGGCGATTTTTCAATCATTATAGAAAAATAAAGCCATACTAAGCGCCTCCCAAAAAAAAGCCGCCCCCGCAAGTAATCCGGAGGCGGCAAAAATTAATATGTAAGCAGTGGCTTTTTATTGAGCCAACCCGCGTTGACGAAGCAGGTGGATGATTTCGGGGTCGCGGCCACGGAAATCCAGCCACAGTTGTCTCGAATCTTTGGTGCCACCAGTTTCCAGAATGGTTTCGCGGAACCTTTGCGCAGTTTCCTGATGGAAAAGGTCGCCGGTTTCTACAAATGCTGCATAGGCATCTGCATCAAGAAGTCCCGACCACATATAGCTGTAGTATCCTGCAGAATACCCACCCGGGAAAATGTGGCTGAAGTGGGTGCTGCCATGACGGAAGTTGATCTGCGGAATCAGGCCGATGCGGTCGATGGTGCGCTGATTGATGATAGAGGTAACTTCCAGCAATTGATCCTCGGGGAACTGCTCAGTAAGGGTGTGATATTCCAAATCGAGGTATGTGCTGGCAAGGAACTCAACGGTGGCAAACCCCTGGTTAAAGTGCTGCGCTTTGATGATACGCTCCATCAAATCGGCAGGAATAGGTTCGCCGGTCTGGTAGTGGCGTGCGTAGATCTCCTTGATTTTTGGATCTCTCGCCCAGTTTTCCATGATTTGAGCAGGCAGTTCCACAAAGTCGCGGGGAACGCTGGTTCCGGCGAGGCTCGGATAGTTAACATTGGATAGCAATCCGTGCAGGGCATGGCCAAACTCATGGAAGAAGGTAATCATCTCGTCGTAGGTGAGCAAGGAGGGAGTGGTAGCCGTTGGCGGGGTGAAGTTGCATACGATGGTGATTACCGGATGCACAAAGTCTCCTTCGGGTGTAACATGCTGCACACGGTAGCTGCTCATCCATGCTCCGCCACGCTTGCTTTCACGAGGATGAAAGTCCATATAAAAAATGCCGATATGGCTGTTGTCGGCTTCCAATACTTCAAATACCTGAACATCGGGGTGGTATTTGGGCAGATCTGCGCGTTCAACAAACTGAAGGCCCCACAGGCGGTTTACTATTTCAAAAATGCCGTCGCGCACGCTGTTCAATTCAAAGTATTGCCGCACTTCTTCCTCATCCAGGTTGTAGTGTTGCTGACGGATTTTCTCGGCATAGTATCTCCAGTCCCACTGCTCCAGGTTGTAGTCCCTGCCGGCAGCACGAATCATTTGCTGCATGCGGGCTGCTTCCTGCTTAGCCAGGGCAAGGCCGGGCGCCCAAACCTGATCAATAAAATTCTCAACATTCTCAAGATTCTGCGCCATGGTTTCTTCCAGAACGAAGTGAGCGTGGTGCTTATAACCCAGCATCTGCGCCCGTTCTACACGAAGGTTGGATATTTGAGCGGCAATTTTCTTGTTATCAAATTCATTGTTGTTGTTTCCGCGGTTTATGAATGCCTGCTGCATTTTCTGGCGAAGTTCGCGGTTGTGGGCATTGTAGAGGAAAGGCATAACGCTGGGATTGTGAAGGGTGAATACCCATTTGCCTTCCATGCCTTCGGCAGTGGCACGCTCGGCCGCGCTTGCAATGGCTGACTCCGGAAGACCTGCAAGGTCCTCTTCATTTTCAACTACCATGCGCCAGGCGTTTACATCACCAAGCATGTTCTCACTATATTGCAGCGTGAGTACAGATAATTCCTGGTTAATTTCTCTGAATCGTGCCTGTTTTTCAACGGGCAGCATGGCACCATTGCGTGCAAATTCACGGTAAGTTTCGGTCAACAATCTGGATTGCTCAGGATTCAGACCAAGTTGGTCTTTTTGGTCGTAAATAGTTTTGATGCGCGCAAACAATTCAGCGTTGAGAATGATATTATCTCTGTGAGCCGAAAGCATGGGCGAAACCTGCTGGGCTATCTCCTGTATTTCAGGACTGATAAGTGCCGAATTAAAATTGAAAAACACACGGCTTACCCTGGATAAAACCGGGCTGCTGTATTCCAAAGCTTCAATAGTATTGGCAAAGGTAGGAGCTTCAGTATTGGCAACAATAGCTGCAATAGCTTCTTCCTGCTCTTTGATGCCCGCTTCAAAAGCAGGAACAAAATGCGCGTTCTGTATCAGGTCGAACGGAGGCAGATTAAACGGTGTGTCGAACTCTGCAAAGAATGGGTTTTCAACCTCTCTTTTGCATCCAAGTAGCATCATAGGTATCAGCAATAATAATAAGTACTTTTTCATTCGTTAATAATTTTTAAATTAAGGTCGGATTGAACTCGCATGATGAATTTTCATCCGTGTTTGTGTTTTACGAATCATGCTCGTTTCATTGAAATTTTTTGATTGAAATTTTGGTCGCTTTAGCTATTCCGTCGCAAAGATAAGGAAACAGTAATCTGATAACCAAAGAAGTTGATTAAAATTAATTAACGGCAACCCTGCTGGTTTCCGGCACAAGTAAAGTGGAGTTTACCATTCCAGAACCCACCTTGCTATATCCTGAATTACCTTAACATCCACATTATTAGGAAGGTTGTATTCAGAGGGGCCGGGAGCGCCCTGGCCTGCAAAAAACAGGTGGTTGAGCGCAGGATAACATATAAATCTGACATTATTTTTGTTGCCCAGAGCGGCTTTCCATCCTTTAAATTCTTGCATATCCACCTGGTAGTCGCGCTCTCCCTGGAGTATTAATACAGAAATTTTTAATCCGGCGGCGGTTGCAACCTGATCGTAATCTTTGATGTACAACCAGTACGATGGCGGCAGGTTTAGCAATGTTTCATTGCGGGGAGTGTTTAATGCAAGATTACCATCCCGTATGATACTGGCTTTATTTTTTGCATCTTCAATAAGTTCGCGCATGCCATGGCGGTTGTCAGGATCCTGAATAGGTGCAAGATGTATAAGCTGCCTTATTACCAAATCGTACAACTTACCGCTGTTTCCACCCATGATGATTATTCCGGCCAGGTTGCCAGCTTTGTGGGCAATTTTCGGGGCCATCATCCCGCCAAGGCTGTGGCCTAAAACAAAAATCCGGTTGGGGTCAATTCCCGATTGGTTTGCGGCGAAACGCACAGCCATCACGGCATCTGCTCCTGTTTCCTTCCAGGGGGTTAAGGTATTCAAGTCCAGATGCTCCGAATGATTTTTTGTTCGCTTTTCGTATCTGATTACGGCAATGCCTTGCGTGGCCAGCCCCCAGGCAATGTCCCTGAATGGTTTGTTAGGGCCTATTGTCTGGTCCATATCATGGGGGCCGCTTCCATGCACCAGAACTACCAACGGCACAGAGTCTCTCGCTACGGGCATCGTCATTTTTGCGGGAAGGTAAATATCGCCACAAGGAATCAGCACTTCCGTTTCAGTAAATTTTTTCGGGTCGGCATAGCTGGGTGGCGCGGTAAAGGAAACCGGAGGCGCTTCAACAACCTGCAAACCGGCAATTTTTTCATCTTTATCGAAAACCAGCCTAAGGGCTATTTCGCCGTTCAGGAATCTGGTTACTACAAGGATTATATAAAACCGCTCTCCGGGTTGGTGTACAAAGCGATTAACAGCTTCAAAAGGCCCAAGCTGGCCCTCCAGTTGTTGCCATAGCTGTGCAAGGCTAAATCCCTGAAGCGCAGCACGCATCTGATCAGAAAAAATTTCCATATCCTCACCGGCCGTGCCCGCCCGCAATGATTCAACGAACGACAGGGATTTGCGTTCCAATGTTTCGGGCAGTAATGGCGTGGCCGAACCCATTGTTGATAGAGTTGCTAAGCTTAGCCAAATTGCTGTTATGGTTTTGATGGCGATTTTCATCTGTTTGTGTTTAACGTATCATGCTCGTTGCATGAAACCTTCTTTTATTCAAATGTAAAACAATTATTTTGATAGGTATTGAACCAATTACCCATTTTTAATTAATCATAGCTGACAACCGGCCAAATATGCCATCATTGATTGGAATTTGCACTTCAGTTTACACAAACAACCCTTTGATGCAATTTCAAGGAAAAGTATGCAGGTGCAAAAAAAATGTAAATTTGATGCCGCAAACAGACAAAAATATAATTTTTGATAACTCAGCATTTAATTATACAAAACAGATGCTCTGTTAATCACCAAATTGCAACTGGACTGTCATCATATTGGTCCATCCACATACCCACATCAGCTTAAATGAATCCGTTCTCCACCCCATATTCTGTTGCACTCTGCACTTTCAACGGAGCCGAG
>DATIKK010000178.1:0-2136 GCA_035477635.1 Bacteroidales bacterium | reverse complement strand
CATTGGCTTACTGCGGGGGCTTTTTTTTGGTTTAATCTTGGCTAAAATACTTACTTTTCAAGTGTTTAAGGTTAAATTAAAATTAAAAATCATGCAAAAAAATTGATCCCGGGTCTGCTGAGGCCCTGGTGCTTCCGCAAAAAACAATGCAAGTTGGCAATTAGTAGTAATAAGTCATACAATAAAGTGACAAACATTTATGCGGCTTGTTTTACTCTGTACAATAGCCTGACTTGTTTATAACCGTCGTAAACTACACAATACATCCAAAATTGGAAGTCTTACCGTAGCATGGGTTAATTTTATAATCTTTTCAAACATTCTGTTCCAGCAACTTTTTTATCTTTTTAAGAAGTGGCTCAGATGCCTCCTGAAAACATGGCTCAAATGCCCCGCATTATTCAGAACCGGAAACGGTAACCAAAGCGTGCCGATCAGCGCTCTGGCTTATTGTAAGCGACATTTCGCGGGTTCTGTTGTGATACACATCAAAAGTTTCTTTTAGTGCATGACTCAGAACGAGCTGCATGTTTTCTGGCACTAATATTTCCACTGTTACTCGTTGGGCGCGCCAACCATCGGCCTCGGGAAATGCGAAAAAGGGGTCGAGCATAATACGGTTCTGTTCCTGCCTGAAGCCGTATAGGATATTTCCTGCATTTTGCCGGGCAATCTGAGGTTGTGCGCCTCTTGCCCTCTTGTTTACAATTACTTCAAAGTTTTCGGAAGCGGTTTCTATGATGCGAACCACCGGCCGGTGGTGTCTGTTGCCATTGTTGGTTATCCACATCAGCTCCCAACTATCGAGGTCAGATCCTTCGGCGGGAATTACTCCGATATTGTTGTACCTATTTGCATCAACGTCAATATAAAGGGTATCGTTAGCCGAAATTTGAATCGAAGTTGCTTCTGATACAGAGCGTTGGTGCACATAATTCTTTGCGCCCCTTGCAATCGAGAAAAGTCCCAAACCAAGACCCACCAGCCATAGCATTAGAGCAACCCTTCCGAAATACCTAACCCTTGCCTTTGAGCCAACTATAAGGAGAGTTCCTGCATAAAGCATGGCAAGCAGTGGAATGCCGGCCAACAGAACCATACTTACAAATGAAATGTTTGACAATGTCTGGTTTGTAAAAATCAAATTGGCAAGAGTATTAAAGTTAACGGCCTGCATGCCGTATTCCTGGTCAATAGTGATTGGGCCTCCGGCAAGAACCCACAGAAATCCTATCAGCAAAAAGATAGCGGTAAATAGCAGGAATAAACCCACCAAAACGGCAACAACCTTGAATACAACTTTCACGACCTCGCCGAAGGCTGTGGCCATTCCACCAAGAAAAACTTCGCCCGACGACCTGCCTGGTGTTTTATTCCTTATGGCCCTTTCAGCTTCGGCGGAAAACTTTTTTACATTTTTTTTTACATCCTCAAGCTCTTCCTTTATTGACTTTTCAATGTTCGAAATGTTTACCCGCACTCCTTTCATCTCGAGCTTTTCGGCAGTAGTGTTAGCCCTTGGGACTACAATCCACATAACCAAATATGTAATAATACTGAATCCCCCAACAAAGGCAAACAAAACAAACGCCAGCCTTACAAGGGTGGTGTCGATCTGGAAAAATGCTGCCAGGCCACCTGCCACCCCTCCGAGAATTGCGCCATCCGGATTTCGGTACAACCGCCTGGGTCCTTTAGGCGAAGCAGATTTAGCACCTGTTGCGGAGCCTGTGTCGGCTTCATTGTCAATCTGTTCAGGCTCGCCCAACTGACTGATTACCCTCTGCACATCTCCAAGGGTAACAACTTGTTTGCCTTCCGACAGGTTTGCCTGAAGAGTTTCTGCTACCCGGTTTTCGATATCCGATAAAATTTCTTCGCATCCCTCATCGTTGGCAAAATGGCTGCGAATATTTGCAAGGTATTGGTGCAACTGTTCGTAGGCGTCATCGTCTATATGAAACACAACGCCACCTATGTTTACTGTTAAAGTCCTTTTCATCCGTAAATAATTTTTAAATTAAGGTCGGATGGAACCCGCATGATGAATTTTCATCCGTGTTTGTGTTTTGCGAATCATGCTCGTTTCATTTTTTATTGATGTTTAATTGAATCCTGTTTTAATTGTTTGTCATC
>DATIKK010000177.1:0-6587 GCA_035477635.1 Bacteroidales bacterium | reverse complement strand
GTATGCACAGTATGCGGCACAGGGGGAGATCCGCAAAACAAACAAAAGGTGGAACTTCAACTGAAAGAGCTTGGAGTAGAAGTACTGCCATCAAACGCAGCAGCCAGCCTTCTGGCGATTCATATCATTTTAAATTTAAATCAGTAGAAAATGTCAGTGGGTAGTATTTTTAATCAGCCTCTCAGAGTTGTGAATATCGGATTGAAGGGGTTTGCCGCAAGTGTATCAGAGTGTGGCGCTGAAGTTGCTCAGGTTGACTGGCGTCCGCCCCTGGCTGTTGAACCAGAATCATACGCAGAACTGGCATTGCATAAAAAGACAATAGATGAAGCCAATGCCCGTGCCCTGGAGATTATCCTAAGCGGAAAACCGCTATTGGTGGGAATGGATATTGCATCCCGGGTGATACCGGGCATGAGAAAAAATCTGATCCTGCATTCAGGCCCTCCTGTCACATGGCAACGCATGTGTGGCCCCACCCGCGGAGCAATCATGGGAGCATTGATCCATGAAGGATTGGCATCAAACCCCGAGGAGGCCCAAAAGCTGGCTGCATCTGGAAAAATAGACTTTGCGCCCTGCCACCATCATTCGGCAGTAGGGCCAATGGCCGGGATTATTTCGGCATCTATGCCTGTTTTTATAGTAAAAAATGAGGCTTTTGGCAATTATGCTTACTGTACTCTCAACGAGGGTTTGGGTAAGGTGCTGAGGTATGGCGCCTACGGCCCTGAGGTGATCGAAAAACTCAGGTGGATGGAAAATACCCTGTATCCTATACTCAAATATGCCATTGCATTGCTCGGATTCATTGACCTGAAAGGAATTATTGCCCAGGCGCTGCACATGGGCGACGAAGTGCATAACCGAAACAGGGCGGGTACATCGCTTTTGTACCGAGCCCTTGCGCCGGCAATAGTAAGTACTTGCGCAAACAGCGATGAGGCTGTAATGGCTCTCAATTTCATCAACGGCAACGACCATTTTTTTCTCAACCTCTCTATGCCGGCGGCCAAATGTTGTCTCGATGCTGCAAGGGGTATTCCTTACAGTAGCATTGTTGTGGCAATGGCTCGCAATGGTACCGATTTCGGTATTCAAATTGCCGCAACGGGCAATGAATGGTTTACAGGCGATGCCCTTGTTCCTGATGCATTGTTTTTTCCCGGATTCAGTAAGGAGGATGCAAACCCTGACATTGGCGACTCGGCCATAACCGAGACTTATGGATTAGGTGGCTTTGCCATTGCCGCTGCGCCTGCTATAGTGCAGTTTGTGGGTGGCACAGCAGCCGATGCCGTTCAGTACACACTCGATATGTACGAGATCTGTTCAGCCGAAAGCAATGTTTTTCAGATTCCCTATCTCAATTTCAGGGGTACTCCTACGGGTATTGATGTACGCAAGGTAGTAGAAACCGGCATCACGCCGTTTATTGATACCGGCGTTGCCCATAAAGAGCCGGGCGTGGGCCAGGTGGGAGCCGGTGTGGTAAGCGCCCCTGCCATGCCCTTTCAAAAAGCCTTCGAAAGACTTGCTCATAATGTCAGAAAACAGAATAAAAAGACCCTTTAATACCAGAAAAAAGTTGAACTATTCACAGGGTCTTGTTAATTTCGGACCGTTAAATGTGAACAGAATAACAGCTTTTGAATAACAAAAAATTATCAAACTAATCTCATAGTTAATTATGTACATCCAGGATTTTTTCAATATGATGAACCAGGTCAAAATTTATGACCTTACACAGCCATTGAGCATCCACACACCGCCATGGCCAAGCTACATGCCCCTGCAGATACAGTATTTCAAGCGCATTGCAGGTGCGCACATGGGGCAGGGCGCCAATGGCCAGATCATCACTACCAGCCATCATGTGGGCACCCATATTGACGGCGAAATCCATTTTCATTCCAGCGGTCGCAGCATTGGCCACACCCCTCTGGATTTTTGGTATGGACCCGGAGTGGTAGTGGATATTTCCGACGAAGTGGAAGACTATGGTCTCTACACACCAGAAATGCTGATGCGCAAAGTGGAAATAAAAGAAGGAGATATTCTCATTATCAATACCGGATTTCACCGCTATGCCTGGGACCAGCCCGAATCGGATGAGGTGCGGTATTTTGTGAACCATCCCGGACCCAGCCCGGATTTTCATCAATGGGCTTTGGATATGAAAATCAAATGGATTGGAGTGGATTGCGGCAGCGCTGATCATCCCATGAACACCATTATCCGCGATTGGCATCCCAAACGCTTCCGCGAAGCCGAAGCTAAATTGGTGGCTAAATATGGAAAGAAATGGGACGAAATGTTCCCGCCCGAAATATATTATCAGGTGATGCACCTGAAACTATTCCCAAAGGGGTTGGTACATGCCGAAAATATTGGCGGTGATATTGACAAGGTAAACAATAGGAGAGTTTGGATAGGTCTTTTCCCCTTAAGGGGAATAGAAATGGAGTCGGCAATGTGCAGAGTTGTTGCAATTGA
The DNA here is from genome assembly GCA_035477635.1 of Bacteroidales bacterium. GTDB lineage: Bacteria > Bacteroidota > Bacteroidia > Bacteroidales > UBA7960 > UBA7960. The sequence continues at coordinate 4,091 of DATIKK010000177.1, read as the reverse complement.
TGCTCCTAACTGAGCGCACCCTTAGGAATAGATTTTGATGTTTTTACAAACAAAAAGCCAAATCTTCAGCCATGCCCATTCCCTATGACTTTCAATATGTTAAGCCGGCTACCCTAAATGAAGCTCTTGAATTTCTTGGAAAGCACGGTGCTAAGTCCCGAATCCTTGCCGGAGGCACCGATATTGTAAATGAATTGAAAATGGGATTCAGGGTTCCGGAGGCGCTTATTGACATTAAAGGGCTGACCGACCTTTCAAGGATTGAAATCATTGACGGACACCTGCAACTGGGAGCCCTTGTAACATTTAATGACCTAAGGGGGTCGAAACTTGTAAGGGAGCATGCTTACACCCTTTACGAGGCAGCCGGACTTGTTGCCTCGGGCGGGGTGCGCAACCGGGCTACCATGGTTGGCAATATTTGCTCTGCTGTAGCCTGCCTCGATAGCGCTACACCATTGATGGTACACGACGCTGCGGTGAAATTGCAAAGCATTGGTATAACCAGGTCGCTTCTTATTCAAAACTGGTTTGTGGATAACCGTAAAACGGCAATTGCGCCAAATGAGTTAGTTACCCATGTTTCGATTCCATTGCCGGGCAAAAAGTATGGAAGTGCCTACCAAAAAATGATGCGCTACTCCGGTGAAGACCTTTCGCAGGCAAATGTGGCGGTGCTACTTTACGCCGATGGAGATTGCAGGGTGGCATTCGGGTCAGTAGGGCCCATACCCAAAAGGTCGCCCAAAATCGAAAATCAATTGAGAACACAAGGTTTATCGCCCATTAGCATTGCTGAAGCCAAAGAAATGATCGAGCAGGTAATTGCCCCTATCACAGATCAGAGAGCTACCCGCGAATATCGTATGCACATGACCAAGGTTATGTTCGAAAGGGCTATAGCCACAGCGGCGGATAGACTGAAAGCGCCAAAGCTTATCACAAAATTGTAATGCCATGACCAAAATATCTTTTATTCTTAATGGAGAGAGCCGAAGCCTGAATGTGGAACCTCATGAGGTATTGCTCGAAGTGCTGCGCGACAGGATTGGAGCAAAAAGTCCCAAATGCGGTTGCGACAGCGGCGATTGCGGGGCTTGCACCATACACCTCAACGGAAAATCGGTGCGGAGTTGCCTGATTCTTGCCATTGAAATTGATGGGCAGGAAATTCTTACTTTGGAAGGAATATCCCGACATGGGCTTAGTCCTTTGCAAAAAGCCCTTCACGAGCGAAATGTGTTTCAATGCGGGTATTGTGCCCCGGGATTGATCATGTCGGCCACCGAGCTTATCAACCACAATCCCCATCCCACCGAACACGACATTAAAGAGGCCATTGCAGGCAACCTGTGCCGCTGCACAGGTTACATACCCGTGGTGGATGCCATATTACACGCAACAAAAAAGGAATAGCCATGAAGAAACTCCAATATATCGGCCAATCGGCCATAAGGGTTGATGGCAAAGAGAAAATTACGGGTGCAGCTTTATATACCGACGATCTGGAATTTGGGCCCAATTTGCTGTATGCCGAGATAGTTGAGGGTCCTCATGCCCATGCGATGATTCTCAGCATTGATACCTCTGAGGCTGAGAAAGTTCCTGAGGTAGTTGCAGTGGTAACGGGTAAGGATTTCCCTTACAATTTCGGGTTGTATATGAAGGACCGTTACATTTTTGCTCAGGACCGGGTGCGATTTTTCGGAGAGCAGATTGCAGCCGTTGTGGCCCGCACACCACAGGCCGCCATGAAAGCGGCTAAGCTGGTAAAGGTAAATTACAAGCCCTTACCAAAAGTTCTATGCCCCGTTGAAGCAATTGCAGAAGGTGCAGAGTTGATTCACCCTGATCTGAAAAATTACCAGCATGTACCCTGGTTTTTCCCAAAACCCGATACCAATGTTGCGCACCACCGTAAAATCCGCAAAGGCAATGTGGATAAAGGGTTTGAGGAAGCCGATTTCGTTTTGGAGGATACCTACACGGTTCCCAGGTATTCGCACTGTGCCATTGAGTATCATGCTGCTGTTGCCAAATACGACCTTTCGGGAAGGCTTACCGTATGGGCTTCGTCGCAATCGCCCCATACCCAGCGCAACCTTTTTGCCAATGCACTGGCGCCTTTGGGTATAAGGCACAACGATGTAAGGGTTATTGCTCCTCATGTTGGCGGTGGTTTTGGCTCCAAAGCAGGTGTTACAATGGAAATCCTGGCTGCCGCAATAGCAATTAAAGTGCCGGGTAATCCTGTGAAAATCCTTTGGAACCGCGAAAGGGAATTTTACAATACCTACCAAAGGCTTGGGGTGGTTGCCAAACTGAAAATCGGTGTGAAAAACGACGGAAGAATCACCGCACTGAAGCACGATTTGTATTGGGATGCAGGAGCTTATGTGGAGTACGGGGCCAATGTGGTTAATGCCGTCGGGCTTTCGGCAATAGGGCCTTACAAAGTGGAAAATGCATCTATAGATTCATACTGCATTTATACGAATCTTCCACCCGGAGGACCATACCGCGGTTTTGGATATAGCGAGTTTCTGTTTGGATTGGAATCGCATATGAACCGCATTGCCAAGCATCTGAATATTGACCCCGTGGAGATTCGCCGCCGCAATGCAATTAGGGAAGGCGATCTTACGGCATACGGCGCGCATATGAATCCTAATGGCCTGCATCAAGCCATTGATGCGGTTGAACAAAAAATAAACTGGAAAGATGCATTAAAAACCAACGACCCAAATATTGCAATCGGAAAAGGATTTTCATTATTCTGGAAGGCGCCTGCCATGCCTCCAAACGCTGCCTCATCGTGCTTTTTGAAATTCAATGAGGATGCAAGTATTAATCTTTTGGTTTCGGGTATGGACATTGGGCAGGGATTTCTTACCGTAATGGCACAGATTGCCGCAGAAGAGCTTTCGGTGCCCACCTCGAAAATAAGAACAGAGAACCCCGATACTGACCGTAATCCTTACGAATGGCAGACGGTAGCCTCGCATGTAACCTGGGGCTGCGGTAATGCTGTGCGAAAAGCTGCTATTGACGCCCGGGAGCAAATATTCGACCTGGTAAGCCGCACCAAATTCCTGCCTAAGGAAACGCTTTACTTGGATAATGAACAGGTAAAATGTTACACCGATCCGGGTTTTGAACTGCCTTTAAAAGATTTTATCATCAACGGAATCCAGGCCGAAGATGGCACCTTCAAAGGAGGCCCTATAATCGGGCGCGGAGTGTTTATGCCCGAATATACCTCAACCCATGCCGATCCCGAAACCAGTCAGGGAGGACACCCCAATGTGCATTATACCGTTGGAGCTGCCGCAGCAATAATTGAGGTTGACAAACAAACAGGTAAGGTAAGGGTTAAAAAAATCGTTGAGGCCATTGATGCCGGTAAAGCGTTGAACCCCAGTCTTGTGGAAGGCCAAATTATTGGCGGGGTCTTGCAGGGGATATCTACTGTGTTGTACGAAGAAATGAAGTTTGACCACCGGGGCAAGATGCTCAATCCCAACTTTACCGATTATAAAATTCCGACCGCATTGGATGTTCCCGACGAAATCATACCAATCATTATTGAGGTACCTCAGCCTGATGGCCCGTACGGAGCCAGGGGTATTGGTGAGCATCCCATGATACCCATTGCACCGTTGATTGCCAACGCTATTGACGATGCCCTGGGTATTAGAATTACATCTATGCCCATTACAGCCGAAAAAATCTGTTTAACGCTTTTAAATACCTGCAATTCAGTAATAAAAGAAGAAATAAGTTATGAAACCATTAGAAAACCTTAAAATTTTAGACCTTACAAGAGTTCTGGCCGGCCCTTATTGTACAATGATCCTGAGCGACCTGGGCGCCGAAGTGGTGAAGGTGGAATTGCCCGGATGCGGCGACGATTCCCGCACCTTCGGCCCATTTGTGAATGGCAAAAGCATGTACTTTGTAAGCATCAACAAAGAGAAGAAAAGCATAAGCCTGAACCTGAAAAGCGCCAAGGGAAAGCAAATAATCCGCGACATGGTAAAAAAGTTTGATGTTGTGGTGGAGAATTTCAGGCCTGGCACTATGGAAAAGCT
>DATIKK010000176.1:0-34591 GCA_035477635.1 Bacteroidales bacterium | reverse complement strand
TCAACCGGTAATTCCCTGGCCGGATATATATCAAGCAAAAGCAAGCGGTTAGCCATCCCTAAGCTGGATGCAAATCCGTCGGCAAGGTCGCGTGTACGTGAAAAGAGGTGAGGTTGAAATATTACCGTCAATTCCTTCCCTGGGTATAACTCTTTGGCAGCTTGAATACTGGCCTTTATTTCTTCAGGATGATGAGCATAATCATCAATAACCACCCAATTATTGCCCTCATAGCATCGTTCAAACCTGCGTTTTACTCCCTGAAATGAACCAAGGGATTTTGAAATTGTCTTTTCATCGATACCCACGCAACTTGCAACCAAAGCTGCACCTAAAGCGTTTTCGATATTGTGCCTTCCGGGCAGGCCAAATGAGAAAGACTGGCAATTTAGAAGTCCTTCGAAACCAGCTTGAAAAGCACCCTGTTTCACCCCGATACCCGAAGAATACAAATCTGCCGGTGCGTGAAGATGATAGAGAAGCATTTTTACATGTTTGGAGGGGTTTATGTCCAAACCTCTTTTTTTAATTAGAACTCCACCTTGTTTGATGCGGGAAACAAATTCCCTGAAACTTTCCCTCAAAGCCTCTTCATTTCCATAAATATCAAGATGGTCGGCATCCATTGCGCTTACAAGGGCAATGTCTGGTTCAAGCTCAAGAAAAGAGCGGTCAAATTCATCGGCTTCGACAATTATCCAGTCGGAGGGTTCATCAGCCAGGTAGTTGGTGTTGTAATTGGTGCTAATTCCCCCAAGAAATGCAGTTGCCCTTACTCCTGCAGTTTTTAAAATATGAACAACCATTGTGCTGATGGTGGTTTTTCCATGGGTGCCTGCTATGGCTATTGTTCGTTTGCCTTTTGTAAGAATTCCGAGAAATCGGGCACGTTTCACCATAGGTAGATTTTTGATTACTATGGCTTTATATAGTGATGTGGTTTTGGGCACAGCCGGGGTATATACTACCAGATCGATTTTGTCGGGAAGTATTGCCGGGTCGTCTTCATAAGAAATTGTTGCTCCCTCCTGCTGTAGCGCCATTGTAATCGGCGATGGAGTTTTGTCGTAGCCGCTTACAACCATGCCTTTTGCAAGACAATATCTTGCCAGGGCACTCATTCCAATGCCTCCTGCGCCGAGAAAGAAAATGCTATTTAAACGGTTTAATTCCATTTTGCTTAGTGTTGAACCAGGCTTAACGCTTCGGCTGCAATAACATCGGCCGAATCGCGAAATGCCAACCCAGCCAGTTTCTCTTTGATTCGAAACATTTTATCCTCATTTTTTATCAAGCTTACTACCTCTATTCCGAGTTGGTCTATTGCATCGTGGTCTTTTATTAAAACAGCAGCCTGGTGATTTACCAAAGCCAGGGCATTTTTGGTCTGATGGTCTTCAGCAACATTTGGCGATGGTATTAAAATGGCCGGTTTTTGTATGGCGCAAATTTCTGAAACGGCAATAGCTCCAGAGCGGCTTACAATCAAATCGGCTGCTGCATAGGCAAGGTCCATGCGGTCAATAAAACGGTGTACAGAAAAGGTCTCCTTAAATTGTTCTATTGCCTCCAATGCCTGTTCGAAAAAGTTATTGCCTGTTTGCCAAATCACCTGTATCTTCTCCCCGGCAAACATTTCCGCATTTTTGGCGACGCTCCTGTTTATAGTCAAGGCCCCAAGACTTCCTCCGGTTATCAGAACAACAGGTTTGTCGGGCGAAAAACCATAGAATAACATGGCCTCAGGTTTTTTACCTACAATGTTTAATATGTCCTGCCTTACCGGATTACCAGTGAGAAACAGCCTTGACTTGTCAAAATAACGCTCCATTCCTTCGTAAGCAACGCAGATTTTGTCGGCTTTCCTGCCAAGTATCCTGTTTGTTAGGCCAGGATATGAATTCTGCTCCTGGATAAGAGTTGGCACTCCCTGCTTAGCAGCGGCTTTGACCACCGGCCCACTGGCATATCCACCCACACCTATCACCACGTTTGGCTTAAAGCGTTTTACAATGTTTTTTGCTCTTATCATGCTATCGCATAGCTTAAAAGGTACCAGCAGATTTTTCAATGTAAGCCTTCGTTGAAGGCCGGCAATGTTCAACCCTATGATATGGAACCCCGCTTCCGGGACTTTCTTCATTTCGAGTTTGCCTTTAGCCCCCACGAAAAGGATTCGGGCATTGTAAACCTTTTTTTTAATAGCTTTGGCAATGGCAATGGCAGGGAAAACATGCCCTCCGGTACCGCCTCCGGCAATTATTACCCTAAGCTGGTCATACGGTTGTCTGCGCTTGCCCATAATGTTCGTTTTCTTCAATTTTACGACTCACACTTAAAATTATTCCAATCGAAAGGCTTGTAAACCAAAGAGAGGTGCCTCCCATACTGATTAATGGTAATTGCTGGCCTGTAACCGGCAGAATGTTTACCGCAACTGCCATATTGACCATAGCCTGGAAGACCAGGCTGAAACTTAAACCAGCAGCCAGAAGCGAACCGAAGGTTCCCGGACTGTGCCGGGCAATCCGGATGCCCCTGTAAAAAAGCGTCAGGTACAATACCAGAATAATGAATCCGCCTATTAGTCCATATTCCTCAATGATAATTGCATAAATAAAGTCAGAGTAAGCCATCGGCAAGAAATTTCTCTGTGTCGAATTGCCCGGTAGCTTTCCTAAAACCCCACCCGATGCAATGGCGATTTTTGCCTGTTCAACCTGATATTCGTCGGCCGTGTCGCTAAAATGCCCCTCGATGCGGTTTTGCCAAACCATTACCCTGCCTCCGTCCTCCGTAAAGGTCAGTTTTACCGCTATAAACAGCGCCAGGGCAGCTATGCCAACACCCGAAACCGCCATAATTTGCCGCAAACTAACCCCGCCAATAAACATTAATATTAAGCAGGTTACAAAAAGCAAGGCTGCTGATGACAGGTTAGCAGGCAAAATAAGTCCGGTAATTATCAAAATGGGTATAAGCGTAGGCAGGAAGGCTTCATTAAAGTCTTTAATTGTTTCCTGTTTTTTTGTCAGGAGCCTTGCTACGTAGATTATCAGAGCAAGTCTCGCAAAATCAGAGCTTTGAAAACTGATATTAATTATTGGCAGGGTAAGCCATCTTGCGGCATCATGTATTTCTGTTCCACGAAACAATGTCAAAATCAAAAGCGGCACGGCTATCCAAACAGCCATTTGCGATATCCTCGAGTAGTATGTATATTTTATCCGGCTTGCCAGAAACATAAGCACCAATCCCAAAGCCATCAGGATTAAATGCTTTAAAAAGTAATACTCGGTATTGCCCGAGCGAAACCTGTAGGCAAGTGTTCCTGTTGAGCTATAAACGGCAAGCAACGAGAAAATGGAAAGAAAAATAACCACCATCCAGATAGCTCTATCGCCCTTTATTTTTTCTAATAAACGGTTCATCGGCAAATTTTTATAGATTAATTACCGCCTGTTTGAACTGACAACCCCGGTCTTCGAAATTTTCGAATAAATCGAAACTGGCACACGCTGGCGAAAGCAAGACCACATCGCCCGGATTTGCTGCCAGATAGGCTGCCTTTGCAGCATCGGCTGCAGTGCTGGTTTCGAAAATTGATGGTACCTTTTGCCCAAAGGCCTTTATAATTGCCCGGTTATCTTTCCCAAGACAAACAATGGCTTTAACTTTCTTTTGAACCAGCTCCATAAGGCTCGAATAATCATTGCCTTTATCCTGTCCGCCAACAATCCAGATTACCGGCTTTGTCATTGTTTCGAGGGCATACCAGGTCGAATTAACATTGGTGGCCTTGCTGTCGTTTATAAACTCGACACCACGAACAAACCCGGCAGGCTCAAGCCGGTGTTCTACGTTTACAAAATCGCTGAGACCTGCCCTAATAGCATCCTTGCGTATATCAAGCAAACGGGCTGCAATTCCGCCGGCCATGCTGTTGTAAATATTGTGCCTGCCTTTCAGGCTAAGTTCAAGGATATCCATGGTGAATTCCTCTGATTTTATGTTTATTGTCAAATTTCCTGAGTTATCTAACCATGCGCCCTTTTCCAGCACATTGTTTGTACTGAAAGGGAGCAATTGCGCCCCTTTGCTGTTTGGTTTCAGATTTGCCATTATTACAGGATCATCGGCGCAATAAATAAAATATTGGTCGGGGGTTTGGTTTTGAATGATTCGAAACTTCGATGCCCTGTATTTGTCAAAATTGTTGTCGTAGCGGTCGAGGTGATCGGGGGTAATGTTTAGTAAAATCGCAATATCTGCACGGAAATTTGTCATGCCATCGAGTTGAAATGATGATATTTCGAGTACGTAAACATCATGTTGTTTCTCGGCCAACTGCCAGGCAAAACTGCTTCCTACATTCCCGGCCACTCCTACATTCAACCCAGCCTTTTTTAACAGGTGACCTGTGAGCAGGGTAGTGGTTGTTTTTCCGTTGCTCCCGGTTATACAAACTGTTTTTGCCTTGCAATACCTCCCGGCAAACTCTATTTCAGAAATCACCGGAATACCTTCTTTGCGAAGAGCCACTACCAAAGGCGCCCAGTCGGGTATGCCCGGACTTTTCATCACTTCATCTGCATTCATAATCAAATTCTCAGTATGGCGGCATTCTTCCCATTCTATTCCATACTTTATTAGCGCTTCCTTATATTGAGGCTTAATGGGCTGTAGGTCAGAAACAAACACCTGCCACCCTTTTTTGTTGGCAAGAATAGCTGTTCCGGTACCACTTTCACCCGCTCCTAATATTGTAAGCCTCCCTGTCATAAATCTATCTGAGTTTAAGCGTGATAACTGTCAATACTGCCAGAATTATTCCCACAATAAAAAACCTCTGTACAATTTTTGCTTCGTGGTAGCCCTTTAGCTGATAATGATGATGCAGGGGGGCCATACGAAACAAACGCCGTCCCTGTCCAAATCTCTTTTTGGTGAATTTGAACCATGTAACCTGTGCTACCACCGATAAATTTTCGATAAAAAAGATGCCGCAAAGCAATGGAATGAGAAGTTCTTTCCGAATGGAAATAGCAAACACCGCAATGATACCTCCCAGGGCCAAACTGCCGGTATCGCCCATAAACACCTGTGCCGGATAAGAGTTGTACCACAAAAAGCCAATACAGGCGCCAACAAAGGCGGCAATAAACACTACAAGCTCGCCTGTAAATGGTATATACATTATGTTCAGATAATCGGCAAAAACAATATTGCCCGAAACGTATGCAAGGACTCCCAAGGTTACCCCGATAATAGCCGATGTACCTGTAGTAAGGCCATCGAGGCCATCGGTTATGTTAGCTCCGTTCGAGACCGCTGTGATTATGAGAATAACCACCGGAATAAAAATCAAGAATGCCCAGAAGGCATAATTTTCGCCCAAAAACCTCAACACAACAGCATAATCAAATTCGTTGCCCTTTAGAAAGGGGATGGTTGTTTTGGTCGATTTTATCGATTCCCGGATATAAGTGGCAGGGGGTGGGTCATTATCCTCAAGGGAGAGCACCTCTGACGAGGTTGCGAACTCAAAGGGTACGGCAACTTCTTCGCGGATAACCACCGACTCGTGAAAGTATAATGTAGCCCCTACAATAATTCCAAGGGTTACCTGCCCCAGAATCTTGAATCTTCCGTGAAGACCACCTTTGTCCTTTTTGAAAACCTTGATGTAATCGTCAACAAATCCAATAAAACCTAACCATATTGTTGAAACTAACATCAGGATAATGTAGATGTTATCGAGCCGGGCAAAGAGTAACGTTGGAATAATAATAGCAGCAATTATTATGACCCCGCCCATTGTGGGTGTGCCGACTTTTTTTTCCTGTCCTTCGATACCCAGGTCGCGTACCACTTCGCCGATCTGCATTTTCTGAAGGTAACGGATTATCCGGCGACCAGTGATCATGCTTATGAAAAGGGAAAATATAACTGCCATACCTGCCCTGAATGATATGAACTGAAACACCCCGGCCCCCGGAACATCATAAACTTTGTCTAAATATTCGAATAAATAGTACAGCATGGTCTTTTCCTTTGCGGATGAAAAATCAGGTCAGAAACTCTTTTAAAACTTTCATGTCGTCGAACGGATACTTTACCCCAAGTATCTCCTGGTAAGATTCATGTCCTTTGCCTGCTATCATGACGATATCGCCAGGTTCAGCCAAGGCACAGGCAGTTTTTATGGCCTCATAACGGTTTTCGATAACCAGGGATTTTCGTAAACCGGAAGCATCCAGGCCTCCCTTCATTTCTTCAATAATATGGGCAGGGTTCTCAAAACGGGGGTTATCGCTTGTAAGGACTACCGTGTTGCTTGCCCGGGCAGCTATAGCCGCCATTGTTGGCCTTTTTGCCGAATCACGGTTCCCGCCACACCCAACCACCGTAATAATCTTCGCGCTACCACTGCGAATTGCCAAAATAGTATTCAGAACATTTTGAAGGGCGTCGGGGGTGTGTGCATAGTCAACAATCCCTGTTATTCCGTTATGCCCTTTGAAGCATTCGAAGCGCCCCCTAACAGATCCACAGGTGCTTAGGGTTGTTAACACATCCAGGCTCTTGTGCCCTAACATTCTTGCAGTTGCATACACAGAAAGCAGGTTGTAGGCATTAAATTCTCCAACCAGCCTGAACCAAACTTCCTTCTCATCAATCAGCAAGAGCAGGCCATTAAGGGTACTTTCAATCACCTTTGCCCTGAAATCGGCCATGGAATGAAGGCTATAAGTTCTTTTTACCGCCCTGGTGTTCTGGAGCATTATGTTCCCATTCCGATCATCTATGTTCGTAATGGCAAAGGCCCCAGGCGAAAGGCTGTCGAAAAAGGATTTTTTGGCGCCTAAGTAATTTGCAAAGGTTTTATGAAAATCGAGGTGATCGTGCGTAATATTGGTAAAAACACCGCCCGAAAAAGTCAGACCGGCAACGCGCTGCTGGACAATGGCATGCGAACTTACCTCCATAAACGCATAATCGCATCCGGCATCAACCATTTTCCTTAAGAGCGAATTGATCTGCAGGGGATCGGGCGTAGTGTGGGTAGCCGGAACCCGGGAGGCCACAATCATGTTTTGTACTGTTGACAATAACCCGCAATGATGACCAAGTTTTGTGAACAGTTCGTAAAGAAGTGATACCACAGTAGTTTTCCCGTTGGTACCTGTAACCCCAATTAAATTGAGTTTTTCCGAAGGATTGTCATAAAAATTGGAGGCAATTAAGCCAAGCGCCCTGGCTGAATCGTTTACACTTACACAGGTAAGCTCCGGGCTAATATCATCAGGAATTTTTTCGCATACCACACATACTGCTCCGTTTGCAATGGCCTGGTTAATATATTGGTGCCCATCGGTCGTCAACCCTTTAATGGCTACAAACAACCCATTTGGTTTAACTTTTCGCGAATCAAACTCCACCGAATCAACCGTCAGGTCGGTACTCCCCCGAATTTCTACAAGGCTGATGTTTTGAAAAAGTTGCTGAAGAGTTTTCATTCTAACGTTTATCCTTAGTTTAACTCAATTAAAATCTGGCTTCCACTAACTATGCGAGTACCTGGCCTGAGGCTCTGCTGCCTTACGTTACCCCTACCAGTAAACCTCACACGCAGCCCCGAGTTTTCAAGTAAATACAAAGCATTTCCAAGGCTCATTCCAGTTACATCCGGCACAAGGTTTTCGATAAACTGCCGTTCGAAGAAATTGACAGTGTCACCATTGGAAATTGCATTTGCCCATCCTTCCCTGGCATTAGCGGTAAACCGTGCATCGAAAGCTGCGTAAACTTTTCGCAGGTCTTCAATACGTGCGTTTCTGAACGAAGGAAGGGCGGCCTGGTAAATTTCTGGTGCAATTTCAAGAGGAATTCTTAAGTGTGTAGCAAATATTCGGTCGGCTATTTCCCTGAAAACGGGAGCCGCAATTTGCCCGCCTGTGAAAATATACCCCACCGGGTCGTGTATAACAACAATGCAACTGAAAGCAGGCTGGTCGGCCGGAAAGTAACCCACAAATGAAGAACGGTAAGAGAGTCGGCCATCAGCATCCCTGTAGCCTCTTCCGGCATCGGCAACTTGCACGGTACCCGTTTTACCTGCAATTTTGTATTGAGGAGTGTGAATGTTCCTGGCCGTTCCGTTTTCTACTACACCAACCATCATTTCGTGAACTTTGCGCAGGGTTGCCTTGCTTGCAATGCTACTGTTGAGTATCTGTGGTTGAAATCTTTTTAAGGTTTCACCTGTTTGCCTTATCTCCTGAACAAACATTGGCTTCATCATTTTTCCGCCGTTGGCCACAGCGTTGTAAAAGGCGATCATTTGCAATGGTGTAAAGGACACCTCATATCCTATCGACATCCAGGGTAGCGACACCCTTGACCATGAAGGGGTGCCCGGTTCAGAAATAAATGGCATTCCTTCGCCTGAAATTTCAATGCCGAGGGGTTGTCCGAGTCCCATACTGCGAATGAGTTCAATAAACCTCCCGGGGTTTGTTCTGTATGCCTGATGTACCAGTTTAGAAATGCCTACATTGCTCGATACTTCGAACACATTTTGAACAGTGATACTTCCAAACCCTTCGGGCCTTGCATCACGCATAATCCTGTCAGAAAAAAGGATTTCGCCATTTCCGGTATGCACAATGTCTTCTGGTTTCACTTTTCCATCTTCTAATAGGGCAATCATAGAAGCCAGCTTGAAGGTTGAACCAGGCTCTGCGCTCTCGCCAATTGCGTAATTAAGTGATTCCACAAAGCCGCCTTCTTCGTTGCGGGTTAGGTTGGAGATAGCTTTTATTTTTCCTGTCGAAACCTCCATAACAATTGCAGTTCCAAAGGCTGCACCTGATTCTTTCAACTGATTTAGGAGGGCATTCTCTACAATGTCCTGAATATTGATGTTTATTGTGGTAACAATATCTTTCCCGTTTTCAGGTTGAATTTCGTTTTCGTCGTTTATAGGTATCCAGTCCCCACCTGTTGTACGCTGCATGAGCCGTTTACCACGCGTGCCCTGCAGCACATCCCGGTAAGCGCCTTCAAGGCCTACATACACCCCTTCGCGCTTATATCCTATAGTTCGGGCGGCTAAGGTGCGGTTGGGCATTACCCTCCGGGTACGCTCCACTACTATTAGGCCACCCCTGAAGCGCCCAAGCCTGAAAATAGGGAATTGACGCAGCGCCTCTAATTGCGAGTGTGAAACATTTCTTCTTATCAAAAAATACCTCTCACCATTTCTGCGTGCCTGGTTTAACTCAGCCAGGTATTGACCATGCGATTTGTCGCCGAATTGTTGCGAAAGCCTTAACGCTAATGCATTGACCCCTTCACGGAAAACATTTTCCTCAATGGTTTTTACATCCATCCTGATTTCATAAATAGGGATGCTCGTTGCGAGCAACCGGTTGTCATCAGCATAGATGTTGCCGCGCATTGCTTCGATGGTTTCATGCCGTAGATTTGCCTGTCTTGCAAGTTGTCTCCAGTATTCCCCTTCAACTGCCTGAATATAGATAACCTTCAAAAAAATAAGAAGACCGAATACGCCCATTGTAAAATACAAAAGGTAAACACGATTCAGTATTCGCTTTTTCTCATCCATGTTGTCTTTTTTGCGGCAGTTGATTTAATTGGTAATTCTTCTTAAAAATTCCAGGCGGCCTTCAGATGGTACAACCTGCCTGGGAGGAACAGTTGATTCAACAAACCCTTTGTCAGAGAGCCTCCGCACCACTTCCGACTGGTTGCTCAGATACATCAGCTCTGCTTTTATAAGGGTATTGCGGGTTCGGAGTTCCTTTACCTCTTCGCGAAGAGCTTCGACTTCCCTTGCCTGCTTTTCGGCATGATAATTATTAGCAATAAAAAATATTGCTATGGCTACCAAAAAGAAAATAAATGGCAACAATGCTCCCACCTTGTCGCGCGAAAGCAGGCTTCCATCAAGAATGGAATGAAAAAACCTTCCGGCCGACCCTTTTTCTTTAACAGGCCGCTCCTTTGGTCTCTTTATTGTGTTTGTTGTCATTTCAATCTTTTTTTCTTGTTTCCGCTATGCGAAGGTGGGCGCTGCGCGACCTGCTGTTTTGCCTTATTTCTTCAGCCGAAGGAGAAATCGCCTTTCCTACCGGCACTAATGGGGTTACCGGGTTTCCGAAAAAATCCTTTTCTATGATGCCTCTGAAATTTCCCGACCTGAAGAAGTATTTTACTATTCTGTCTTCGAGCGAATGATAAGAAATTACTACAAGCCTGCCTCCCGGTTTTAACACTTCCACGCTTTGCTCAAGGAATTCCTTTAATGCATCAAGCTCCTGGTTTACCTCTATCCTTAGGGCTTGAAACACCTGTGCAAAAAATTTGTTTTCCTTTCCTTTTGGGGATAGTTTTGATAATGCTTCGATCAGCATGGTAGTTGAATCAATGCCTTTACCCTTACGAAAAAGTCCAATGGCTGCTGCTATTTTCCTGGAAGATGGTAATTCTCCGTACATAAAGAATAGTTCGGCCAATTTTTCCTCAGAATACTCATTAACGATTGTCCGGGCGGTCAAATGTGACTCCCGGTTCATTCGCATGTCGAGCGGCGCTTCAAAACGTGTGGAAAATCCACGACTCTTCTCATCAAACTGATGCGACGACACCCCAAGATCGGCCAAAATACCGTCAACCGGAATTAATCCGTACAACTTCAGGAAGTTTTTCATATACCTGAAATTCTGGTTCAGGAATAATAGCCTTCCATCTTTTAAAACGTTTTGCCCGGCGTCCTGGTCCTGATCGAAGGCGATAAGCTTTCCTTCACCCAGTTTTTCCAAAATGAGAGCCGAATGTCCACCTCCTCCATAGGTAGCATCAACATAACGCCCGTTGGGAGTAATGTTTAGCCCTTCGACAGCTTCATGGGCAAGCACCGGTTCATGATAGGTTTTCATTGTCCGGTAGTCTCGATAATTTACCCATCACTTCTTCGGCAAGGGAAGAAAAGTCTTCAGGTTCTCTGCCCATCATATCCTCATAGGCCTCCTTTGCCCAAATTTCAACCCTGTTTCCGTAAGCAAAAAGAACTATATCCTTTTCTATACCAGCATAATCGAGAAGCGATTTTGGCAAAAGCAGCCGGTGGGCCGAGTCGGGGATAATCTCAGAAGCGCCACGAAAGAAATACCTGACAAAATCCCTGTTTTTTTTGCTGTATAGATTCAATGTGTTTATTTCCTGCGAAATCTTTTGCCATTCGCTATTTGGATAGAGGGTCAAATTTGTTTCAAAACCACGGTTTATCACAAAACGCTCCTGGTCGCTCTCCGAAAGCTGCTTTTTCAAGCCTGCCGGCAGCATGAACCGACCCTTAGGATCGACCTTACATTCATATTCTCCAAGCAGATAGCCCATTGTTTATTGAACCTGATTTTGAATGGTAAATATAATTGATATTTTCCCACTTTTTACCACATTTTAACACAATTGTTGAAAACTTTTTTCAGTTTAATCGAAAAATTTAAATTATTATTTGAAATGGACTGAAAACCAGCTATTAAGCTTTAGTGTTCAAGCTCTCCTAGCTGTTTCAGCGAAATGGTTCGACGCTTAGATATTGGAAATTATATTCACCAAAGCAATTTAAAAAGAAGAATGATGCACCTGTGTTCAAATTAAATTCAGTGCATTTATGGTTACATTTGTAGTTGAAATGAAATTTTTTACCGGGATTTGCCGGTAAGACCAAAATGTCTGAAACTAAATGTTAGGGTTTCAATTTTTTATGGAATTAGGGTATGGAGCAAAGGGAGAATTTTCTGAACATTGACAAGATATTCAGGACAAAAGGGAAGAAAATATATCCCCTCATTCCAAAGAGCATTATCAGGTACCTTGAGAGAATTGCCCACCAGGACGATTTGAACGATGCCTTGTGGCGTTTCAGGCATCTAAAGAATCATGATTTTTTAAAGGAAATTTTGTTTAGTCTTTTCGGGGTTACCCTGAATGTAAGTGGGTTCGAAAACCTTCCGGAAAAAGGGCGCTATTTTGTGGTTGGAAATCATCCGCTTGGAGGCCTCGACGGAATGGCCCTTATGCATGTTGTTGGGCAGGTAAGGCGCGACATGAAATTTGTTTCAAACGATATACTCCTCGAATTGCCCAGCTTGCGTGAGCTATTTGTACCGGTAAACAAGCACGGGTCAAATCCCACTGAAGCGGTTAGCGCTTTTAACGAAATTCTTGAGTCCGATATGGTAGTTCTGATTTTTCCGGCTGGATTGGTTTCTCGGAAGCAAAAAGGAAAAATTTTAGATCTTGAATGGAAAAAGACATTTATTTCAAAAGCAGTAAAATACCGGCGCGATATTGTTCCGGTGCATATTACAGGGCGTAATTCAGAGTTTTTTTATAATCTTGCCCTTTGGCGGAAGCGGCTCGGTATTAAAGCAAATATTGAAATGCTTTATCTGGTTGACGAAATGTTCAAACAAAATAATAAAACGATTACCCTGACCTTTGGTAAACCTATTCCGTTTACTACTTTTACAAGAGAAAAAACTCCTGTGGAATGGGCCGAAGTTGTAAAAAAGCATGTTTATGGTTTACCGGAAGGGAAGTTAATTTTTGATTGATGGAAAAAGATACAATCCAAAACCCTAAGAATGATAAAATGGAAGGGATGATATCACCTGTTAGCAAACAACTGATAATGGGTGAGTTGACCCCTGAGCGTTTTGTGCGCAAAACAAGCAACGCATCGAATCATATTTATGTTGTAAACGCAAACAATTCTCCCAACATAATGCGGGAAATAGGAAGACTCCGTGAGCTTTCCTTCAGGGTAGCAGGAGGGGGCACGGGTAAACCACTTGACATTGACGCCTACGATACCGGCTCAGAACCCTATGAGCAACTGATTGTGTGGGATCCGGCCAGCGAGGAAATAGTAGGAGGATACCGTTTCACTCTTTGCCGCAGTAAGGGTTTTGATAATTTGGGAGCGCCAAAATTGGCTACATCTAAATTATTCCATTTTTCAGGCAAGTTCATTGATGAATATTTGCCTTACACCATTGAATTAGGCAGGTCATTCGTTCAGCCGGTTTATCAGTCAACCCAGATTAACCGCAAAAGCATTTATGCGCTTGATAATCTTTGGGATGGTTTGGGTACTCTTGTAGTTGATTATGAAGATGTCCGTTACTTTTTCGGAAAGGTAACCATGTACCCCCACTTCAACGTGAATGCAAGGGATTTGATACTTTATTTCCTAAGTCGCTTTTATCCGGATCCCGACAAACTCGTACATCCTTTTGAGCCTCTTACCCTGAGTACCCCTTTGAAAAAGCTGGAAAGCATATTTACTGCCGACAGCCTCGAAGAAAATTTTAAATTGCTTACGCAGGCAGTAAGAAAATTCAAGGAAAATGTTCCGCCTTTATTTAGCTCCTATTCAGCACTCAGTTCCACAATGAAAACCTTTGGAACCGCATTAAACAAAGATTTCGGAGGTGTCGAGGAAACAGGAATTTTGATTACTATAAGCGATATTTATGAGCCTAAACGAAACAGGTATGTTGGACAATACCTTTCCTCCAAGGGACTTGATTCTATTTAAGGCGGTATTCTTCATTTTGTTCTGTTGCAACTATGATAATACACACTGCAGAATTTGTAAAAAGTTCTGTTTCGGTTTGGGATTGCCCTAAACCCGACTTGCCCGAATTTGCTTTTATTGGAAGATCGAACGTAGGGAAGTCATCGTTTATAAACACCCTTTCCGGTTTTTCGAAATTAGCCAAAACCTCTGTTACCCCTGGCAAAACGCAACTCATTAATCATTTCTTAATTAACAGTGCATGGTATCTTACCGACTTGCCAGGATTTGGTTTTGCAAAGGTCCCTTTGCCGGTAAAGCAGAAATGGGACAAAATGATAAAGGAATATTTGTTGAAAAGAACAAACCTGGTTTGCAGTTTTCTGCTTATCGATATACGGCATCAGCCCCTGGTTGCCGATCTTAATTTCATGGCCTGGCTGGGTAGTTGTCAGATACCGTTTCAAATTTTGTACACCAAAGCCGACAAACTTACTCACAACAAGCAACAATCAGCTATTGCTTCTTACCTGAAAAAACTATCCGAACAGTGGGAACCTCTGCCTCCTTATCTGATTACTAGCAGCGAAACCCGCACCGGAAGAGAGGAAGTGTTGCAGATTATCGAATCCTTAAACCGGGATTTCATGCTTCCGCGATAGACCTGATTATGGTCTGAACCGCGACATTCTCAAAATCTTCCGCGAGTCTTTCTCGTTAACAAGGCCTGAAAGAGTAACCTCAGGGTGATTTCTCATATAATCCCTTACTATTTGCCAGCCAATATAAGCGGCAGTTCGCGGAGGGGAATCTTGCGAAAATGGGGACGTAAATGGAGCTTCTCCAATAAATTGCGAAATGGTTGGCCTATCGCCCGAGTAAAGCAATTCGTTTTCGAGGAAATATGTCCACACCCTTTCAATGTTGGCCTGCATCCATTCATATTGGGTCGAAGTGTAGGCGATTTTCAGTGAGTCAGGATGTTTTGGAAGCATACTGTCAAGAAAATACAAAACTTTACCTTCGTAAATCATAAAATCTAAGAACTGCTCAGGCACAAATCCGGTGTTTTGCAAATGTTTTTCGGCCAACATTCGAAAAATATCCACAACTACAGCTCGTGGATGCATGTCTAATCTTTTGAATTCAGCTACTCCAGCCTTGCTGTAAAGAGGATGGTCGCTACCCAGGTACAAATCCAACCCTATTACCATTACATTATCGTAGTATTTTACAGGGTAGTTATAATCAATGCCCGAAATGTATGTAAAAATCTGTGGTATAAGCTCTTCTGAAAAGTGATAACGATAAAATCTGAACGCTTCGGTAAGTTCATTTTCGAGGTCATCAACATCTGGCCAAACCTTTCGGGTATCAAGATAGATTTCCCGTATTACAGGATCAGTAACATAATCGAATAGTTTCTGCTGGCCGCTTTCAGTATGAATGGCATCGCCAAGAAACACATAAAACTGGTCAATGTAGGGAGTTATTTCTTGATACAGGTTGAAGGGATTGACATTGAATAGCAACTCTTCGTATCGGCCAATCCTGATAGGCTCGATTTCAATGCCCGACACATCGGCCTGGAAAAATGGTCGTTGTCTTTGCGTTAAAATGAAGATTAAAGCTACGGCAATAAGAAAAATAGCAATAATACCAAGAATTTTTTTGTTCATCAGTTTATGATTATTAAGATTATGATCGGAGAACTTGTCTGGTCACACCTCCATGTATCAGCAAGGTGGGATATTCCTTTCATTAGACCGCCATTTAAAAAGACAAAAATAAAGGATTGTAACCATTGGGATTGACAACATTGGGTATTTTTATTCGTAAATAATTTTAAAGTTTTTGGAAAAAATGCAGGGAAGCGATATCAAAAATTAATGCTAATATTGTATTTGCTAAACAAACGATAAAGGGATGAACCGAGCATGATTCCTAAAACACAAACACGCATTAAAATTAATCATGCGAGTTCCATCCGACCTTAATTAAAAAAATTATTTACGGATGAAAAAATTTTTTGTAACAATTTTGCTTGTCATATCGCTAATTCCGGCGGTTTTTTCTTTTGACAGGCCAGCCGTTCGTCTCGGATTGAAGGCATCTCCGGTTTTATCCTGGATTCGCCCGGAAACACGCGGTTACAGGCAGGATGGGTTTAGGATAGGCTATACATATGGCTTTATAAGTGATTTCAGGCTGGGCGAATTTTATGCGCTTTCCACCGGATTTAACGTATCATTTATGAGGGGAGCTCTCGAATACGAGGCTCTTTTCGGCAACCCGCCAAGGGCTCAGTTACTTAACAGATCCTATTTTATGCAATACGTTGAAGTTCCGCTGACAATTAAAATGCACACCCAGGAAATTGGTTATATTACCTACTTTGGGCAAATTGGAATAGGAACCGGGATTCGTCTGCGCGCCAGGGCAAATGACTTTTATCCTGCTGATCTGGTAACGGTCGAGGTTGACGATATTGCTGCAGATACCCGGCTTATGCGAGGATCGCTTATCATAGGGGGGGGCATCAAATATTCTCTGGGAGGCACAACTGCAATCCTTGCCGGGTTAACTTTCAACAACGGATTTACCAATATCCTCAAAGGAACCAATCCCGTAACAGGTCGTACCCCAAGCGCCATAAGCAATTATCTGGAACTGACAGTTGGTGTGATGTTTTGAGGCTACCCGCAGGCTGAATTAATTGTCTGCTTTTTGAATTATTTATGATTTCCTGGTATTTGAAGATTTGCGTTTGTTATACAACTCCGGATGAAGATCGCCATTGCCCAGATGAATTTTACCATAGGGCATTTTGAAAAAAATAAGCGCCTGATTATTGAAGCCATTTCCGATTCGCGCCAACGTGGAGCCGACCTGGTGGTTTTCAGTGAGTTGTCGGTATGCGGCTACCCGCCACACGACCTGCTCGAATCTGATAGTTTTGCTGAGCTTTGCTCAAAGTCTGTTGCTGAAATCGCAACTCATTGCAATGATATTGCTGCCATAGTGGGCGCTCCTGTTCGCAATCAGAAGGCCTTTGGAAAAAGGCTGTATAATGCAGCATTTTTTTTGCAACATGGTCAAATACAGGCAATATATCGTAAAGGTCTGCTGCCGACCTACGATGTTTTTGATGAGTACAGGTACTTTGAGCCGGAAACAGATTTTCAGGTAGTTCCATTCAAAAACAAGAGAATAGCCCTTACGATTTGCGAGGATATATGGAATCTTGGAGAGCCTGCTCTTTATGCCGTTAATCCTATGTATGAGCTGACAAAGCAAAATCCTGATTTTGTTGTCAACATTTCGGCTTCGCCTTTTGCCTGGAACCATCTGGCCGACAGGTTCAAAACTTTCTCCGAAACCGCAAGAAAATACCAACTGCCTCTGTTTGTATCCAATCAGGTGGGAGGCCATACCGACCTGCTTTTTGATGGAAGTAGCGGGGCTTTTAACCCCAAAGGTGGTCTGGTTGGCAGTTTAGGCGCTTTTACTGAAGGAATAGAGATCTTTGATCTGGAATCGGTCATGAGAAATACCGTTAGCCCTGTTGTTCCGGCAATGGCCGATTGGCAGAAATGCAAAACTATTTATCAGGCTTTGGTTTTTGGGATCAAGGAGTACTTTGGCAAGCTTGGATTTAAAAAAGCAATCCTTGGCTTATCGGGAGGCCTTGATTCTGCCCTGGTTTTGACTTTGGCAGTTGAAGCATTGGGGGCCGAAAACTGCATGGCCATTCTTCTTCCGGGGCCTTACAGCAGCGAGCACTCAATTAGTGACAGCCTGCAATTGGTCCACGATCAGAAGGTGAACTATGATATTATCTCCATAAGCCAAACCTACGGTTCAATTATAGATTCGCTCAACGTTAACTTTGCAGGCTATCACGCCGATGTGGCCGAAGAAAATATTCAGGCAAGGATAAGGGCTGTTGTTCTGATGGCTTTGGCAAACAAGCTTGGATATGTTTTGTTGAACACATCCAACAAAAGCGAGGCGGCAGTCGGATATGGCACTCTTTATGGCGATATGTGTGGCGGGCTGTCAGTTATTGGCGACATATACAAAACCGAAGCGTATAGCCTCGCCAGATACATAAACCGCGAAAAGGAAATAATACCCGCAAGTATTCTACATAAAGAACCATCGGCTGAGTTGAAGCCAAACCAGCGCGATACCGACTCTTTACCTCCTTATGAAATTCTGGACAAAATCCTGTTCAGATTTATCGAATTGAATATGCCGGCAGCCGATATTATTGCCTCAGGGTTTGATGCCGATACTGTTCACAGAGTGATTCGAATGGTAAACCTGAGTGAATTCAAACGCTACCAGGCTCCTCCTGTACTTAGGGTATCGAAAAAGGCTTTTGGCTCAGGCCGCAAAATGCCCTTAGTAGCCCGCTACCCTGAATAATTCAGGGATTGATCTCCAGCCCATTAATACCGGAATCTTTCTTCCGAAGGAATTAAATGGCTTCCACCGATTTTATTTCCGGAATAGCCTTTCTTACCGCCTGCTCAACGCCAGCTTTTAATGTCATCTGGCTCATCGGGCATGAGCCGCAAGCACCAAGCAATTCAACATTCACTACATTATCGTTTGTGAGTTCCACAAAACGTATGTTCCCTCCATCGGCCTGCAAATAAGGGCGAATCTGGTCGATTACATTTTCTACTTTTTTAATAAGTTCGTTTCTTGGGGTTGGAGTCATAGTTACAAAAATTTATAGGAACCAATTAATAAGGGTATTAAACTTTAACTTTCGGACAGCAAGGTGCGCGTTTCAAGTTTTCGTGCATTAGCGATGGATACCTGCCTCACAAGATTATTTGCCAACTTGTCGAAAAATGGCTTCGAGTGGCTGTTCTCCTGCAGCACCTCTGGTTTTCCGTTATCGCCCGATTCGCGCACCGACATTATGATTGGAATTTGTCCCAGAAATGGTAACGCCAGATTTCTTGCCATATTTTTCCCGCCTTCCTTCCCAAAAATATAATAACGGTTATTGGGCAATTCTGACGGAGTAAACCATGACATATTCTCAACTATGCCGAGAACCGGAACATTGATTTTTTCGTTCGAAAACATGTTTACGGCTTTTCTTGCGTCGGCAAGTGCCATTTCCTGAGGGGTAGTAACTACCAAAACCCCTGTGAGAGGAACTGATTGTACCAGCGACAGGTGAATATCGCCGGTTCCGGGCGGAAGATCTACTATCATGTAATCGATTTCGCCCCAGTCGGCATCTGAAAAAAGTTGCTTAAGCGCCGAAGATGCCATAGGTCCCCGCCAGATTAAAGCTTTTGAGGCATCAACGAAAAATCCAATCGAAAGCAAAGAAATATCGAATTTACGGTGCGGAACCACGAGGGTTCGTCCGTTTGCTTCAACAACCCCAAGGGGTTCATTTACCAGGTTAAACATAAGAGGTACTGAAGGACCGTAGATGTCGGCATCGACCAGTGCAGTTCGGGCACCGCTTTGTGCAAGAGTTACAGCAAGATTGGCAGCCACCGTCGATTTGCCTACTCCGCCTTTACCACTTGCCACTGCTATGACATTTTTTACACCTTGCAGTATTGGATCATTCTGGTTTCTGACGCTCGAAACATTAGCGGTTAATTCTATTTCGACTTCGGCACCGGGATCTACCAGGTCGTGAATAGCCTGTACACATGCATTTTTTATGCTATCTTTGAGCGGGCAGGCCGGAGTTGTAAGTACAACCGTAAACTTTATCCTACTTCCGTCAATGCTGAGATTACGCACCATTCCAAGGCTAACCAGGTCTTTCTTAAGGTCGGGTTCGATTACCTGGCCGAGAGCGCTAAGCACCTGATCATGGTTAATTGTCGGCATAATTTTTATTTAGACTCTGTAAAAGTAGTTCTTTTTTTCCAGACCAAATCATAAAAATCGAGGCGCTTACAATGATAGTTCTTTGGTCGGGTCCCAAAATTTTTTGACAAAATCTACCACTTTGTCATCCATTATCTTAATTCCTTCAGATTCGAGTAATTGTTTCATTACCGATGGTCCCCCAAAATGGTATTTGCCTGTCAGCAACCCCTGACGGTTTACTACACGGTGTGCCGGGACTTGTTCGGAGCATGAGTGTGAATTATTCATGGCCCAGCCTACCATCCGGGCTGACCCGGGACTTGCCAGGTATTTTGCAATAGCACCGTATGAGGTAACACGACCGTAAGGTATAAGACGTGCAACAGCATGTACCTTTTCAAAAAATGATAATTCAGGATTCATTTAGTTCAGCGAGTACAAAACACAGGTATTTTATGGGCACTCCGGAAGCCAGGAATTGTCTCTCGTAGTGGGTTTGGGTTTCTTTTAAAAATAATGTTGACGGGTTTGCTTCTTTATGAATGTCGTTTGAAAAGACCCCGAGGTGGTGGTTGCCTCCAATGATTACATCGAGGGTATATTCAAAAAGGTCTGTATTATCTGTTTTCAGGTGAATGAAACTACCGGCGGCGAGGATTTTGGAGTATCGTTTCAGGAACTCGGGGGAGGTAAGCCTTTTTTTTTCGCGCGATTTCTGTGGTTGAGGGTCGGGAAATGTAAGCCAGATACTATTAATTTCTCCTGTGTCGAAAAAAAAACAAATTCTTTCGGCCTGTATTCTTAAAAAAGCTGCATTTGTCAATCCTCCGTTAATAGATTGTTTTGCCCCTTTCCATATGCGATCTCCTTTTATGTCGAGTCCAATAAAATTTATCTCCGGAAACTTCCGGGCAAGTGCCAGGGTGTATTCCCCTTTTCCACAGCCGATTTCGAGAACTATTGGATTGTTGTTCCCAAAAAACACTTTACTCCATTTTCCTTTGTAGGGATGATCCTCTACCGGGTAACGGTCGCCAGGCTGAATTACATTAGGAAAAAAATTGATTTCGGCGAAGCGTTTCAGTTTCTGCTTTCCCACAACAAAGGCAATGACAAATTAGTTTCTTCGGGGCAGAATCCATGCTCCGGCCTGGATGTTTTGTTGCACATGTGGCAGTTGGGCTTCGGCTTCTGCCAGGGTGTAAAAGAAACCATAACACACCCTGTGATACCCAAGGTCTGTTCTCATGAAAACGCTGGCCTGCCGGGCTCCCTGAGCCTGTAAGGCACTGACCTGCCGGTTGGCAAGCATTTCGTCCTGAAAAGCTCCGACAACTATGTAATATACCATCCGGCCTGGTTCCGGCACAATTGGCCCGGTAACTTCAGGCAGGGCGGCCTGATTGGTTTCGGCCGGCGTATCTCCTGGCATTTGTTCGGCCCCAGGCTCTGCCATAATGGCTTCGGTAGGACTAACCTGGCGAGGTTCGTCAGGTTGAAGACCAATAATATGTCTCCAATTTATAACCAGGATAATGATGAGTATGCCCAATGGAACTATTAACCATGCCAGCCATTTGATGCCCCTTGGAAGTTCCTGTCTGGTTATTCCGGTAACGGGAGGTTGATCTTTTTCGGCCAGCTCATAGCGTTTTGATGATTTTGAAGGTTTGGATTGATCAACCCGCAAATTTGAAGGAACGGCCTGCTGCGGTCGCATTGTTTCGACCGGAACGGTATCCTTCGGCGTTTTTTTATCATTAGAATTATCCAAATCCTGCCTGGCTGCCTGGGGCTTCGGAGAAGTTGGCTTAGCTGCGGATGGTTCACTTATCGCGGCCATTCCGGTGGTGTCGGCAAGGTAGTTTACTTCAAGATTGGGCTCGAACAGGATTTTCCCTTCAGCATCGGTTAGTAATGTGCCTAATTTGTCAAGTTGAACCTTCTGACCTGAGGCGAGGGTTACCTTTATTTCGGCAACTAATTCAGAAATATATTTTTCTACAGCCTCTGCTGGTTTTTGCTCCTTTTTGGAAGCGTATTCAATCAAAAGAGATCCTCCCTCAGCTTTCCCGGCTAAAAAATCCGCAACTTTCCGGGGCGATTCAATCTTCTTTTCTTCGGGGATAAAACGGGCCGGAATGTATTTTGTGGAAAACGTTCCAAAACCAGTCAGAACTACCGGGTCGTGCTCAAAAAGCAATTCGCTGATGTAGTTTCCTATTTTCATGTGATTATAATTTTTTAATTAAGGTCGCATGGAACGGCCAGAATAATCATTCCGGTTGGTGTAAAGTATTTGCGTGGCCATTTCATCCGTAAATAATTTTAAAATTAAAGCCGGATTAAGTTCTCATGATGATATTTAGCTTCGTTGAACTTCGTTTCATCCGGATATGTTTTTAACGAATCATGCTCGTTTTTTGTTGTAAATCTAATTTTTCCCCGAAAGGGGTAACATCTGGTTTTAATTGGAATTAACTGTTAAAAACCCATTATTTCTGAAAAAATTTAAAATGCTTATATCAGATAAATACGTATTAAAAGTATAAAAAAGTTTTAACAATTTTTTATTGCTACGAAAAAAAAGGAGAAAGGTTCCTGCATAAGGCTAAAGAAGATCTGAAGGTATGTTCTTAAGGTCGCCGGGAGTATCAATACCAATCGAATAATGGCTTGTAATCCCCACTCTTATTTTATAACCGTTCTGAAGCCAGCGAAGTTGTTCAAGCGATTCGGCTTTTTCGAGACTGCTTTGCGACAAAACGGCTATTTTTTTTAATACCTCCAGCCGGTATCCGTACATGCCCAAATGTTGGTAATAGGGGTGTTCGTTCAGCCATGAGGAAAAAGGTTTGCCTCTTGTGAAGGGGAGCGCCCATCTGCTGAAGTACAATGCAATACTCTGATTGTCGAAAACCACTTTAACAATGTTTTCATTAGCCAGGTCATCGCCTGGTAACATTTTTTTGGCAAGGGTACCTATTTCGGTTTCAGGCAAATTAAAAAGTCCGGCGAGTGTTTCTATCTGATTGGGTTGAATAAAAGGCTCATCTCCCTGAATATTTATTACCACGTCGGATTCGCTCAGAGGTAGTTCCTCAGATAAGATATTTACGGCCTCAAGGCAACGGTCGGTTCCTGATTGATGGTAATCACCTGTCATTATTGCCTTTCCAAAGCCAGCTACGTGCTCAAAAATCCGTTGATCGTCGGTTGCCACACATACTTTGTCGAGAATTGAACATTTCATCGCCTGGTCATATACCCTCCGGATCATGGTCCGGTCGCCAATCAAACAGAGTGGTTTCCCGGGAAAACGGGTCGAAGCATACCGTGCAGGTATAATGCCGATAACTTTCATCTGAACATAATTTTGTTGTTAAAGGTCAAATAACTTGTCCGAGGGCGTCCAATAAGCAAAGCTTTGGAAATATATTTACTTTGCATTGCTTTTTGAATAAAATGTGATACTCTGTTTATCAATGTGATACAAATTTCACAGAGTATCGCAGTGTTCTTCACAGAGTTTCACAGTGGACTTTGCAGACACCCTTAGGGAACCCGCACGATTAATTTTAGCTTCTCTGAACTTGTTTCATCAGTGTTTGTCCGGCCTGCCTTAGGCTGGAGGGGATGCTCGTTTCATCGTTTTAGAACAACCCGTGAATTTCGGCATCAATCCGCTGAACTACAATACCCAGGTCGGCCGGGTTTTCACCGAATTTAAGGTTATCAACGTTAACACCAAGTACTTTTCCAAGATTATACCCATCAATCCATTCATCGTACCTTTCGTTAAGACGTTGCAGGTAGTCTATTCGGATGGAATTTTCATATTCACGGCCTCTTTTCTGTATCTGGCTTACAAGAGTTCCAACGTTAGCCTTCAGGTAAATAAGCAGGTCGGGGGGCTGGATGAACGAACTCATCAGTTCAAAAAGGCTTTTATAATTATCATAATCGCGTGTTGACATCAGGCCCATGGCATGAAGGTTGGGTGCAAAAATTTTGGCATCCTCATAAATGGTTCGATCCTGAACCACGGTTTTTTTGCGTTTTCGGATATCTATTACCTGCCTGAAACGGCTGTTCAGAAAGTAAATCTGAAGGTTGAAAGACCAGCGCTGCATATCTTCATAAAAATTGTTCAGGTAGGGGTTAGTATCAACATCCTCGTAATGAGCTTCCCAACCATAATGCTTTGCTAACAATCCTGTAAGTGTGGTTTTTCCTGAACCAATGTTTCCGGCAATGGCAATGTGCATGACAAACAATTTTAGGGTTGAACAATCAGAACAGGTACTCTGAGGCTTCGTAAACTTTAATATTTTTCTCTGTTTGAATAAAAATATACCTCCCTCTGAGCTGCCCTGACCTGATTTGAGTTTCGGGCAACAAAAATAATGTTTCCTGTTTCTGTTCCACGTCAAAAATAACTATTTCTGTATTTGTAAAATATATAATGTGATTGTTTTGAACCTGAAATTGTGTAATACCTTTTCGTTGCAGTAAAGAAAGAAAATTTCCGAAATTGTCGAACATGGCAATTCCATGGCAGGGGCTTGCAACAAATATGCGGCCATCTGACTCGATGATAAAAGAAGGGGGGGCGAAACCCGGAAGGATTTCGAAAAATGGAAGGCTCTGCGCCTGCAGCCTGAATGCCTGATTAAATCTTTGTAAGCGTGCCTTTTGGGGCATAAAAGCCCAGAACCCTCCAAGTTGCGAACTGCCAATAGTTGTGGGGAATTCCTCTCCGAAAGGAGATACACCAGGTCCGGCTTTTGGATTAAGATTGCGGTCAAGCCAAAGAACCAGGTTGAATTCGGGATGAAACACCATGATGTTTAGCGGGTCGCCAGCCTCGACAAGGCATATTCGCCCATGAGCCTGGTTGGAGTATTGTACGCGGTTTCCATTCGGCCATTCCTGGCGGGTTAGGCCGTTTTCGCAGATCCAGTAAAGATTTCCAAGAGGGTCGGTTGTGAAAAAGAAACTGCTAACGGGGATGGTTGCCAGCAGCTTAAAACTGATTGCTTCCTGCGACCTCAGAACCAAAGGGCACAAAAATACCAGCAGCGCCAAAACCCATGTTTGATGGCGCCTCACACCTTTATAAAATTAAGTATGTCCTCAACATATTTTCTTTCGTTGTACAGGCGGGGTACTTTGTTCTGCCCGCCCATTTTGCCCTTCGATTTTAACCAGCGAAGAAATGTATCGCGGGGCAAACTGCGAACCACAGGCTTTTTAAGCATAAGATCGTTGCTCCGTTTGGCTTCATAATCCGAATTGAGGTTCTGAAGTTCGCTATCAAGCACATCGGCAAAGGTTTCGAGGTTTTCAGGCTCCACTGCAAACTCAATCAGATATTCGTGGGCTGCATGCTCCTTTTCCTTCAAATAAACAGGGGCAGCTGTATATTCGGCAATGATGGCCCCGGTAACCTTGCAGGCCTTATTTAATGCGCTGTCGGAATTATCAACTATTACTTCTTCGCCAAAGGCATTTATAAAATTCTTGGTGCGACCGGTTAATCGGATGCGGTAGGGCGCAAGGCTTGAAAATTTAATTGTATCGCCAATAATATAGCGCCAGAGGCCGCCATTGGTCGAAATCACCATTGCATAATTGGTATGGGTATCAACCTGTTCGAGTGTTACCACGCGGGGTTCAGCTTTGTCAATATCCTCCAGCGGAATGAATTCGTAAAACACCCCATGGTCGAGCATCAGCAACATGTCTTTCGAAAAGGCCTGGTCCTGGGCTCCGAAAAATCCTTCGGAGGCGTTGTATGTTTCGAGGTAGTACATCTGGTCGGAGGGTATCAGTTTTTCAAACTGCTCGCGGTAAGGTACGAAGCTCACCCCTCCATGGTTGAACAATTCAAGATTGGGCCACACTTCGAGGATATGTTGGCGCCTGGTGATTTCAAGGATTTTTTTCAAAAGGATAAGATTCCACGAAGGAACGCCGCTCAGGCTGGTAACGTTCTCATTCTTGGTGGTATGGGCAATCTTGTCAAGTTTTTCCTCCCAGTTGTCGAGCAGAGCAAGCGAAAGTGCAGGAGTGCGAAATGATTTTGCCCATGATGGGAAATTCTGCAGCAAAATAGCCGACAAATCTCCATAACGGGCATTTTTGCCGAATTCGCTCAACTTATGGCTGCCTCCCAAAACCAAACCTTTTCCTTCAAATACCTTTGTACCTGGTCGGTTATGACAATAAAGAGTCATTACGTCTGCACCCGCTTTTTTGTGGCATTCGGCCAGTGATTCCCGGGTTACCGGAATAAACTTGCTCCTGTCGGATGTAGTGCCGCTTGACTTTGCAAACCAATAGGTTTTGGTAGGCCAAAGCAGATTGTTTTCACCCCTGCGCATTTTTTCTATGTAGGGTTTTACCTGATCGTAATCCTGCAATGGCACCCGGCCGGCAAAATCATTGTAGTTCCTCAACGATTTATAGTTATATAGCCTGCCCCAGTCAGTTTTTTCGGCAAACCGAACCAGCCTGGTAAATACCTCCTGCTGAACCTCATGGGGGTGGTTCATGAAGCGCTCAATTCTGCTGATACGGTTTCTAAGAAACCAGACAATGCTTTTGTTAACTAATGACATAATTTTGCAAACATGTGCAAAATTAGGCATTAATAATCGTTGGGAGTTAACCTGCCAAAGATTTATCGTTTTTTTAATTATTTACTTAAACATAATGTATTGATTTTTTTGTTGTTTTATACGGATTTATAAAAATTCTCGTTTAGCTATTATTTGTTGTGTTCTATTATTGCAAAATTGAAGTTAGTTCATTTTTGTTAATATTAAGTTAATGTTATTTTATTTTCTTTGCAACTAAAATTTTTGTTAATCCTTAATCTTAAAATTATTTACGGATGAACATCTTGAAGAAAACTACACCAGTATGGCTTTGTGTAGCCTTTTTTATTTGTGGCTTTCAGGCAACGGCCAACAACATTATCGTGAGCAATGTAAACATCACGGGGCAAAACCCTGTTGACGACTTTTCAATGATAACCTTCGATGTTTCATGGGAAAATTCGTGGAGAACCTCCACTTTGGAGAGCAATTGGGATGCCGCCTGGATTTTCGTGAAGTTCCGTCTCAGCGGCAATATTGACTGGTTCCACGCCTCCCTGAACAATATAGGGCATGCGGCTCCTGTGGGCAGTGTAATTGCTCCCGGGCTGGTTAACACCACCTTGCCTTTTCATCCTTCAACCAATCCGGTTGCAGGTGTGTTTTTGCACAGGAGCGCAGATGGCATCGGGCCGGTCAATTTTACCAATGTACAACTACGGTGGAACTACGGGGCCAACGGACTTGCCGACGATGCAACTGTCGAAATCTGTGTTTTCGCTATCGAGATGGTGTTTATCCCCCAGGGAACCTTCTGGCTTGGCGACAATACCAACGGCACTTCGGTTTCATCGGGACATTTTATCGCGGGGAACCAACCTACCCCTTTTCAAGTAACCTCCGAAGCCGCGATCACCATAGGCAATTTAGCTCCCACCGAGCTATGGGGCAGCTCTACAACCGGCAACAATACAATCGGTTCTGCGGGTACTCTTCCGGCAGATTTTCCTAAGGGCTTCCGGGGTTTTTACATTATGAAATATGAACTCTCCCAACTGATGTACAAGGAATTCCTGAACAGGCTTACCCGAACCCAGCAGGCTGCCAGGGTTTCCACCACTATTCTGTATAATTACATGAGTACCGTAACAACTACTACCGCTCCTCTCAACAGGAATGGAATACGATTATTGTCTGACCCGGGGGGAACATTCCTAAGGATTTACGGCAACGATTTGAACGGAAACAATATTGACGGAGAAATTGATGACGGGCAGCACATAGCGGTGAACTTTGCAAGTTTTGATGATTTGCGTGCTTTTGCCGATTGGGCAGGCTTGCGGCCCATTACAGAACTGGAATATGAAAAGGCCGGCCGCGGGCACCTTTGGCCTATGGCCAACGAACGCGCATGGGGCAATACAATGCAGACCAATGCAAATACTTTGATCAACTCAGGCCGCAACAACGAGGCCGCATCAAATGTGGGGGCAAATGTTTCCTTTGGAAACGCGCCTGCAATTCTGGGGCCGATGCGCTGCGGCAGTTTTGCAAGTGCGGCAACCAACCGCCAGCAATCAGGAGGCTCATACTACGGCGTGATGGAGCTGAGCGGAAACTTGTATGAGTCGATAGTATCAGCAGGAATTGATGTGCAACGAACTTTTGCAGGATACATGCATGGCGATGGATTGCTCAACGCTGCAGGCGTCGCTAATGTTACAGGATGGCCTGCTTCGGGAGGACTGCGTGGAGGGAGTTGGTTAAGCACAACGACAAATGCTCAACTTTCTGACCGCACCTCTGCCAGCCTTTCAGTAGCTGGAGCACGTGCTTCGACTTATGGCATCAGGCTGGGCAGATCCATTCCTTAAGCAGTAAGGTTCTGTTATGTTGTCCGGGAAGCATACCATTTTTTGGGTTATAACACTGTTTCTGGTCAATGCAGCATTTGGCCAGAACGATTCAATCTTCTCCGGAGGTGTGGGCTCTGGTGTCGCAGCAGCCTGTTTTGCCCAGCCGCTTGCCCCAACAAATAATTCCATATTTACCGGGGGCTTTGCCTCGGGAGAAAGTGTTGGTTGCCATTCACAAGCTTATTTCGACCCCAACAATTCCATCTTTCGCGGTGGTATTGCCTCGGGAGAGGCTGTGGCATGTTTACTGCAACCCGAGAGGGTATTAAACAATCCGCTTTTTAGTGGCGGTATCGCGTCCGGCGATAACCTTGCTTGTTTTATGCAGGCAGCAGCAGAATCAAATAACGCCATTTTCAGGGGCGGGATAGCCTCCGGAGCTTCTGTATTTTGCTTTAGCCAACCGGAAGTAGCAATAAATAATGTAATTTTCGCCGGAGGCATTGCGTCAGGCGAAATAACCGGGTGTTTTGTCCAGCCCCAGATACCAATCAACAATCCCATTTTTGCCGGCGGCATAGCTTCAGGCTATTTCGTTTCATGTTTTATGGACCCTGGTGCCGGTTGGAACAACTTTATCTTCAGGGGTGGTATTTCTTCGGGCGAAAATCTTGCCTGCTACCTACACCCCGGCATTTTTGCCAATAACTACATTTTTGCCGGCGGTAGCGGTTCCGGCCAGAATTTTGGCTGTTTCATCCAACCTTATATCCCAACAAATAATGCTGTTTTCAGTGGTGGGGTTTCGGGCACAGGAATGATGGCATGTTTCTACCAACCCGCACCTGTTCAAAACAATCTCATTTTCGCCGGAGGGATTGCCGATGGCAGCCATACCGCATGCTTTGTGCAACCCGCGGGCGTGTTCAACAACCCGATCTTTTCCGGCAGAATTGGCTCAGGAGAAAACTTAGCATGCTTCATGCAAGCTTATCCGGCTGTTAACAATCTCATTTTCAGAGGCGGTCGGGGTTCGGGGGAAAACCTGTTTTGCTTTATCCAACCTCCGGGTGTGGTAAATAATCTGATATTTGCAGGAAGAATTGCATCGGGAGAAAATTTTGCCTGTTTTGTTCAAGGTCATCTCCCTTTTAACAACAGCATTTTCTTTGGCGGGCGAGCATCGGGGTTTTTTATTGGTTGCGCTGGGACTCTGGTTCAAATACCATTGCCCATCGAACTGCTTTATTTTGAGGCCACAGCCCGACCCGACAACGTTGAGCTTCGGTGGGCAACTGCTTCCGAAACCAACAACGACTTTTTTACAGTGGAACGAAGCCGTGACGCTGCCATCTGGGATATCCTTACGCTTGTTGACGGGGCTGGCAATTCGTCCCGAACCCTCAGGTACAGAATTTTCGACCACAACCCATTAAGAGGGATATCATATTATCGCCTGAAACAAACTGATTACGACGGGGCATACTCCTACTCGCAAATTAGCGCGGTACAGTTCGATGGTGCGGAGGTCGGGGTAACCATTTTCCCCAATCCTGCACGCGACATTCTTTACATCGCCACAGGCGAAACATCTTTTAGAATCTATATAACCAATATTTTCGGGCAGGTAGTATTGACTGCCTACACCCGGTTTGAACTCGACATAAGCCGGTTAACTGCCGGAGTTTATTTTGTAAGGATTATTTCCAATGATGGCACAACTCAGGTAACCAGATTGGTAGTTAGCAGGTAACCATTGCTGCAAGCAGGTGGCTCCAAAGCCTATTCATTAGCGAAGTGTTTGTAAATTAACTCATTCAGCTTCGATGGCTTTATAGGTTTTGATATATAATCGTTAGATCCGGCACGAATCGCTTTTTCCCTGTCGCCTGCCATGCCAAAGGCGGTTTGTGCAATAATTATTACGGCCCTGTTAAACTCCCTGATGCGCCTTATTGCCTCGTAGCCACTCATAATCGGCATTCGCAGGTCCATTAAAATTAGATTTATATCCGGGTTTGCCCTGCATATCTCCACGGCCTCAACACCGTTCGGTGCAATTAATATTTCCTTTGCCACTTTTTGCAAAGCGGTTGTCAGAAGTTCCTGAGAGGTTTCGTCATCCTCAGCAATCAGAATTTTAAGCTTGCCGAAATTGAAATCTTTTGGGGGCGATTGCATAATTTTTCCTTCTTCAGGGTGAGTTTCAGGGGCATCGGTAGTTGTATTGCATGAAACGGTAAAGAAAAAGCACGACCCTTCTCCTTCCTGGCTTTCGACCCATATTTTACCACCCAGCATTTCGACATATGATTTTGAAATAGCCAGGCCGAGTCCTGCTCCCTGCAATGCCTGTTTGTCGTCAAAATCTACCTGTACAAATCTTTCGAAAATTGCTGTTTGACTACTCTTTGGTATGCCAATACCTGTGTCTTTTACATAAAGTTCGAAAAAAGTGATTTTATTTTCGAATCCCAGTTCGATATAGCCATGCCTGGTATATTTAAGAGCGTTTTTAATCAGATTGGTCAAAATGGCATAAACCTTTTCCTGATCTGTGTTGATTATAGCGCTCTGGTCGGGCAATGTATTTTTCAGGTAAAACTTTAACCCTTTTGCTTCTGCCTCAGGTTTAAAAAAGGCCAGAATATACTCGAACAGCTTGTTTAGATTAGTTTTTTTAATTTGAACCTGCATAAGTCCTGCTTCTATTTTTGAAATATCCACAATGTTGTTTATTACGTTGAGCATTCGTGTACCGCTTTTATGAATAACGTCAATATACTCCCTTAAATCTTCGCCCCTGAGTCCAGGGGTTTTGAGCAATTCGGCGAAACCAAGGATTCCGTTCATCGGGGTTCTGATTTCATGACTCATATTGGTCAGAAATGCCGATTTAAGGCGGTCGCTTTTCTCAGCCCGCTCCTTAGCCCGAATCAGTTCCTTTTCCGAATTCTTGATTTCTGTTATATCGCGCCCGAAACAAGTAACGCCAATTATTTCGCCATCGACCAGTATAGGATTCATTGACATTTGGAAAAAATGGGTTCCTGTTGGTGAATCGATGGGATATTCAAAAGTGAACCGGCTTCCCTGTAAGGCTTTATTGTACCGGTCATCCCATAGTTTGCGGACAGCCGATGGTGTTGATTCAAAGGCTCGAATTTCATCATCAAAGTTAATACCAAAAATATTCCGATAGACATTTTTCATATTACGGTTGATATACAACAACCTGTGCTGTTTGTCTAATGCCCAGATAATGTCGGTAGTGTTTTCGATTACCGATTCGACATTGGCAAGCTGAAGGTTGGCAAACCGCATGATTTCTTTCAGGCTTTCTTCAGTTTTCTTGCGCTCCATTACGTTCACTATCATTTGGGCATAAACCTGGAGGAGTTGGTGGGCATAAGGCGTAAAATGAATTGGTTTCTGGGATTTGTCAAAGCCAACAAAGCCTATGCATTCACCGGCCCGCATTAACGGCAGAGTTATTACGCTTTCAACCTCCACATTTTGCAGAAACTCCCTTAAATTTTGATCTTCCACCATAGTCCTGTTCTTAATATACAGGGGCTCACCCCTTAAGTGTGTTGCTATGTATTGCTCAAAACTTGTGAACGGAATGTTTTGCAGGCTGCTGAAATAGGATGTATGACCAGGTTTTACCCAATCGTACCTGATACTGCCCAGATTATTGATAAAATCGTATTCGAAAATGAAAGCGCTGTCGGCATCGAAAAAAGACCCCATTCGTTCGAGCGATTTCCTTAATGCCGATTCGAGGAGGTCAAAAGGAAGGTTGATAAATTCGGTTGACAGTTCTACCAGGATGTTGCGTAACTCGGTTTCGTATTTTAGTTGGTTGTCTGCTACTACTTTCGGGGTTATGTTTTTTCCAAAACAGGATACCCCTATTACCTCTCCTCCGATTATTATCGGCTGCATGGCCACTTCAATATACTTAAGGTCGCCGTTTTTCGAAATTTCATCTGTAAATTCTATCCTTTCGCCACTCAGAACCCGGTCGTATCTTGCTTTCCAAATTGACTGTTCGGGGATCTCATTATACATTAAAATATTTTTGCCTTTTTCTACCGAAACATCAAATATATCAAGGCAGGAATACTGAAAAGCCTCGTTTGTGAACAGAACCTTATAGTTTCTGTCAATCGCCCAGATACTTTCGGATGAACTTCCAAGTATGGCCTTAAGATGTGCCTCGCTTGTGCTTAGTTGCAGTTCCGCCATTCTTTGCTCGGTAACGTCATAAGTTATGCCGGCTAGCCAGATCGGCGTGTTTTCTGAATTTCGTACTACTACGGCTGCAGTTCGCATATAACGCAATTCGCCTTTGGGTTTATTAATTCGGTATTCTATATGAAATTCCGGTTTTTCTGCCAATGCCAGTTCTGTTTCGTACTTCACTTTTGTTATGTCGTCGGGATGAATCAATTGTTCTATTAAACCATATTCTCCGGAATATTCTTTGCCTTTTACTCCATATAGCGTCCTAGTCCATTCATCCCAACCGAATTTTTTGTTAATTATATCATATTCCCAAACTCCGAACCGTGCAGCGCTTGCCGCAAGTTCAATACGTTGCCTGTATTTTACCAGGGTTTCCTCCCATTGTTTCTTTTCTGTAATGTCGCGTGCTGTCGCAATCAGCACAGGCTTGCCAAAGTAATTCCCTTTATTAACTATGACCTCTTTTGGGAAAATCTCCCTGTTTTTTCTAATACCCCAGAATTCGAACCTGGCCGGAATTCCTGTTTTGGGCACTGTGGCCATTTTTTCAAGAATTTTTTCAAGGTCATTTTTTCCGGGAGCTGATACTGTTTGTGGACTTTGCCCTATTAACTCCTCCCTGCTGTATCCATACATGAGTTCAGCTCCTTTATTTACTTCAATAAACTTGCCGGTTTCATCCAAAACGTATATTGCTTCGGTAAGCGCATTAAAAATACCCTGGTAGGTTTCGTTTATTTCAACCAGTTTTTTCTGGGTCTCTTTTAATTGGGTAATGTCATTGGCCGAACCTACCACTCCAATCAGTTCACCGTTCTCATTTAAAAAGGGCAATTTACTCACATTTAGGAAAACAGGTTTTCCGCCTATCTCCCCAAACTTTTCGAATTGCATGGGAGACATTGCACTAAGAGTAATCTGGTCGGATTCTGCACAGAGTTCTAAAAAACTTTTCCAATTAGGTTTATCAAGGCTTTTTTCCTGTTCGTTTATTAAGAAATACTCATCTGTTTTTCCGATTGGACATTCTGTGTTGCTTGTATTAAGAAAGGTCTCACACAGAGTTTTATTGGCAAACAGGTATTCGCCCTTCAGATTTTTTGCCCAAATCATATCGGGCAGGCTGTCGGCCATTAACCTTACGAGCTTGTTCAGTTGCTGGAATTTTGACTCGCTTAGTTTCAGGTTCTCCTCAGCAATTTTTTTTTCGTGTATGCTCCTCAGGCTGAAAAAAAACCTTTTGCCTTTTTGTCCGTGCCCGGGTGGCAATTCTTTTCCAAGGACCTCAAACCATAAAAAATTACCGTTGGCAACGCGGATTTTCAATTCGTTTCGCAGGGGTTGATCCTGTTTAAACAAATTAAGGTCTTCCTGTTTTATTTGAACCGCCTGGATAGGGTGAATAAGATCAAGAGCCTTTCTGCCAAGCAGCTCTGAAGGCATGTATCCCCATTGTACTATCGATTCGGAGCAATATAAAATTTTCGTCTTGTGGTCGGTTATAATAACCGTATCGAACATATTCCCGGTAACCTCATTCAAAAGTTGTATGTTGTTGAGCAATTTGTTCTGGCAGCTCATAAAATGTGATACATCGCGGGAAATGCCCTCAAATACCATGCTCTTGCCAGATTCGTCAATTTTAGATGTGATTACTGTGTCGTGCCATTGCCAGGTACCACTCTTGTGCCGCATCATATATTTAATGATTGCCGTTGAATATGGTGTTAAAGCAAGGTTGCTTAGCAATTCACGCACTTTTTGTCTGAAATCCGTGTGAATAAGATCGAATATCACTCTGCCTTCAGTATCTTTAATCTTTCTCCCAAGCAATGTTTCCCATTCCCTTGATGCTACCCTTATAACGCCGTTTTGGTCTAAAACAAAATGCAAAATTGG
The DNA here is from genome assembly GCA_035477635.1 of Bacteroidales bacterium. Taxonomy (GTDB): domain Bacteria; phylum Bacteroidota; class Bacteroidia; order Bacteroidales; family UBA7960; genus UBA7960. The sequence goes on along the minus strand of DATIKK010000176.1, from coordinate 512 downwards.
CCCATCGCTCCCGTAATTTGAAAAGTCAATATTGCTATCCTTAAGAAAAATGTTATTTTTCTCCTCTTCCGGCAGCAGGTTTTCGACCAATCGCAATAATCTTTTATTTTCTTTGCGAAGTTTATTTAATTCCGATTGCAAATTGTCATTTTCAGGCGTATCCATTGTAATTTGGTTTTATCTTGCTGAAAACAATTTTTTTAATAATTACCTATTAACATGAAACGAGCATGATAGGTAAAAAACAAACACGCATTAATATTCAACATGCGAGTTCCATCCGACCTTAATTAAAAAATTATTTACGGATGAAACGAGCATGATTTGTAAAACGCAAACACACATTAAAATTCAATATGCGAATTTGCTTTTAGCGAGCCCTTCGGGGTTCATCCGACCTTAATTATCGAATTATTAACGGATGAAAACCGAAATAAACCTTTTACGCGAATCCGACCATTTTTCAAATATAAAAATAAATGGCATAATTTAGTTACAAAAGTTTGCATTGA